>JASGGQ010000056.1:0-16561 GCA_047604965.1 Patulibacter sp. | reverse complement strand
CTCACCACGGCGGCCGGCGCCGCTGCCATGTGGCCTGCGCCGGCGGCGGCCGAGGCGGTCGCCTCGCCGCAGCTGCGCGCCACCCATCTGGACTGGATCGCGGGGGTCCCGGATGCCCGGTGGCCGGCGCCAGCCGAGCGCCCGGCGATCTGCCTGATCGACACCGGTGTCGCCGTCACGCCCGACACGCCGGCCGACAGCGCGGACGGGCCGATTGTTGCGCGCCTGTCGATCACCGATGGCATGCCGGGCACGCCATCGCCCGACGACCCCGAAGCGATGCACGGCACGATGCTCGCCGCGCAGATCGCCGCGCCTCGCAACGGCTGGGGCACCGTCGGGATCTGGCCGGGCGCGAGGATCATCAGCGTACGCGCGAGCCTGGCAACCGGCGGCTTCCTCGACGACGCGATCATCCGCGGCACCACGCTCTGCCGCAACTGGGCCTATCAACACGGCATCCAAATCGCTGCGACCAACCTCTCGATCGGCGTTGCAGCGGTCTCCTCCACCAGCGAGCTGCTGATGGAGGGGCTCGTCAGCAGTGGCCAAGCGGCCGGCGACACCTCATTTGTGGCGTCGGCGGGGAACGCCGCCGGCGCGAACACGACCTGGCCGGCCTCGACGCCCGGCGTGCTCGCCGTCGGCGCCGGCGATCTGAGTGGTGGCTGGTGCCCGTTCGCGAGCCGCGACTGGCGAACGGTGCTCGTCGCTCCCGGTTGCGGCGGGATGACCGGCTTCGATGCTGCCTCAGGCGTGGAGGGCAGCTGGACCGGAGGCAGCAGCAACGCGGCGGCGATGGTCTCGGCGACGATCGCCGCGTTGCGCGCGCTCAAACCGGCTGCCACCCGCGAGCAGGTCGAACGGTGGGTCACCGAGAGCGGCCCTCAGCTCGACGGCGCCCGGCTGCTCGACGGAGCAGCGACCGCCGACGCCGCCGGCCTGAGCGAGCTCAAAGCGCTCGCCCTGCCCGACGCAACGCCGCTACCAACGAGCACGCCCGCTCCGACGCCGACCCCGACTCCGAACGCGGCGACCGCAACGCCGACGCCTGCCCCGGCGGCCGGAATGGCCTCAGCGCTGCGGCTCGACGGATCGGCGACCGCACTGCCGGCACCGTCGCGGCTACGGGTGCGCTGGCGCACCCAGCAGCTCACCATCACGGCGGCGGCGCCAGCCGGTCGCGCGCGGCTCCAGGTCGCGATCCGTACGCGCGGGCGCTGGCAGCTGCGCACCGCCGCCAAGCGCAGCGTCACGCTGGCGCAGGCGACCCGTCCAGCGCGACTTTGGGCGCGATGGACGGGGGGTAGCGCGGCGTGGACCGCCTACCGGCGCCCACGCGCGACGACCGCGCGGTACTGGCAGCAACAACCCACTCGCCACGGCGCAGCGCCGCCTGCCACCCTTGGAGCAAGCCGATGAACCCCACCAGCACCAGCAAGCGCCTCGCCATCGTCGCCAGTGCGATCGCAGCCGCTGCGCTCACCGCACCATCTGCTGCTGTGGCGGCGATCGCTGCGCCAATCTCTACGTCGCCCGGCAGCTACGAGGTGATGAGCTGCTCGCTGGCTGATGGCGTGAACCTCTCGTGGACGTTTGAGACGAACGCACCCGAGGGGATCCGCTTCACCGACCGCTGCAACAGCACGCTCGAAGATGATGCCGACGGTTTCAACACCTTCGCCGGCGCGCTCGGCATTCGCACGAGTTTCGGCGCCAGCGAGATGCCGGTCGGCACCTATGGCTACCTACGATTCGATGTGCCCGATGGGCTTGCCATCACCGGCTTGCGCGCCGGGGTAACTGGGATGGTCACCGATGAGAACTGGAACGGCGTACTCGAATCCTCGTCCGGCGGCTACGGCTACGACAACCCCTACGGCAAGGGCGGAAAGCCCGGAGCGGTGTCGGTGCCAGAGGCGATCGACCCGATCCCACCGTCGCGTTGGCTACGGCTCGGGGTTCGGTGTACGACCGCACCCTGCCTGCCAGGTGTAAAACAGCACGCGGTAACGAGACGCCTCTACGGTGCTGGCGTCCGGGTCGCCGACGCCGTGCCGCCGGTCGTTGGGCTCGCTGGGGTTGCGTCTGGGGTGGCGACGGTTTCCGGCAGTGACCAAACCGGGATCAAGCGGCTCGAACTACGAGTCGATGGCGAGCTTGTCGGCACCTCCGAGAAGGCCTGTGACTACCGCGAGGTGTTGCCCTGTCAGTCTCCAAGCGGCACGGTCTCGGAGTCCTTTACGCTCCCGCAGCTGCGTTACGGCAACCGTACGGTGACTGCCACTGCGGTCGATGCGGCCAACAACTCCGCGAGCACCTCGACGACGATCAACGTCCCGCTGCCATCAACGCCGACTCCGACTCCGAGCGTGGCCACCGCAACGCCGACCACCGCCCCGACCCCGACCCCGACCCCGACCGCGAGCTCGACCGCGACGCCGGCCCCGACGTCAGCCACGGCGCCCCGGCGTTCGGCGGCGCTTGCGGTTGCTGCGGTCACGCGCACCGGCACGCGTGTGCGGGTACGTGGGACGGTCGCGGCCGGCTGCCGCAGCCGCATCACGATCCGGTTGACCGTCGCCGGTCGCACGCGCACGGTCACCTTGACCGCTCCAGCATCGGGCCGTTGGGGCGTGCTGGTCAAGGGGGTGCGCCGCACCGGCACGATCACCGCGCGCGTCCGCGCCGCGACCTCGCCGAGCTGCCAGTCGGCGACTCTCACCACGCGACGCTCTACGTCGTGACGAGCACGCGAGGCGTGCGGCGCAAGTTCGGTGCCGCACGCCGCGCAACGCCCCGACGACTCGGCGCAGCGGCCGGCGCGCGCGACGAAACCCCTGCACCCGGAAGCCGTCGTTGCTACCCCGCGAACTCCTGCTCCGATCCGTCCGACGCGACACCTACGGTGTCCGCAGTCGATCCGATCAGGACCCGCCGAACCCCATGCCACTCTGCTTCATCGAACCCCACGACGCGATCCGCGTGATCATCGAGTCGGTGGGCCGCGAAGCGCGCCGCCAACTCCTCGGCGAACTGATCCGCGCATGGGTCGATGACATCCCCGAAGAGCACCTCGCCAGCCACTACGCGCGTGCCGTGCAAGATCTCGACGAGAATGACCTCTCGATGCTGGCAGCGTGGCACGCCTCACTCGAAATCGGGCAGCCGATCCCGAGCCGCGACTTTCTGCTGCGCGTCTTCCCGACACTCGGGGAGAACCGGCGTGAAGCGCTCAAACTCGCCGCCGGGTTCCGTGGCGAAGAGGCGTTCGATTCCGGCATCTCCGAAGAGCAAGCACTTGCCACCGTGCTGCCATGCCTCAGCCGTGCCCGCGCCGAAGAGCTCGTCAACGAGTCGCTGGAGCTGTACGTCTGGGATCGCATCGGCAGCGACAATTAGCGCGCTGCCGCGAGTATCGGAGAGCCGCACCCGTTCGCGTCACGCCGCGTCGCCTGCGCGGTAGGCTGACGCTATGGCCACTGCCGACGAAGTCGAAGAAGCACTGACGAACGTCATCGACCCCGAACTCGGGCTCGACTTCGTTGAACTCGGCCTGATCTACGGCATCGAAGTCGAAGATGGGCACGTCGCCGTCACCTACACGCTCACCTCGCCCGGATGCCCGATCGGCCCGCAGGTCGAAGAACAGATCGAGGAGTTCGCCGGGGAACTCGACGGCGTTGAGACGGTCAGCGTCACGCTCACCTTCACGCCGCCGTGGACTCCCGAACGGATGAGCGAAGACGCGAAGTTCGCGCTCGGCTACTAACCTGCCAGCCAGCCTCCCCTGGGCCGCGACTCGCGGGGACTACAACGCTTCGGGGTCGCCTTGATGTTCACGCGCGAGTCGCACCAGCTCGGCGATCGACTCGGTGATTCCGTCGGAGATCACGTCGACGTCGGGGATCGTGTCGAAGTCGGCGAGCAACCCGAAATCCAAGTGGCCGTTGTACGAGAACACGGCAATCGCCAAACCGTGGCCCTTGGGCAAGAACGCGATCGGGTAGATCTCCAGCAGCTTGCGGCCGACCATGAACAGCGGCAGCTGCGGACCCGGCACATTCGTCACCAGCAGATTGAAGAAGTGCGTTGAGAACTGAAGCCGCGAGGCTTGCGCGAGCAAGGTCGGCGGCGCCAAGTTCTGCACCCCGGCGAGCACCTCCGCTCCGAGCGCCTGGCCGGAGGCCTTCAGATCGTCCATCGCTTGGCGCACAATCAAGTAGCGATCGAGTGCATCGTCGACGTACACCGGCAGCGGCCCCTGCATCACCGCCAGCTTGTTGCCAAACTCCCCGCGCTGCGCGTCGCCACGCACCGAGACGGGGACGAGCGCCCGCAGTTCCAGACCCTCGGTGCGCACACCACGCGACAGCAGCCACTTGCGAAGCGCGCCGGTGACGACCGTGACGACGACATCGTTGATCGAACCGCCGAAGGTGTTCTTGATCAGCCGAAGATCGGTCAGGTCGGTCTGCACGCCGCGGTAGCGCCGATGCGGACCGGCCAAATGGTTCAGCGGCGACGACGGTGCCGGAGCGAGCGACGCCCACGCCAACGAGCCGATCCCGCGGGCGACATCCCGCGCCTTGCGGGCCGCTTCCTCCGGCTGTTGCACTGCGCGCACCGCGCCGGTCGCTGCGGAGATCACCTCGCGCGCCGTGTTCTGGAGCGAGCGGCCGAGCAGCTGCGTTGTTCCCGGCGTCGGCTTCGGCGACCACGGCCCGAGTTTCGGTTCCTCCGGCATCTCCGTGTCGAGCGTGCAAAGCACCGTCGCGAGGTCAACGCCGGAGATGCCGTCGATCAGTGCGTGATGCGTTTTGGAGATCAGCGCCCAGCGGTCATCTTCGAGTCCTTCGACGACCCACAGTTCCCACAGTGGTCGGCCGCGATCGAGCCGCTGCGAAAAGATCCGCGCGGCGAGCTTCATCAGCTCCTCTTGGCTGCCCGGTGCCGGCAGCGCCGTATGGCGGATGTGATCCTCGATGTCGAAGTTCTCATCGTCGATCCAGTACGGACGGCCGGATTCACGCGGCGGGTAATGCAGCCGCTGGCGGTAGCGCGGCACCAGATGGATGCGCAGTCGTACCGCATCGAGCACGTCGGCGAGCTGCGGTGGGGGGCCTTCGCAGATCGCGAGGCCGCCGATGTGCATCAGGGCCGCGTCGTCCTCCTGATGCAGGAACCCCGCGTCGATGCCACTGAGCTGATCGAGATGCCGCTGCGCCACGCGGCGATCCTAGACGATTGATTCCACGGCGGCGTGCGGTGGATGTGCGTGGCGCGTGGATGGGCTGGATTGCCTGGCGATCGACGATAGTGCCGGCCGCACAGGGTCGATTGCCGGGTGATTCAGACCGCCGCGCGGTGCGTGCAGACGCAGTGCGTGGCCGTGGAATCACTCGTCTAGACCGGGAGGCCACCTGCGTGACGCATCGTCGGTCACACAGCGGCGCCAACGTGTGCTGCGGCGCTGATCGATCGCGCCCGACCTGCCGGCTGCGACCCCCGACCTGCCGGCTGCCGCGCCGCCGATTCCCGGCCATGTGCGACCCTGAAGCGGTGAGCGGCGACGCAGCACCGCAGGAGGCGCAGCCTCGCCGCCCGGCATACCGGCTGCTGGCGATCACGCTGATCGCGCAGGTGATCGTCGGGGCGGCGCTGCTGATCTGGGTGGCGCTCGGGCGCCCCGTTCCCGGACTCGCGAAGCCGCCCGCCGACGGCACCGGCCTGGCCCCGCACGCGACCGTCGATCGCTTCGACGGCGACCGCGCCTGGAAGCTGCTGGTGCGGCAGGTCAAGGTGTATGGCCCGCGCCCGGCCGGCTCGGCTGCCTCCCGCAAACTCGCGACCGAACTTGCCGGCCTGCTGCCAAACGGGCGGCTTGAAGCGGTCGGCGGTGGCCTGCAGAACGTCGTCGGGGAGCTTCCGGGCACCGGTGCCCCGATCGTCGTCGGCGCGCACTACGACACGGCGGTCGTCGTGCCCGGCTACCTTGGCGCCAATGATGGCGCGGCCGGCACCGCCGCCGTCGTCGAACTTGCCCGAGTGCTCGCCCGCACGAACCGTGGCGCGCAGGCGCCGCCGATCCGGTTCGTGCTCTACGACGGGGAGGAGCTGCCAGCCGGCGCCGACGGCGATCACTTCGAACGCGACGCCTTGCGCGGTTCCAAAGCCGACGCCGCGACCGCGACGAAGCCGCGCGCGATGATCCTGCTCGACTACATCGCCGAACGGCGCGGCCTGAACTTCCCACGCGAACGCAACTCCGACCAGCAGCTCTGGGCGCGGCTGCGGGCGGCAGCGCGCCAGGTCGGTACGCAGTCGCTCTTCCCGGCCACGACGGCAGTCCCGATCATCGATGACCATGTGCCGTATCTGCGGCGCGGCATCCCGGCGATCGACCTGATCGATTTCGCGTATCCGCAGGCGCACACCAAGCACGACGACCTCGCACACGTCAGCGCCCGCAGCCTCGACGCGACCGGCGAAACGGTGCTGCAACTCCTACGAAGCTGGCCGTCGTAGGACCCACCCGGTCGCCCGATCGGCTCATCTACACTGAGGCGAGATGGCGATCGACCGAATCCTGCTTGCCTGCCCTCGCGGCTACTGCGCCGGCGTCAGTCGCGCCGTCGAGACGGTCGAACGCGCGCTCGATCTGCACGGCGCCCCGGTCTACGTCCGCAAAGAGATTGTGCACAACAAGTACGTCGTCGAAACGCTGCGCGCGCGCGGCGCGATCTTTGTTGACGAACTGACCGACGAGCTGCCGGAGGGCGCCGTCACCGTCTTCTCCGCGCACGGCGTCTCACCAGCGGTTCATGCCGACGCGCAACGTCGCCAGCTCCGCACGATCGACGCGACCTGCCCGCTCGTGACGAAGGTCCACCGCGAGGCAATCAAGTTCGCAGCCGACGGCTACACGATCGTCTTCATCGGCCATGGCGGCCACGAAGAGGTTGAGGGCACGATGGGCGAAGCGCCCGAAAGCATGGTGTTGGTCGAAACCGAAGCCGATGTCGACCGGCTGGAGTTTCCGGCGGACGCCAAGCTGGCCTACCTCTCGCAGACGACGCTCGCCGTCACGGAGACGCGTGACATCATCGCGCGGCTGCGCGAGCGCTTCCCGAACATCATCGGTCCGCGCACCGACGATATCTGTTACGCGACGACGAACCGCCAAGCGGCCGTGCGTGAGCTCGCACCGCACTGCGACCTCGTCCTCGTGCTCGGCTCACGCAACTCGTCGAACTCGCTGCGGCTCGTCGAAGTCGCGAAGGAGAACGGCGCCGCGTCATACCTGATCGACGGCGCCGGCGAAGTTCAGGAGGAGTGGCTCAACGGAGCCTCGACGATCGGCATCACCTCCGGCGCATCGGCCCCCGATGAGCTGGTGCAGCAGCTCGTCGCCTTCTTGCAGGCGCGGGGTGCGCCGGAGCCGGAGGACTTCGAGGTGCTGCGCGAGGACGTGCGGTTCATGCTGCCGAAAGAGATCCGCAAGGGCCTCGCGGCCGCCGCCGAGCGGTAACGTCCACTGGCGCGGACGGGGGGGCAGATGCCGACGACGCTGCTGATCTCCGACTTGCACCTCGGCAGCCGGATGAACACCGACGTGCTACGCGCCACGGCGCCGCGCGCACGGCTCAAAGCGCAGCTTGCCGAGGTCGATCGGTTGATCTTGCTCGGCGACATGATCGAGTTTCGGCACGCCCCGCAACGCGACGCGCTGCGCGACGGACTGCCGGTACTCACCGAGCTCGCATCGGCGCTGCGGCCCGGCGCCGAAGTGGTGATCGTGCCCGGTAACCACGACTGGTCGCTGCTGGAGCGCTGGAACGCCGACCGGGCCGCGCAGGAACGCGCGACGCCGATGACGCTCACCGAATCGATCCGGGCGGTCGATGCCTCCGAAGCAGGCGCAGCTGTTGAGCAGGCGTTCGGCAGACGCGTCGAGTTTTGCTACCCGGGACTGTGGGTCGACGAGGGCATCTTCGCGACCCACGGCCACTACCTTGATGTTCACGCACTGCTGCCGACCGTCGAGCGGCTCGGTGCCGGCGCGCTGCAGCGACTCTCCGGCGAAAGCGTGCCGCTTGTCGCGACGCCGGCGGACTATGAGCGGGTGCTCGCGCCGTGGTACGCCTTCATTGGCGCCAGCGTCGAGCGGCTCTCGGCGTCAGCGTCGACGCGCCGGGCGACCAGCAGCGCGCGCGTGTACGAGCGGATCAAGAGTCGTAGCCCGCGTGCGACGGCATGGGCGCTCGGTTTGCGGGCCGGTGTCGCGGCGCTCAACGTCACCGGGCTTGGGCCGCTCTCGGCCGAACTCTCCGGGCACGCGATGATCGCCAGCGCGATGCACGCGATCGACGAAGTGGATGCACGGCTGCGGATCGGTGCCAAGCATCTGATTTTCGGGCACTGCCACCGGCCCGGGCCACTCCCGACCGACGATGCGACCGCCTGGCTGACGCGCGTCGGGACCCGGCTGCACAACACCGGCAACTGGGTGTACGAGCCACGCTTTCAGGCGTCGCTCGGTGCCGACGGCGCCTATTGGCCGGGGACGGCGGTGAGTGTGGAATCCGGTGGGGTTCCACAGCTGCGGAGATTGCTCGCCGACCTCGACGAGCAGGCGTTGATCGACGGCCGCTGGGCGGGCGACGCATCGGCAACCTCATCCTGAAACGGAGCCCTCACACGCTTGCGCAGCATGAGCATCGCGGCGTGTGTCGCACGGCGCGGGGCAGTCGTTGCGCTACGCGCCCGGTTCAAGCTGAAGTTCGGTGATCTCAAGATCGCCGTCCACCTCAAGCTCGATCACCGCTGAGGTCAGCACGCCGCGATGGTCGGCGAGCAGCACGACGCCATCGCCCCCGACCTCGATCGGCGCTCCGGCCGCGACGCGAATGCGCCCGTGGCCGCGCACCGTCGCCCAGAGCGCGCCGGCCGCATACGGGCCACGAAAATCACCGGGGAGCAGATCGGCGGGGGAGGGGGGAGTGAGCGTCGTGGCGTCGGCGACCGGGCCAGGCAGCGAGGTGTGGTCGGGCGGATGGACGAGCAATCGTGGCTGCTTGCTCGGCGGCGGGGTGGCCGCCGCGCCCTGGTCGCAGCTCGGATCTTCCTCGGCATCGTCGGCCGGCGTGGCCGGCTCTGGCGTCGCCTGCCGCTCGGCGAGCTGGCGCTCACCATGCGTGACGAGCGCTTCCAGTAGCGCCCGGCCTTCGAGGTAACCGGCCGGTCCGAAGTGCGCGTCGACGAGTCGCAATCCCTGATCGAACAGGTACCGCGACGGGACGCCGCTGAGGCCGTAGGCGTCGGCGATCCGCAGCTCGGTATCGAGCACGACCGGGATGCTGACGCCGAGCCGATCGAGCGTGCGCTCCACCTCGTTTGCGTCGAGCCCCACGCCGTCGCCATCGACGGCGACGCCGATCACGCGCGCGCCGCGCCCAGCAAACTCGTCGTGCCACCGCTGAAGCTCCAGCAGCGGGCGCAGGCTGACCGCTCGGCGTGGATCGAAGAAGGCGATCACGAGGGGCCGTCCGAGCTGCTTGTCGATCCGCAGCTGCGCGGTACGCAGCCACGGCAAGCCACGCGGGAACGGCGGAGCATGGATCGTCGTCGCGGCCGGGCGCACCGGCGCAGGCTAGCAAGGCACGCACCGCGCAACTTTCAAGAGCGGGCCGGGTTCCACAGCTACTGTGATAGAAGTCACCGAAGTTGTGGCAGGCTCCCGGATGCCACAGCGGGACATTCCCACGGAGGATTCATGAAGAAGCTCACGCTGATCTCCACCGCAGCGCTCGCGGCGGCCATCGTCGCCGCTCCGGCCGCTCAAGCTGCCCCTGAACAAAGCCTTACCGTCAAGCTGACGAAGACCAAGGCCAGCAAGAAAAACCCGACGACCGTCGGCATCACCGTTGACACCGGCACGCTCACGCAGAACGCCGACGGGTCGAAGAACACGATCACCTCGGCAAAGATCGACCTGCCGAAGGGCATCCTGCTCAACTACAAGTACTTCCCGACCTGCTCGGATGCAACGACCTGCGCCGACTCAGCGCCCAAGAGCCAGGTTGGTACCGGGACCGCTGCGGCGCGCGTCGACGGTGTCGACTACGTCGCCCAAGGCAAACTGACCGCCTTCATCGGCACCGGCGCGCAGCTGTTCATCCGCACCCAGTTCAGCGCCCCAGCGGTGATCGATGAGCCGCTGATCGGCAAGGTCACCACCAAGAGTGGGGCGTACTCGTTCGGTTTCACGGTCCCCGAGACGCTGCAAATGCCGTTGACCGACGCCTACCAGCAGATCGACTCCTTCAAGCTGAACTTCGGCGCGAAGACCATCAAGAAGGGCTCCAAGAAGATCGGCCTCGTGCAGCTGAAAACCTGCACCAACAAGGAATACGTCTTCAAGGGCACCTTCACCTTCCGCGATGGTTCGACGACCACCGCGGAGGACACGATCACCTGCAAGCAGGCGAAGTAGCTCAGCTGCACCGGCGTCGCGCCGCAGCGTGATGCCCGCCGACGCGATGGGGCGGCGATACCGCCGCCCCATCGTCGTTGTCCCGGCCGTATCTTGAGCGCGCCGCTCGGCCGGACGACCCGGAGGCTACAGTCGCGTAACATCGCGCAAGTGCTCAGGCTCGTTCGCCCCCGCCACGCCGTCGCCATCGGTGCTACCGCCGTGCTCGTCGTGGCGTGCTGCGTGTCATCGGCGCAGGCGCACGGCCTCGTCGGCCGGCGTGACCTGCCGGTCCCGTCGTGGCTCTTTGCCTGGGCGGCCACGGCAGCCCTGGTCGCCTCGTTCGTCGGCCTCGGCGCGCTCTGGCGCACGGCGCGCCTCGCGCATGCCACCGAGCGCCGCTTGTTGCGCGTTCCCGCGTGGCTGGAGATTCCCGTCGGCCTCTTCGGCGTCGCGCTGCTCGCCCTGACGATCATCGCCGGGCTGCGCGGAGTTCAGATCGACACCGCGAACTTCGCACCGACGACGATCTTCGTCGCGCTGTGGGTCGGCGTGCCATTCCTCTCGCTGCTCGTCGGCGATCTCTATGCGGTGCTGAACCCGTTGCGTGCGCTCGGGCGCGCAACCGGCTGGGTCGCCACCAAGCTCGCCGCCGGGCGCCTCCCAGAGCCACTCGCCTGGCCCGCCCAATGCGGCCGCTGGCCGGCAGCGGCAGGGCTGCTCGCCTTCGCCTGGGTCGAACTGTGTTTCCCTGGCCGCAGCGACCCATCGCAGCTTGCGCTGCTCGTCGTCGCGTACTGCCTGATCCAAGGGATCGGCATGAGCCTGTACGGCACCGAGACCTGGGTGCGCCACGGCGATCCGCTCGCCGTATGGTTCGGATGGGTCGCCACGCTCGCGCCGCTGCGCTGGGAACGCGGCACGATCTACCTCCGCGCGCCCGGCGTCGGCGCCGCCAAAACACGCCCGATCGCCGGCGACGCAGCGATCGTGATTGTCGCGATCGCCACCACCACCTGGGATGGGCTTTCTGGCGGCTCGCTGCTCGGCACCACGCTCGCCGACCTCGCCACCGATCTCGCCGCTGGTAGCGGTATGGGACCGACCTGGGCCGGCGCGCTCGTCAACACGCTCGGGATGGCGCTCATGGTCGCGGTCGTTGCCGCGCTGATCTATGCCGGCGCTCGCGGCATGATCCCGGCCCGCGTGCGCGCCAGTGCCGCCCGCGCGAAGGCCAGCGGCCGTACGACCGGCGGGCCGCCATCAACCGGCGTGCTCGTCCGCGAGTTCGCACCGTCGCTCGTCCCGATCGCCGTTGCCTACGCCGTCGGCCACTATCTCTCACTGCTCGCCTTCCAAGGCCAAGCGCTCGCACCGCTGCTCGCCAACCCGTATGGCACCCTCCCGGCCGGCGATCACGGCTGGCTCGGTACCGCCGACTGGACGATCAACTACACGTGGCTCAGCGCGAACTGGATCTGGTACCTCCAAGTCGCCGCGCTCGTCACCGGTCATGTGATGTCGCTGACGCTCTCCCACGACCGGGCGCTTGAACGCTTCCCGAAAAAGCGCGCCGCCCGCTCCCAACGTGCGATGCTCGTCGTGGCGGTGCTTTTTACCTGCAACGGCCTGTGGCTGCTCTCCGCCGTCTAACTCCCACCGATGCTTCCCGTTCTCGCACACCTCGGCCACTGGTACGAATCGGCGCTCTTTGCGGTCCCGCTCGCCGTCATCGGCGGCGTGTTGTGGCGCAGCGCGCGGCGTGAACGACTCGCCAGCGAGCACGGCGAACAGGAGGACTGGGACCGCGACGACTGGACCGACCCGCGCCTCCACGACGACGAATAACCGCGCGGCCGAACGGCACGCAGCTGCGCGCCGCCCCGCGACCATCAGCATGCCGGCCGCCTACGCGCCGCGTTCGGCGCGCAACGCCTGAATATCGTGCGCCAGTGCCTCCGGCGTGAGCTTGTCCGCTGGGAAACCGATCCGCTGACGGCCGGTGCGGTCAAGCAAAATCACCTGCGCGGTGTGGTCGGACTCCGCCGTCTGTGGCGCGATGCCGTAGTAGTCCCACTGACGCTGCAACGCTACCGGCGGACCGAGCGCAAAATGCGCCCGTCCCAGCAGGCCCTGCTCCGCCAAGAACGCCCGCGCCGACCGCTGCGAATCACCGAGCGGATCGACCGACAAGGCGATCACCGGCGGCGGCTGCTCAAGACGGTCAAGCGCGCCGCGAATCTGCTGCGCCGTCGTCGGACAGGTGTCCTGGCAACTCGTATACAAGAAGGTGACGACCGTCACGTCGCCCTTGGGCAACGACAGCGGCGCGCCATGCTCATCGTGTACGCCGCTCAGCTGCCGCACCGGAATCTCCGGGCGGATCGAACCGGCAAAGCCATTCGTGACATCCATGTTGGACGCCGGCCGCGCCCCCGGGGCACCGGCAACCAGCCATCCCGTTAGCGCGGCCAGGAACAACATCCCGAACCCGATCACCGTCAGACGAACCCGCGCAGGCATCGCCCCGAGAGTATGCGCCAGCGGCCACGCGTGGCGCCCTACGCCTCGATCAACCCGCGACGAATCGCATACCGCACCAACTCCACGCGATCTCGCATCCCCAGCTTGCGCAGCAGATTCCCACGGTGACTCTCCACCGTCTTCTCCGACAGGTGCAGCACCTCCGCGATCTCGCGATTCGTGTGCGCCTCCGCGATCAGCTTCAGCACCTCCTGCTCACGCGCGGTCAACGGTTCATCAGGCGCCAGTCGGCCCGGCTCATCACGCCACGACCGCACCAACGACGCCTCCGCCGCATTCGTCAAAAACGACTCGCCCGCCGCAACCGCCCGCACCGCATCGACCAACACGCGATCAGCCTCACGCTTGAGTACATACCCCGACGCCCCGGCCTTCAGCGCCTCAAAGAGATACCGCTCATCCTCATGCATCGAAAGGATCACGACCGTCGTCTCCGGCAAATGCTGGCGAATCGTGCGCGTCGCCTGAATCCCCGTCAACCGTGGCATCGCCACATCAAGCACGCACAAATCAGGACGCTCCCGCAACGCCACCTCAACGGCCTGCGCGCCATCGCAGGCCTCCGCGATCACCGCCAGTCCCGGCTCGCGGTCGAGCAGCAGCCGAATGCCGCTACGCACCACACCATGATCGTCGGCAACCAACACCCGCAACTCCGCCGCATCGCCACGACCAGCGCCACCGGCAGGCGACCCGCCACCACTCACAACGCCAACTCCACCGTCGTCCCCTGCGCGCCCGAATCGATCGACAGCCGCGCGCCAACCAGCAACGCCCGCTCCCGCATCCCCGTCACGCCGGCCCGCTCACGCACCTGCGGCGAATCTGGCGACGCACCGAAGCCGCAACCGTCGTCGACGACCCGCAACACCACCGACGACGACACCCCAGGCGCCAACGACAACTGCACGCGCGACGCCCCCGCATGCTGCACCACATTCGACAACGCCTCCTGCGCCACCCGAAACACCACCGTCTGCTGCTCGCTGGTCAACATCGGCAACTCGGTGCTGATCTCATGCTCGACCACCAGCTCCGTGTCCGATGCCAATTGACGCAGCCGCGTTACCAACGCCGCCCGCAACCCAAGGTCATCCAGTGCCGTCGGCCGCAAATCATGCGACAGCCGCAGCAACTCGCGCATCGCGTCCTCCGTCAGATCACGCACCTCCCGCAACGCCACCCGCGTCTGCTCATCGGCATCGGCCGCGATCAGCGTCAACCGCAACATGATCCCGGTCAACGCTTGGTTGACCTCATCGTGCAAATCACGGGCCAGCCGCCCACGCTCAGACTCCTGCGCCGCCAAGACCGCCGACACCCGCCGCCGCCGCTCCAAATCAAGCCGCGTCAGCATCTCCTCCACCGCCGCCCGCAACCGCGCCACATCAGCGGGCGCATCACGATCGGCGGCCGCCGCCAACACCGGCCGCTCAGAGTCAACCGCGTCAAGCGCCGCGATCACCTGCTCCAACGGCCGAAATCGTCGCCGCAGCACCATCCCGTTCACCAGCACCGTCGCCAGCATCGCCACGCACGCCGTCAGAAACCCCTTCATCCCCTCGGAGGTCGACAGATCCATCCGAGCCACCACGCTCGCGGTGAACACGGTCGCCACGATGATGGCCGTATTGACCGCCAACACCTGCGACAGCAATGACGGACCCGACCGACCCTGACGTCGGCGCGTATCGCGGCCTCCGGCGACCACGTCGCCCGCCCGGCTCATCACAGATGCAAAAGGATCGGAAAGCAACACGACGCACCGGCAGGCGCGACCGACGCCCACACCCCAATGATCGGCAGCCACGCCCACGCATTCACCCCAAACACGCGCCACCAACCATGCCGAACCGGCGCCACGCACAGCCTCGCGACGCCGGGGCGCTATCGTCCTGAAGGCACGATCCTCTTCAAATCCCACCGGGTTTGACGTGTTCGTCCGCGAAGGAGGACGAAATGGCCCCATCGGGCGCCGAATTCATCCGGCAGATCAAGTCGCAGATCACAGAGATCGACCCCAAAGTCGTCGACGCGCTCCGCCACGACGACAACGTCATCGTCATCGACGTCCGCGAAAACGACGAAGTCGAACAAGGCAAAATCCCTGGGGCCATCCACATCCCACGCGGCTACCTCGAATCCCGCATCGATGGCTTCGTCCCCGACCGCGACCGCAAAGTCCTCGTCTACTGCGCCGCCGGCTCCCGCTCCGCGCTCGCCGCCAAAACACTCGAAGAGCTCGGCTACCCGGACGTCGAATCGATGACCGGGGGCTTCACGCTCTGGAAAGACCGCGGCTACGACGTCGAAGTGCCCTTCACGCTCACCGCCGAACAGCGCGTGCGCTACTCCCGCCACTTCCTGCTCCCCGAAATCGGCATCGAAGGCCAGCAAAAGCTCCTGGGCGCCAAAGTGCTGCTGCTCGGCGCCGGCGCACTCGGCGCACCGAACGCCCTCTACCTCGCCGCAGCCGGCGTCGGCACCCTCGGCATCGTCGACGACGACCACGTCGAAATCTCCAACCTTCAACGCCAAGTCCAACATGCCAACGATCGCGTCGGGCTCCCCAAGGTCGACTCCGCCGAAATCGCGATCCACAACATCAACCCCGATGTCAACGTCGTCAAATACGAGACGCGCCTCTCGGCCGACAACATCATCGACATCATCAAGGACTACGACATCATCGTCGACGGGGTTGACAACTTCCCAACCCGCTACCTCCTCAACGACGCCAGCGTTCGCCTGAAGATCCCAGTCGTCTCCGCCTCAATCCTTGGATTCGACGGCCAAATCAGCGTCTTCAAGCCATACGACGGCCCCTGCTACCGCTGCCTGTACCCCGTCCCGCCACCAGCTGAACTCGCACCATCCTGCGGCGCCAACGGCGTGCTCGGCCTCCTACCCGGCACCGTCGGCATGCTCGAAGCCACCGAAGTCGTCAAACTGATCCTCGGCGTTGGCGAACCACTGGCCGGACGCCTGCTGCTCTACGAAGCACTCTCCGCCAGCTTCACCGAACTCAAAGTCCGCCGCGACCCGCACTGCCCAATCTGTTCCCGCGAACCGGACGCCATCACCGACGAAGAAATGGGCGTCTTCCCCGACTACGACGCGTTCTGCGCCGCCGCCGGCTAAACCACCGAGAAGACCACGCACCATGGCCACCATCCGCATCCCCCCAGTCCTCAGGCCCTCCGTCGGCGGCGAACGCGAAGTCAGCGCCGACGGCAACACCGTCGGCGACGTCCTGCGCAACCTCACCGCGACGCACCCCGACACCAAAGCCCAGATCTTCAGTGCCGACGGCGAACTCAACCGCTTCGTCAACGTCTACCTCAACGACGAAGATGTTCGCGTTCTCGGCGGACTCGACACCACCGTCGGCAACACCGACGAGCTGGTCATCCTTCCCGCCATGGCCGGCGGCTGACGGGCGCTCGCTCGAATCTGCGGGTCGGCTGAATCCGGCCCGGGCTGGCGCCCTAAGGAGCTGTCTCAAAATGAGCTGGGCGCGTTGAACGCCGTCTCGCACGCACG
>JASGGQ010000055.1:0-16588 GCA_047604965.1 Patulibacter sp. | reverse complement strand
GCACGATGACCGCCGCGGTCGCCGAACGCCGGCAGGACGCGGCAGGCGCGACGACGACCCGCCTGCGCGACGTGCTCGCTGCCGTCGCCAGCTCGCGCGCGGTCGTCGTCGAAGGCAGCAGCGACCTGGTGTCGCTCGGCGGCCGCATCGACGAACTTGGCGCGGCCGTCGCGCGATGGTGGAGGTCGACGGCGGCCGCCGCCGGCGCAACGCCGCTCTGCGTGCGCTGGACGCCCGGCGAGCCGCTTCAGGTGGACGGCGCCCCCGGCATGCTGCTCGGCGACGACCTCGATCGCCAGGCGTGCCTGCGCGCCGACGACCCGCTAGCCGTGCTCCGCGGACTCGCAACGGCGTTCACGCAGCGCCGCCGGCCGGTGCTGGCGATCATCGACGCCGCCGACCTGCGGCTCGTCGACTCGCCCGACCCGCAGTCGCGCGCCGAAGTAGCGGCGGCAGTCGCGGCCTTCACCGCGTTCCAGCGCGGCGGCGCGGCAGCGCACCACGGCCTGCTGCTCACCACCACCGACCACGGGTACCTGCCGCGCGCCGCGGTGGAGCCGCTCGGCGCGTTCACGACGCGCATCCCCGCGCCAGACGAAGCCGAACGCGCCGCGATCCTCCACGACGCGCTGCCGTGTGAGCACCGCCAGCTCATCGGACGCTACGCCGCCGCCACCGACCGCTTCACGCGGCGCGACCTCGCGCGGCTCGTGCGCTCCGCCCGCTGGCTCGGCGCCGACCTCGCCGACCCGCCGACAGTTGTGCGCGCGTACCGCGAAGGCTCCCTCGTCGACCGCTGGGCGCATGCGCGTCGTCGTCGCCCCGAGATCGCCGCGCAGATCGCGAGCCGGATCGTCGGGCAGCGCCACGCCGTCAGCGGCATGCTCGACGCGCTCGACCAGGGCTACCTGGGGCTGACCTCCGACCCCGGCGTCGCGAGCGGCGGCGTCCGCGTCGGACCGCTGCTGCTGCTCGGGCCGACCGGCGTCGGCAAGACGGAGCTGGCGAAAGCCGTCGCAGAAGCGATCTTCGGCGACGCCAGCGCGCTCGTGCGGCTCTCGATGGAGTCCTTCAGCCAGCCGCATTCCGCCGAACGGCTCTTCGGATCGCCGCCCGGGTACGTCGCGCACGAGCAGGGCAGCGTGCTCGTCAACGCGCTGCTGGAGAACCCGTTCCGCGTGATCCTGCTCGACGAGATCGAGAAGGCGCACCCGGACGTGCTGCTGACGCTGCTCGCCGCGCTTGACGACGGCGTCCTCGAAGACGGCCGCGGCCGGGTCGCGAGCCTCGCCGACGCGGTCGTCATCGCGACGAGCAACCTCGGCGCCGCGCAGGTCGCGGCGCTGCGCCGACGCGGCGGCCTCCCCGAGCATCCCGCGGCGCTGCGTGCCGCCTACCTCGACGTGGCAGAGCGCCTGATCTCCGAGTCCGAAGTCGCCGACCCCGACGGCGGGCCGCCAACGCCGGGCATGGCGCGGCCCGAGCTGTGGGGCCGCCTGGGCAAGCACACGCTGGTGTTCGACGACCTCCAGCTCGTCGACGTCGAAGCGCTCGTCGAGCAGAACGTCGCGAAGACGTGCCGCCGCCTGCAACGCGGCGAAGGCGTCGAGCTGGTCGTCGACGTGCCGACGCTGGCGCGGCTCGTCGCGCACCGCATCAGCGAGCACGGCCGCTGCAACGGGCGGCGCATCGACCAGGCGCTCGGCGAGCTGCTGCGCGCGCCGCTGGCCCGGCACCTGCTGGGAACGCGGCGCCAACCGCAGCGAGTGCGCGTCACGTTCGCCGCGGACGGCACAGCGACGTTCCGCTGAGCGCCGCTGCCGGCGACGGCCAGCCGAGCGGCCGTCCGCGGCGCCCTGACGCCAACGGCCGTCGCGGCGTTGTCCAGCATATGACGCTGTTCCCGCTCGAACCCAAGTCCGGTTTCGCCGCGCTCCTCCCCGGTCGCCGTCGCGTGCCGAGCATCGAAAGCGAAGCCCGCCGCGCTGGCGTGATCATCGCCGACGGCGACGCGGCCAGCCAGTCCACGCCGCCGCGGCTCGACCGGGCCGCGTTCGACGTGCTGCGGCGCACGACCGAACGCGCGCTGGCGGCATCGGTGCAGGCCGGGGCCGCGCAGATCCACGCGGCCTCCGACCAGACGCGTCGCGGCCACGCCGAGCGCCCAGCGATCGCGCGAGACGCCGGTGACGCTCGCGAGCAGGCCGACACGCGCGTCGGGCAAGCCGACGCGTATGAGCAGGAGGAGCCGCAGCGCCAGATCAGCGACGCGCAGCTGCGCACGGCGCGCCGCAACGTGCTGCTCGCCACCGGCCTCTCGCTGCCGTTCGACATCGTGCTCGTCACGCCGGTGATGAGGCTGCTGCTCAACAGCGAGATCTCCAACGGCACCGCCCTCACCCTGCTCGCGCTGCTGTGCGCCGCGGTGCCGGTGCTGCTGATGACGTGGACGCTGCACGCCATGATCGCGCGCAGCGCCGTGCTGCCAACGCTGGCGCAGCGCTACAAGGCCGCCGCCGCGGCAGCGGGAATGCTCGCCGTCGTCGTCGTGACGATCGGCCTGTACCGGGGCAGCGCGATGCGCGCCCTCGACGCGATGGCGACCATCGGCGTCAGCGGGCCGAAAACGCCAGCGCCGCAGCTGGCCGGAGCCGTTGCCGCACCGGCGGACGTCGCTGCCGGCGGCGCGGCCCCAGCCGACGCCGTCGAGCAGGTGCTGCGCACCGTGCCATACGAGGTGCTGATCGTCGTCAGCCTGCTCAGCCTCCTCGCCGTCACCGCCGTGCTCGTGCAGCACAACGAGCTGCGCCTCGCCGACGAACCGCACCGGCTGTGGCGCGAACGGCACGCCGAGCTGACGCGCCGAGCCCGCATGGCGGTACGCGGCGCCACCAGCATGCAGCGCCGCCTCGACGCGGTCGACGGCCGGCGCGCCGGCGGGCACGCCCAATACGAGGCCGGCGCGTGGGCGATCCGCAACGCCATCGAGACCTACGAGCGCGACGACGCCCGGCTTCAGGGCATCGTGCAGGTCGCCTACCGCCACCGCTGCGCGCAGAGGGGCGTGACGCCGCGGGAACTGCCGCTGCCCGACCCGATCGACCGCGAGGCGCTGCTCGAGCGCATCCTCGGCGGGGTGCTGCCGCAGCACGGAGGCGAGCAGCCCGCAGCGGCCGGCGAGCCGCCGAGCGACATGCCACCGATGCCGAGCGACGCTCCGCCGCTGGGAGATCCGCCCGCGCCAGCCGGGCCCGTGCCGGAACCGTTGACGCTCGTGCACGAGGACGCGCCCGCGCGCAACCCCGCGCCGCGGCCGGTCTCCACCCCGGCGGCAGACGAGCCGGCTCCGGCCGGCGACGACGCGTGGAGCCGCGCCGTCCTGCGCGGGCTCGACGAGCTGTAGCGGCGTCCAGTCCGCACGGCTCCGGGCGGGTCGTGTGCGGCTGCCCTGACGCGGCGGCCGCACGCGGCGTTCTCCTGGCATGGACAAGACGCGACCCCCATACCTCTCCGACGAGCACCTGCAAGCACTCGGGTTCGACGGCTTGACGGACGAGCAACGCAGCTACCTGCTGGCGATGCTGCGCGACGACCTGGAGATGCGCGTCGGGACGCGGCTCGCGGCCGGCCTCACCGACGACCAGCTCGAGCAGTTCGGGGACGTGCAGGAACGCGGCGACGACGCGGAAGCGCTGCGTCTGCTCGAACGCTGGCGCCCGGACTACCGCGACGTCGTCGAGCTGACGCTGCGCGAGGTGTCCGCTGACCTTGAAGCGCGGCGCGCGGACATCTACCGGCGCTTCGGCGTGGCGATGCCGTCCGGCAACGGGGAAGCGGCATGACCGCCGCCGCGACACCGGGCGGCGGCGCGCTGGCGAACGTCGTCGACCTGTACGCCCTCCCGGCGCGGTCGCTGACCGGCGACGGCGTGCGCGTGCGGCGCTACGCCGAGGCGATCGCGCAGCTGCCGACCTGGCCCGATCACCGCACGCCGGCGATCGAGCGTCGGCTGTGGCGCTCGCGGCGCGCGGGGGCGCTCAGCGACGGCCTGCTCGTCACGGTGCGCGACCCGTTCACCGCGTCACGCATGCCGCCCAGCTCGTCGCCGGGCGCAGCCGAGCAGTTCGACCACGCCGCGGCGGCCGAGCGTCGCGAGCTGCTGCGCCCGCTCGACGAGCTCGGCTTGCGGCGGTCGACGGGGCGGCTGCGGGAGAGCTGCGCCAGCGCCGCATGGTCGGCCTGCCATGTCGCCGAGCTGGGAGGGCTCGACGCGAAGATGCCGGAGGGGCCGGACACGCTGCCGGGGGTCTTCGCGCAGCTCATCGCCGGGTTGCAGGCGCTCGACGGCCCGGTGGGCGTTTCGATGCTGGCGTACGCGACCGGCCCGTACGCCAAGCTCGCGAGCGACGACCCGTTCGACGACGAGCCAGCCGATGACGAGGAGCCGCGGCGGGTCGGCTTCACGCTGCGGCTCTTCGCGCAGGCGCCGCTGCCGGCGCCGCTGCTCGCACGTGCGCTGGCGCTGACGCAGGCCGCGGCCGGCGCCGTCGACACCTGGGCGATCGCGCCGAGCGGCGCGGCGCTGCTGGCGGCGAGGAACAAGCTCGTGATGCTTGACCCCGCGCCGGTTTCCGCCAGCGACCAGCCGGCAGCGTCGGGCACGGCCAGCGGACGGGTCGCGGCGATCACGATGGCGCTCCCGGCGTCGCTGCCCGCCAGCGGGCACCGGCAGGTCGCCTGCGGGCGCGTCGTGCACGGGCAGCTGCCGCGTCACGGCGCGCCGCTTGGACGCGTCGCGCGACCGGGCGGCCGTTCGGCGTTGCGTCGGCTGGCGTGGGAGGAGCGTCTGCTGCACACCCTCGTCGCCGCGGGATCAGGCTGGGGCAAGACGACGGCGCTGCGCCGGCTCGTCGACGATGATCTCGCCGCTGGTCGTGGCGTCGTGCTGCTCGACCCGCATGGCGATCTCGCCGACGAGGTGTGCGCTGCGGCCGGCCGCGAGCGAGTGGTGCTGATCGACCCCGAGATGCCCGGAAGCTGGCCCTTGGATCTGCTCGATCGCGACCCGCATCGCGCGTCGGCGGCGCTGCTCTCGAGCCTGCGGGAGGTGTGGCCCGACGAGTGGGTCGGCCCGATCGCGACCGCGCATTGCGGGCTGGTGCTGCGGGCGCTCGCCGCCGCCGGCCGCCCGCTCACGGTCGCGGATCTCTCGGCGCTGCTGACGGAACCCGGGTACTTGCGCTGGGTGCTACGCGAACTTGGCGGCAGCGATCTGGCGGGCGAGCTGCAGCGCGCGTCGGCGAGCTGGCATGTCAAGCCGACCGATGGCTCGTCGTCGCTGGCGATGTTCCTCGGGTCGAAGGTCGCGCCGCTGCTGGACGGGCCGCTGGGCGTGGTGTGCCGCAGCGAGCCGCCGAGGTCGTGGGAGCAGCTGATCGCCGAGCGCAGCGTCGTCGTCGTGCGGCTCGCGGTTGGCGCGTCAACGCCGGAGCCGGTGCGCCTCGCCGGGCGGATGCTGCTGGCGCGTCTGACTTCGGCGCTTGCGGCGACGAGCCACATCGCTGCCGACGAGCGGCCGCAGACCTCGGTGATCGTCGATGAAGCGCATCTCTTCCGCGGGCAGGCGCTCGCGGGGCTGTTCTCCCAGGCGCGGAAGTTCGGCGCGAGCATCACCGTCGCGGTGCAGGCGCTGTCGCAGCTCGGCGAGCATCGCGGCGAGGTGCTGTCGTCCTGCCAGACGACGCTGCTCGGACGGCTCAGCGGCAGCGAGGCGCAGCTGATGGTCGAGCGCATCGGGGCACCGGCCGCGCGGCAGCTGCCGCGGGTGCCGCGCCACCACCTGCTGCTGAGCACGGTCGATGACGACCCCGACGAGGAGCCGGTCGTGCTGACGCCGATCAAGCCGCCCGCGGTGGATGCCGCGGCGCTCGATGGCCTGCGCGGCGCGCGCGCCGACGCGCAGCCGCCGGCAACGTGGGCGCCGCCGACAGCTGAGTGGGAGCCGCTTGCCTCCGCGCGCGGGAGCCGAGCGGACGCGTCGGGTGCCGCACTGCTTCGCGATGGCACGCCCCCGCGTTGGTTCGGGAGCGACCAGCCGGCAGCGACGACGCCCGCCGAAGCCGAGGAGCCCGACGACAGCGACTCGATGCTCGAACGCTGGCTCAGCGCTCGGAGAACCTGAGTGGACGCGCTTGTCTCGCAGTTCCTGGTGCTCGCCGGGCTGATCGTCGTCACGTTCTTCCTGCTCACGCAGGCGCTGGGGTTGCGGAGCAGGCGCTTCGGCTGGCTGTTTCTGTTGGCGCCGGCGTGGCGGGGGCGCCTGCGGGGCGACCGCGGACGGTTCATCAGCACGCGGCACCTGCGGAATCTCTCACCGCTGAAGGTCGCGGTGTTCCAAGCGTTGGCGGCCGCTGGTCTCGCGCAGCTCGCCGTCAGCGCTTCCGTGCTCGCGTCGTTGGGGTTCATCGACGAGGGCAACCCCGTCAGCACCACGATCTCGGCGGCGGTGATCGTCGGCGGCATCTGCGTGCTGTTGGGGGCGCGCCTGCTTGGCGAGGTGGTTGGCGTCCTCGCCGTGCTCGGCGTGTCGTTCGTCGTCACGCTCGTCTCGAACATCACCAGTCCGTTCGTGTGGGTTGAGCTGGGCCTGCTGGTCGGTGCGGCGGTGACGCCGGTTGCGGGTGGCGTGATCCTCCTGGGGCTCAGCCTGATGCAGATCGAAGCGAGCTACGGCCGGGAGGTGCTCATCCTCGCGATCGTGCTTGGCGTCGTCGTTGGGACGCTCGGGGAGCTCATCGAGAAGGCGCGTCAGGCAGCGATGCTGACGGCCGTCGTCGGGCTCACGCTCGCCGTGCTGATGCTGACCGTCGTCGGCACGACGCTCTTCTAGCCCTCGCGGCGGTGACTCCGCTTGCCGTCCTGCCGCGGCGCAGCGTCGCGTGCCGCGCTTGGCGGCATGTCGCGCGCCGTGGTGAAGCTCCCGAGGGGATCGGTCACGTCACGTGAGGTCGGGGGCCGGTCGTTGCGGGCCGTCGACTTCGACGGCGTGATGTTCGACGCTGACGCGTCGTTCACGGGTGCGGCCTGAGTTCGACGTTGGAGCTTCGGCATGATGTTCGCGGCTGGCATTCGCCGGCGTGTTGAGTCGAACCGAAGGGCCGATGCGTTGAGAAGCTCGGTACGTGGGCGCGCACGGGCGTTTCGTGCGTGGTCGAAAGCGTGGATCCTGGCGGCCGTCGGTGCTGGCTTGCTGATGTTGTTGGCCTGGCTGCTGGCGACCGCCTATCACGCGGTTGCAGGCGGCCGGGTGGGGGCAGACCAGGTGCGGGAGGCGGGGGTCGTGCTCGTGTTGCTGATGGTGGCTGGGCTGATGGTGGCGGTCTGTCGCGTGGAAGCGAACGACGAATCAGCTGACGAGGAGGTCGACACCGACGGCAACGCTCCGGTGGGCGTGCCGATCGAGTCCAGCGACGCCATGATGTTGCTGCTCACCGCTTGCAGCGTGACGGCCGGCCTATCGGTGTTCGGGCTGCTCGAGGTCTTCGTGGGACGTGCGCCGCAGGTCAGCGGTCCCAAGGCCGCCTGCTTCACGATCTTGGTGCCGCTCTGCGTCGCGTTCGTTGCGATCGCCATCGGTCCGTGGGATCGGCCGGCTGTGCGTAGGCTCGACACTGCGCCAGGGTGCAGAGGCATGCTGTAACGCGCAGCAGCACCCTTCCTGATTGGTGTCGCGCTGTGGTCGGCGGCCCTCGTCGCCTCCTGCTACGGCGCTCCGGATTCGATCTTCGCGCCGCTCGGGTGGGCCAGCCTCGCGCTCTTGGCGATCGTCGTATTCGTCGGCATGACCGGCCGCCCGCGGTGGCTCGTGCCGGCGGCCTGTCGCGATAGCCCGATGCGCTGGCGCGCCGACAAACCGCGGCGCCGCTAGAAGATCTCGGCGCGCCGTGATGTTCACCGGGCCGCCGCCAATCTCGGCCGCCGCTGGCTCTTCTCGTCCCGCCTTGCTACGGTCCCCTGGTTATGGCGATTACCACCACTGAGGCGCGGCTGCACGACGCGATCATCGTCGGCGCCGGCTTCGGCGGGATCGGCGCGGCGATCGCGCTGCGGCGGCTCGGCATCGACGACATCGTGATCCTCGACCGCGAGGACGACCTCGGCGGCACCTGGCACGTCAACCGCTACCCCGGCCTGGCGGTCGACATCCCGTCGTCGACGTACTCGTATTCGTTTGCGCCGAACCCGTCGTGGAGCCGGCTCTTCGCACCCGGCCACGAACTCAAGGCGTACGCCGACGAGATCGCGGCCCGCTACGAGCTGCGGCGCCACATGCAGTTCGGGGTCGCCGTGACCGCCGCGCACTGGAACGAACCGGACCACACCTGGCAGGTCACCACCGATGATGGCCGCACGCTCACCGCGCGCTACCTGCTCTCCGCGACCGGCTACCTCTCACAACCGAAACTGCCGGAGATCGACGGCATCGACCAGTTTGCTGGTGAGGTGATCCACACCACCCGCTGGCGCGACGACATCCCGCTCGCTGGCAAACGAATCGGGATCATCGGCACCGGCGCGACCGCCGTGCAGCTCATCCCTGAGCTTGCCAAGCAGGCCCGCCACCTGACGGTCTACCAACGCACCCCGATCTGGGTCTCCGCGAAGCTCGACTTCCCGATTCCCCGCTGGACGCGGCGGCTCTTCGCGCGCATCCCCGCCACCCAGCGCATCGTCCGCGCGATCGGCACCTCGATCCTCGAAGTGATGATGGTGACCGGCGTCCTGCAATACCGCCGCCTGCCAGCCGCCAACTGGATCGGCGCGACCGCCTGCCGCCTGAACCTGCGGCGCGCGATCCGTGACCCGCAGCTCCGCGAGCAGCTCACGCCGCGGTATTCGTTTGGCTGCAAACGCCCGACCTTTTCGAACACCTACTACCCGACGCTCGCGAAGGAACACGTCACCCTGGAAACGACGCCGATCGCCCGAGTCGACGCGCACGGCATCCAGACCCAGGATGGTCGCCGCGCCGACCTCGACGTGCTGATCCTCGCCACCGGCTTCAACCTCTGGGATGCCACCTTCCCCGCCTTCCCGATCACCGGGCGCGACGGCTGCAACCTCCGCGCATGGTGGCGCGCCAACCGCTACTGCGCCTACGAAGGCGTCACGATCCCCGGTTTCCCAAATCTCGTATCGCTCAACAGCCCCTACTCGTACTCCGGGCTGTCGTACTTCACGACGATCGAGTACCAGATGCAGCACCTTGCGCGGCTGATCGGCGCGATGCGCCGCAGCGGACACGACACCTTTGAAGTCACGCAATCAGCCAACCAGCGCTTCCTGGAGCGCATGACCGGGCTGATCGGCGACTCGATCTTCACTCGCGGCAACTGCGCACCGGCCCGCAGCTACTACTTCAACGAGCACGGCGAAGCGACACTGCTTCGCCCCACCTCAACGCTCGACGCGCACCGCGCCGCCCGGCGATTCCCCCTCAGCGACTACCGCTTCAGCTGTTCACCCGGGTGACTCACCCATCTTGCCGGGGTAGCGGTAGCGACGTAGCGTGCGGCGCGAAATGCGGCCGAGCTTCGCGACTGAATCCACCGGCACTCCGCTGAATCGCGGCACGCTCGTCGTGCTGCCGCAGCGCCGCGCCAGCACCCGGAGGTCGCCACGCGACACGCTGACCTTCGACGTCTACGCGGCGGTCGATGGTTTGCGTGCCTCCGAGCCGGACACCGACCAGCACGGCGCAGCCGGCGGCGCTGGGCTCTGCTGCCGCTCGCGCACCGAACTGCACCTGCGGCTGCGCGCCTCCCCGCCGCAGCAGCTGGTGCTGACCATCAACCCCGCACAACTGCGGCGCCACGGCTGCGAGACGCTGATCGAACGCACGCAGGCGCTCGCCCCGCACGCACAGATCACCCTGCGGGTCGATCACGCGACGCCGGACCTCGTTGCGCGCGGCAGCGCGTACGGCGTGCCGATCACCACCTACGACGCGGCGCCGGTGGCGCGCGATCCTCACGCCAGCATGCGTTGGACCCCCGCCGACTGCGCCGCCTGGATGCATGACACCTACGGACTGACCGAAGCGCCACACACCGAACGGGTGCTTGCGATGCTCGCCAGTCTCGGCGATCGCAGCGTCTACGCCGACGAGCTCGTTGACGCCGGGATCGTCGCCGGCCGCAACGCCGCCGTGCGGCTCCTGCGCGATACCAGCAAAGCGCTGCTGCACGAGGAACACCGCAACGCCGGGGCGGTCGCGCGCGCCGCCGAAGCGGTGCTCGTCGCATTCGCCGGCAGCCGGCCGCTGCGCTGGCGCCCGGTCGACGACCGCTCGCTCGTCGTGGCCGCAGCACAGCTGGCGCGTCGCCCATCGCTCGCGCACGCCGCTGGGTTGCGCCCGTTCGAAGCCGGGGCGCTGCTCGAGCTCGCACGCTGGATCGGCGAAGCCGAACGGCGCGGCGAGCGTTCCGTCGGCGCGCCACCGCGCACGGCGATCTACGAAACGCGGCGCTGGGCCGCCGGACGGATCGCCGCCGAAGCGGGCGCCTGCCGACGCTCCGTCGACATCGACGCCGACGCCCTGCTGACCGTCGCCAGCCGCGCCGCAGACGCCATCCGGCTGGCCGCCGACGAAGCGCTGCTCGTCCCGAGCGCCCGCCTTGCCGCCGCATACAGCGCACTGGCGATGATGCTGGGAGGCGGCACTGCGACCGGCGCACTCAGGCAGCTCGCCGAAGCGCAGCCGCTGTCCCGCGACCCCAGTGAAGCCGAGATCGCCGGGGCAGCACTTGCCATCGCCGCGCGGACGCCCGCGCATCTGGCACGGCCGCTGACCGCCGAACTCGACGATCAGCTGGTGCGCGCGAATGCCCTGCGGCAGTGGATAGAGTCGGCGCGTGACGAACCAGCCGGCACCCCCTGATGGGTGGTCGCGTGCGCCGCGCGGCGTGACGCTGCGCGCGCTGCTGCACATGACGGTCCGGGCGCCACACGTCATCGTCGAACACCCGACGGCTGGGCTGCTCTACCGCGCGATACCTGAAGGCGGCCGGCTGACCGTTGGGCGCGCACCGTGGTGCGACATCGTGATCGGCTGGGACGACGCCGTGTCGCGCACCCACGCCGTGCTCGAACGGTTCGGACCACTACTGACGATCGAACCGGCCGGCCAGATCACCAACGCCGTGAAGGTCGGCGGGCAGCGCGTCGCCGGGCGCATCCCGCTCAATGACGCGGCGACCATCGAACTGGGCGGCACCAGCCTGCACGTCCGCCTGCCGCCCGACGGAGAACTTGGCGAGACGCTCCAAGTCGACGCCGCAGCGCCCCAGCCGCCGCCGACATTGACCGGTGCCGAGCGCCGCGTGGCGATTGCGCTGTCTGCCCAGCCCGACGCGACCAACCAACAGCTCGGCGTGACGCTCGGCCTGAGCGTCGAGACGATCCGCACTCACCTGCAATCGATTCGGCGCAAGCTGCGCGCGGCACCGCCCGGCGCCGGCAGCGGCGAACTGGACCGCCCCGCGCTGCTGCACGCGCTGCGCGACAGCGGACTGCTCGACTGAACGCTGCCGCCAACCCTGACACCGGGCCAGGCTCAGTCGTCGTACGCCGGGCAGTACGGCAGCCCGAGCCCGCCACGATCAGCGGCGCGGATCCACACCTCCGGCACGTAGCCGAAGGTGCCGTCCGGCAACTCGACGCCGTAGTAGCGGCGCGAGGAATACTGCTCCGGGTTGCCGGAGAACGCAGAGCCGTTGCTGTACTCGTCGCCCCACGTCCAGCAGATCGCTGCATCCCAACTCTCGCCGCTGACGCGCCCAGGGTCGACGCTGAGCGGCACGTAGCAGTCGCGCGGTCCGCCGCAGTACGTCCACGGACGTGTTTGCAGCTGCACCGGAGCGGTGTCCTCCGCCATCGTCGTCGCATCGACGACGTACCGGTTGTCGGTCACGATCGGCACGCGAACCGCCGATGGCGCAGCTGACGACGGCTCGTCGGCCGGGGTGGGCGTGGGCGTCACGGCCGGGGTTGGCGTCGCCTGCGTCGCCGGATCGGAAGACGGGTACGGCGGGCACTCCGGCAGTCCCAGGCCCCCACGGAAACGCGCCTGCACCCAGATCTCGCTGATGTATCCGAAGGTGCCGTCGGCCAGCTCAATGCCATACCAGCGGTCTGAGGTGAAGAGTTCGGGGTTGGCGTCGTCGCTGGTATCGCCCCAGTTGCCGTTCGTCATCACGTCGCCGTGCGTTTGGCAGATCGCAGCGTCGTACACGCCGCCACTGAAACGTCCCGGATCGACCGATGTCGGCAGGAAGCAGGCACGCAGCCCGCAATAGCTCCACGGCCGCGTTTGCAGTCGCAGTGGAAAGGCATCCTCAACCATCACGAGGCCGTTGGTATTGCGGTTGTCGACGATCAACGTGACCCGACCGGCAGCGGCGGCCGGCGTCGGCGTCGGGTCGGTGGCGGCCGGCAACGCCGCATCGGCGCCGCTGGGCGTTTCGCTGAAGGTGACCAGCGGCGTCGCGGCCGGCTGCGGTGCCGTCGGTGGGAAGCCGGGCCATGCTGCCGGTGGCCACGCCCACCCAAGGTAGTTGGTGCGCCACAACGGCACGTCGCGAATCCGTTCGATCTTCACGGTGTCCTGCGCGGAGATCATCCGGCCGTCGCCGAGCGACAGGCCGACATGCCCGTAGCTGGCACCGCTCGCGCCAGCGACGTGAAAGAACACCAGCGACCCGGCCGGCGCGCTCTTCGGCGACCCGCCGCGATTGTGCAGATCAAGCGCGTCGGCGGCCGACTGCGCCGTCGGATAGCCGGCCTGGTCGGCGTTGTAGGCGTTGGCGACAAAGCGCAGACACCACAGGGCATAGTCGGTGCGGCCGACTTGGCGCAGCGCCCATTGCAGTGCGCGCGCGGCGCGCTCGCTCGTCGAAGCGCCGAGGCCATCGAGCTGCGCCGCCGAGAATGCCGGCGCTCCCGATCCGTCCTGATCGGCGGCCGGCGTGCGCAGCCCGGTGGGGCGCTTGGTCGAGAACCGGTAGGCGCGCAGCGAGGCGACGAGCCGCGACGAGCGCCCCGGCTGCTGGCCGGCGATCACCCGCAGTCGCACCGGCGCCGCCGCACGGCTGCCGCATCGTAGTTGCAGCGTCCACGTGCCGGGGCGCGCGTCGCTGCGCACGACACCGCGAGCTCCGCTGCCGGAGGTGTGCAGCCCCGTCAGCACCGACTGCCGCAGCACGCCGGTCGGCGAGGTCGTTTGCAGCGAGCAAGTGAGGCCGAAGGTCGCGGTCGTCGCCGTGACCGAAAGGAGGTGTCCGGCCTGCACATCGACCGGCGACGCCAGCATCGGCACGCTTGCGGCAGCCGCAGCGGTCGGCAGTCCAAGGATCGCCAGCGCGGCGGCGAGCAGCAGGCGGAGACGGAAGGGTTGGGACATCGCAGGCTGACGGAGGTTAGTCGACGGTGCGCTTGGCGCGCAATGCACCGTCGCGAAGGACAAACCGGAAGGTCAACCGGGTGGTGCCGGCGCCGATCGGTTGCGCGCGCAACGTCAGGCGCGTGGCAGTGCTGAGACGCTGGGGCGCACCGGTCAGTGTCGCGGTGCCGTCTGCTTCGGCGGAGCTGTGCCACCGCACGCGACGCGCACCGTTCCGCAGGGTCGCCGTCACGAAGGTGCCGGTGGCCAGCTCGGGCACCATGACCTCCCGCAGCCGTCCGAGCGAGCCGGCGGTGGGGTGTGCCGCGCGCTGTGTCGCGAAATACGGCAGTAGCGGAGCTGGTGGCTCAGTCGCCGAGTTCGCCGTCCAGGCGAGGTTCGTCGACGCGCGGCCGGTGCAGCCGTCCAGCAGATACGGATCGACGAGCGCGACCGGTGCCGTCGTCGGGTCGGCCGGTCGCCAGGTCATCCGCGGGCGCTGCAAGAACTCGCAGCTTCCGAGCGTCACGAAGGGCGTGCCGGCCGCCGTCGTGCCCCACAGGCGGAGCGTCAACGCGATCGGCGTGACGCTCAGGTCGCCGGCTTCGGTACTGCGTGCCGCCGGCAGCGGCGGCACCGTCAGCACCGTTCCGCCGTACGGGCCGCCCGCAACGCCGATCGGGATCGTCACCGGCCGTCCGCTGGCCGCACCGCGATCGAGCACGAGCGAGAGCGCGCCTCCGGTGGACGTGGCGTACAGCGCGCCATCCTCCTGCACCGTGCCGAGCGGGCTGATGCTGCGCAGGCTGGCCGTGCCGACCTGCGTTGCGGATGGCACCGCGCCGGCCGCGACGGTCGTGCCCTCCGGCAGTTCGAGATCGGCGCCCCAGCTGCCGCCGGTGGAAGCGGTCACGGCGGCGCACCAGTCGCTGGCGGCCCCGCCGCTGCCGCCGCGCACGAAACTGGTTGGCGCAAGCACACACGGATCGGTGCTGCTGCTGACCGCTGGAGTGTCGCGGAAGGCGGCGACCGGCCCGGCGTGAAAGCCGACGGCCGACACTGCCGACGCCGCTGCGGTGGCGAGCGCCACGCTCAGCATCGTGCGTTGACTCCGGTCGCCAGCCGGCAGCCGGAGCTGGCGGTTGGCGTCAGGAACGGGTAGCGCTTGCCGACGATGAACCGCCTGTAGCGCGTCGTGCGTGCGGACTGTTCGACGCGCACTTCGATCGTGGCGCCGGCCGGCGCCCGCCACGCCCCGAGCATCAGCAGCGTCGCGCGGCGGCTGCCACGCGCGCTGAGCACGCGCCGCAGCCGCTTGCAGCCGGTGACGCATTCGATGCGCACCCGCTGCTTGTGGGTTGTCGGCTCGACTGACACGCCGAGCCACGCTTTGCGCGAGCGCCGCGTTACCGGTGCAACGGAAAAGGCGGGCAGCGCTGCGGGGCCGCAGACCGAGCCGGCGGCGACCACGAACAGCGTGGCAGCCGCGAGGCAGCGGCTGCTCGCCGGAGTGCCCGTCGCGGTCTCGGTGCCCGACGGCGGCGTTGGCGGCGAAGCGGCGACGATCCGCCCGAGCAGGGTGCGGCCGCTGCCGAGCGCGGCGCCGTATGGCAGCAGCAGCCACTGGCGGGTGGTATCGAGCGCCATGCTGAGTGTGGTGGTGGCGTCGGTCAGCGGAGATGGTTCTCCGTCGGCGGTGATGCCGAGTGTCAGCGGTCCGGCGACCGGCGCGTCGGCGCCCAGCTCGGAGAGCACCAGCTCGCCGGCATCGGAGCGCGCAGCAAGGAGCCAGCGCTGCTCGCGGTGCTCGGCCACCAAGGCCACGGCAGCCGGTGTGCCGGCGGTATCGACATGTTGTGGGGTGCCGACCGTCCCGGCGGTGCCGAGTGTGGCGAGCCGTGCGCCGCCGCTCTCACCCCAGGCGAGCGCGGCGCCGCCGCGCTCGTCATGCCACGCGAGAACCGGCGCGGCCGTCAGTGGACTGCTGGCGCTCCACGCCTCACCGCTGCCAGGCTTGGGTTCGAGTGCCGCGTCGAGTGCGGCAGTCTGGATCGTGGTGCCGTCGTCGCTGACGCCGGCGACCAGCACGGTGCCGTCGGCAGGTGCGACGGTGAGCGCCGGGTCACCGAGTCGCTGCTCGCCGAATGGCAGTACCGGCGGCTGGATGTCGCCGCGCCGCAGCTGCTGCACGGCGATCGTCGGGACCGGCAGCGAGGGCCGGTCAACTGCGTACGCGACGACGAACCGGTCGCGCGCCGGGTCGGCGGTAACGACCGGCTGGCTGGCCGCGCCTTCGCTCGCCCGGCTGATGCTTGTCGTCGTGCCGATCTGCTCGCCTTGGTCGTCGAGCCATTGGGCGTACAGTTCGGTCCCCTGCGGAACCGAGGCGTTGCGGAGCCCGGCGATGAGGAGGAGGTACTCGCGGCGCAGGGCGTCGTAGGTCAGCGTGATCGTCCGCGCGTGGCGCTGCTCGATGCCGGTTCCGACCGTCGCGGCGAGAAACGGCGGCGCGTCGGCAACACCGTCGGCGGTCACGAAGCGCGCCCACACGTTGACGGTCGAGGTTTGCGGTTCGGATTGCAGCCAGGCGACGAGGTAGCGATCGAGCGTTGCGTCGTAGGCCGCGGCCGGCTGCGGCACAACGCCGGCCGGCCCCAGCACCTGATCGGCGAGCACCATCCGCCCGCCAGCTGACAGCGCCCCGGCCGGGGCAGCGCCACCGAGCAGCAGCATTGCTCCGGCCAGTGCCGTTCGCCACATCGCGGTCAGGAGGCGTCGCGTCATAGCGCCGGCCCTACGACGACCGGTTCCTCTTCGGCGGTGTCGGTGTCGTCGCTCGCGGCGTCAGCGGCGCCGGAGGTGGCGTCGCTCGTGCTCGGGGTGCCTGCATCGCCGGTCGATCCGTCGCCGGGTGTTGCGCCGCCACCGGTGGTGGTGCCGGCCGTGGTGCCGCCGCGCTGCTCGGTGGCGCTGGCCTGCGCGCCGCTCGCCGTTGCGCCGGCCCCGGCCGACTGCGACGCCGGCGGCGCGATCACGCGGATGCGCCCGATCGTCGGGACGGCGACCAGCAGCCGCAGGCGTGCGGCGCTGCGGCGCACCGCGCGGTCGGCGGCAGCCAAGGCGCGCCGCCGTGAGGGTGTTGGCGCGGCG
>JASGGQ010000054.1:0-16786 GCA_047604965.1 Patulibacter sp. | reverse complement strand
TTCCCGCGCGACAGCAAGAAGGCGCCGCTCTGTCCGGGTGCGACCAGCTGATCATCGAGCCCGAGTTCTCCGGCAAGCTCGGCGGCCCACGGCATGCGGACCAGCAGCGAGTCCGGACCGAGGTCAACCGGCCGCCCGGCGAACGTTTCGGTGCGTACCCAGCCGCCGAGCCGGTCGGCTCCGTCGAGCACGGTGATCCGCATGGCACCAGGATGCGCGGCGGTCACCAGCCGGTGCGCAGCGCTCAGCCCGCTGATGCCGCCGCCGACAACGACCAGATGGCGCGGGCGATGCTCCACGACTCAGCTGGTGAGGGTGCCGCGCGCGCCGGGCAACCCTGCGTGTTCGGGTTTGCCGGTGTGGGTGGCGTGGCGGTCGGCGGCGGCCTGCGCGGCGGCGGTCGGGCCAGCAGGCCGGCCGGCACGGGCGATCACGATGTCGGCGAGCGTGTCGATGAAGCGCGGGTCGGCGTTCGGCATCGCGGTGCGCGCGAAACTCAGGCCGAGTCGGTCGGCAGCCTGCCTCGTTTCGAGGTCGAGGTCGTACAGCACTTCGAGGTGGTCGGCCACGAAGCCGCACGCGCAAACGACGATCCCCCGCGCACCTGCGTCACGTTTGCCAGGCAGCAGGTCGAGCAGGTCGGGGCCAAGCCACGGCGTCGCGGTTTGGCCGGCCGACTGCCAGCCGGTCGACCAGCGCGTCAGCCCCGCGTGTTCGGCGACGGCGGCGGCCGTTTCTTGCAGCGACGTGGGATACGGGTCGCCCGCTTGGAGGATGCGCACCGGCAGCGAGTGGGCGGTGAAGATCACTTCGGTGGCATCGCGGTCCTCCTCCGGGATGCCGGCGAGCGCGTCGTGGACGGCGTCGGTGAGCCAGTCGATGTAACCCGGCGCCAGATGCCAGTCGTCAACGAGATCGAGGGTGACATCGGGATGCATTTCGGCGGCGGCGCGGCGGGCTCGGCCAAGGTATTCGGCGACGCTCATCGTCGACCAGTGCGGTGCGAAGACGATCCCGATGATGCGGTCGACGCCGGCGGCGACCAGCGCCTGGACGGCATCTTCGATGAAGGGCGCCGAGTGTTTTTGACCGAGCTGCACGGCGGCCAGTTCGAGGCCGCGGTCACGCACGGCGCCGGCGAGTGCTTGGGTTTGCGCGGTGGTGATCTCCAGGAGCGGCGAGCGGCCGCCGGGCAGCTGAGCGTACCGCTGGGTCAGCTCGTCGATCAGTGCTTGGGCGGGCGGGTGTCCGTGGCGGATGTGCGTGTAGTAGGCGGCGACTTCGCTGGGCTCCGAGGCGGTGCCGTACGCCATCGTCAGCAGGCCCAGGCGCGTCATGCCGGCGTTCCGGTCTTCGCTGCGGAGCGCTCGCGGACGAGGTTGACGACCTGGCCGGGAACTTCGTGCGGCGTTTCGGGCAGGACACCGTGGCCGAGGTTGAAGATGTGGCCGACCGGCGGCGCGGCGTCGAGCACCCGGCGCACCTCGGCTTCGATCACCGACTGCGGGGCGAGCAGCACGGCCGGATCGAGGTTGCCTTGCAGCGCGCAGCGTTGCGGCACGAGCCGGCGGGCATCGGCGAGGTCGATCCGCCAGTCGACGCCGACGCAATCGGCACCGGTTTCGGCGAGCAGGTCGAGCAGGTGCCCGGTGCCGACACCGAAGATCGTGCGCGGCACGCCAAGTTCACCGAGTTGCGCGAGCAGCTCTTGCATCACCGGCAGGATGTGCTCGCGGTATTGCGCGCGGGTGAGCGTGCCAATCCACGAGTCGAACACCTGCACCGCCTGTGCGCCGGCACGCACCTGTTCGGCCAGCGACTGCGCGGCGATGCGTGCGAGCCGCGTCAGCAGATCGCGGAAGAGCTGCGGGTCGGAGAGCATCAGCGCCTTCGTCAGCGACTGCTGCTTGCTCGGCCCGCCTTCGACGAGGTAGCTGGCGAGCGTGAATGGGGCGCCGCAAAACCCGATCAGCGGGATGCCTTGCGGGCCCAGTTCGGCGGTGATCAGCTTGATCGTCTCGGCGAGCGCCGGCATGTCGTCGGCGGGCGTGAAGTCGCGCAGGCGTGCCACGTCGGCGCGGGTGCGCAGCGGCCGTTCGACGATCGGACCGATACCGGGGCGGATCTCAACGCCGACGCCGATCGCTTCGAGCGGCGTCACGATGTCGGAGAAGAGGATCGCCGCATCGACGCGGTGGCGGCGCACCGGTTGCAGCGTCACTTCGGCGGCCAGCTCGGGGCGGTGGCAGATCTCCAGCAGGCTGCCGAGCTTGCGGATCTCCTTGTACTCCGGCAGGCTGCGGCCCGCTTGACGCATGAACCAGACCGGCGTGCGCTCGACAGGCTCGCTGCGCAGCGCGCGCACGAGCAGGGGATCGGCCGAACCGGAGACCATCGCATCAAGGGTACGGGAGCGCCGCCCGCGCCGGCTCATCCGAGCAGCAACAGCTCCACGCCGAGGGCACGGTAGGTCTCAAGCGCCCGCTGGTCGCGGGTCACGAGGGTGCGATGGTGCGCCACCGCCGCCGCGCCGACCAGCGCGTCGTACACGGCCCCGCCCGCGATGCCACGTTCGGCAAGCGACGCGAAGAGTTTGCCGGTGGCCGACGACTTGAGGAACACGGTGGCGGGGAATGAGACCGCCAGCACCTTCGCCACCGTCTGCGGCGATCGGCGCGCATCGCCCGGCAGTCGTGTCAATACCGAGTACGTCTCCAGTGCTGCGTGGCCGCTGAGGCCAAGTTCGCGTCCAACGAGCGCCTGACTGACCGCGTCGTGGCTCGCATGATCGGCAGCGATCAGCGGCACCGCGACGCTGGTGTCGACGAGCAGCGGCTCAGCGCTGTCCGGCATCGCGCAGCGTACGAATGTCGTCGTCGTCGAGCGGCGTGCCGGAGGCGGGGATCACGAGCCGCCCGTCGCGCTCATCGACGATGTCGGTGGCAAGGGCCACGATTCGCAACCCGTTGCCGTCGGCGAAAACGTCGACCGGCCCTGGGCGCAATCCAACGCCGTCACGCAGCTGCTTCGGGATGACCAGGCGCCCTGCCTTATCGATGGATGCCCTCATGGCATCAGGCTACCATTGCAGTGGGTGCGGCCTGCCACGGTGGCCACATGCCCTCGGCGGGGACGCGCCGCCACCGAAGGGGCCGCGTGCCATACGATGGCCGTCTTATGGCGACGTGTTTGGTGACCGGCGGGGCCGGATTTCTTGGCTCTCATTTGTGTGAGACGTTGATCGCGCGGGGGCATCGGGTGATCTGCGTCGACAACCTGGAGACCGGGTCGTTGCGCAATATCGATCATTTGCGTGATCCGGCGGTGTTTGAGTTCCGCCAGGCCGATATCATCGAGCCGTATTTCGTCGATGAGCCCGTCGATTTTGTGTATCACCTGGCATCGCCGGCGTCGCCGATCGATTATTTGCGGCTGCCGCTTCAAACGTTGAAGGTCGGCTCGCACGGTACGCATCACACGTTGGGACTCGCGAAGGTACATCGCGCGCGTTTTTTGATCGCATCGACCTCTGAGGTGTATGGCGATCCGCAGGTCCATCCGCAGCCGGAGACCTATTGGGGGCACGTCAATTCGGTCGGACCGCGCGGCGTGTACGACGAGGCCAAGCGGTACGCGGAAGCGTTGACGATGGCGTACCACAATCAGCAGGGCGTCGATACGGCGATCATGCGGATCTTTAATACGTATGGACCACGGATGCGGGCGATGGATGGCCGTGCCATTCCAACGTTTATGCGGCAGGCGTTGCAGGACAAGCCGATTACGGTGTTCGGCGATGGATCGCAGACCCGCAGCTTTTGTTACGTCGATGACTTGATTGACGGGATGATCCGCCTCGCTGAGAGCGGGGTGCATGAGCCGGTCAACATCGGAAACCCGAACGAGTTCACGTTGCTGGAGCTGGCCGAGCAGGTCGTCGCAGTGACCGGGAGCAACAGCGAGATCGTCTTTGAGGCGCTGCCGGCTGATGATCCAAAGATCCGCCGGCCCGACATCACCCGCGCCCAGGAGCACCTCGGTTGGGAGCCGAAGGTCGAACTGCGCGAAGGACTCGAAAAGACTCTTCAGATCGCCGGCCGCGACCAACTCATCGGCCTTTAGACAGGACGGGGCCGGTCTAGCGGCGGCAGGGCGGGCTGGCGAGCGCCGCACCGCCCTGCGCCGCCGTCACCCCGTAAACTCCTGGGTTCCGCACGCCGCAACTCTGCGCTTCGGCGCGCGTTGTGACCTCTGCGGAGCACCGCTCGATGGCTGTTCGTTCTCCAGATCCCGTCACCCCGCTGCGCCGGAAGTCATCTGCCGTGACCGAAACGCGCGACGCACGCAACACCCGCCCGCCCGCGCTGGCGTTTCTGTTGCGGGCTTCGACCTTCCGGGTGATCGGCCGGATCGGCTCGCTGCTGCTGGTCGACGCGTTCGCGCTCTTCGCGGCGCTCTTTATCGCCCTGAGCGTGAAAGCGGTCGTGCGCGATGCGTGGCACCTGGACTCGGTGCTAACCGCGACGAAAACGTACTTCTCTTTCGCGTATCTCCTGACGGTGCTGCTGTTCTCGCGCTCGGAACTGTACGCCGAGCGCGCCGCGCGGCCCGGCTCGGCAAAGGTCGTCGCCGCGCTCTTTCAGGTGATGGTGGTAGCGGTCGTGTACGCCGTGCTCAGCGGGCAGGAGTTCAACTCCTTCTACATCTTCTACGGCACCTTGGCGTTCGCGACCGCGATCGTCGTCGGCACCCGCTGGCTCTACGAAGCGGCGACCGGTGTCGCCCTGCGCTCGGCCGGCTATCACCGCCGCGCGATCGTCGTCGGCGAGCAGGAAGATCTCGCGGCGCTCAGCCGATCGCTGGAACAGAGCCGCCACGAGCCGATGCAGGTGGTCGCGCGCGCGTCGATCACGGCGCGTGGCGACAGCATCACGCCAATCGCCGAACTGTCCGCGATCGACGTGCTCCTCGACCGTCATCCAGTCGACGAGGTCATCCTCGCCGAGCCGACCTACGCCGAGGGCGAAGTGTTCGACCTCGTGCATACCTGCCATGCACGCGGCGTGCGGGTGCGGATCGCGCCGGCCACGACCGACGTGCTGATCCGGCGCGCGGAGTTCGTGCCCGGTTCGGCGACACCGCTCTTCGAGCTGCGCGCACCGGTCTTCGAAGGCTTTGATTTTTGGACGAAGCGCGCCTTTGATGTGGTCGTCGCGGGCCTGCTGATCGTGCTGCTCGCGCCGCTCATGAGCGTGATCTTCGCCCTCATCAAGCTCGATAGCCGTGGGCCGCTGCTGTACCGCTCGCGTCGCCCGGGGCTCGGCGGGGTTCCGTTCGACTGCTTGAAGCTGCGCACGATGGTCGTCGGCGCCGACCAGATGCAGTCGACGCTTGAGCAGGACAACGAGGCCGACGGCCCGCTGTTCAAGATCCGCCGCGATCCCCGCGTGACGCGCGTCGGCGCTCTGCTGCGCCGCTTCTCGCTCGATGAGCTACCGCAACTGCTGAATGTCGTGCGCGGCGAGATGAGCCTCGTCGGCCCCCGTCCGCTGCCCGATCGCGACTACGAGCTGATGACCGAGCGTCACCGCCGCCGTTACGAGGTGCTGCCTGGCATGACCGGCCTGTGGCAGATCTCCGGCCGGTCGGATTTGACGTTCGACGAACTGGTCCGCCTCGATTTCCAGTACCTCGAAGCGTGGTCGGTGTCGCTCGATCTGGCGATCATCGCCAAGACGATTCCCGCCGTGCTGCTGCGGCGCGGCGCCTACTGAGCGGCGTCTGCCCTCCACCCCATCGGCCGGTGCGCGCGGGGGTCTCGTCCCGCGCGCACCGGCCGACCGGTCCTTATGGCGTGCCGCTGGAGAGGGTGAGGGTGAGCGTCTTGCCGTAGGTGCCGGCGGTGAGTTGCTCGGTGGCGCTGATCGGCTGGCGCAAGCCAACGGTCAGCGGCGTCGCCGCCGCATTGTCGAACGCGAGGAGCGTTTGGGGTGCTCCGGTGACGTTCGCGTAGGCGCAGCTCGGCGAACTGCTGCTCGTCGCGCAGGCCTTCAGCGGCGCGGCGAGCGGGTGACCAGCGTTGAGGAGATAGCCGGGGTCGCTGCCGGGATCCTCGATCGTTAGCAGCGATGGGCCGGTGGTGGTGGCCGTCGCGGTGATTGAGGTGTCGTAGTTGGCCGCCACGCCAGGCAGGAACCGTCCGAGGGTCGCGGTCGTCGAGGTGAGCGTCAGTGCGAGCGTGTCGTTGACGTTTGCGTTGACGGTCACCTCATGTTCGGCTTGCGTCGTCGGGGATGGGTCCGGCGTTGGGTCGGGCGTCGCCGTTGGCGTCGGATCGGCCGTCGGCGTGGGCGTGGGCGTCGGGTCGGGGGCCGGGACGCCGATCGTGAGGGTGATCGGCGTCGGCGCTTTGTAGGGGTCGGCTGAGCCGCCGGAGGTGTACCAGTAGGAGCCCAGTCCGGTGAGCTGGTGGAAGTCCACGAACGACTGCGGCCAGCTGCCCCAGCCGGTGCCGCTGCGCAGCTGCGGCGCGTGGGACGGCGTGTCGACTTGCACGCCGGCATAGGCGGGCGTGAGGGTGCTCGTCGCATCGTCGGTGGTGTCGACGACGCCGCCGGTGAAGGTCGCGATCGTGACGTTCGGCGTTGGCGGCACGACATCACGGGTGGTGGCGTCACTCATCGAGGAGGAGTAGCCGCTCAGCAGCGCGGTGAGCGTGCCGTTGCCATCGCCGTCGAGCGTGAGGACCGGGTCGGTCACCGTGAACGGCACCAGGCCGCCGTACATGTTCACGGAGAACGAAGCGTCCCAGCTGATCTGGAGCGAACCATCAGCCTCGGCCTCGCCGCTGCCACCGGAGAGCCGCACGACTTGCGCGCCACTGTCAGACAGGAACGCGTCGCGTGTCGCCCAAGTTGCCGCCGTCAACGTCCCATCGCTCGCGCGGTGCAATACCGAAGCAGCACCATCGGCAGCCAAGTACGACGCTTGATCGCCGTCAGAGATACCAGCAGAGAAATAGTTCGCCGCGCCGTTCGGGGCGCGCCGCTGAAGCTCAGCCGATCCCGTCCAATCAAACTGCACGCCGGTCAGCGTGCGCGCCTGCGGCACCACAACGCTCAGCGTCGCGGCCCGCGAATACGCGGTCCCAGCGGAGTTCGTGAACTTCGCACGGAACTTCGTACCGGACTGCGCAGCGGTCGTGTTGTTGACGGTCAACAACGAGTCGGAGACCTCAAAACCAGCCGCATCACTCGCGATATCCGACCACGCATCCCCATCAGAGCAATCAGCGCCCGGCACGCAACGCTGCCACGCAACACTCGGCTCGGGATTACCACTCCCAGCAACGCTGAACTCCGCGTCCTCCCCGACGCGCACATTCGTATCAACAAGATCAAAACTCACCGACGGCGCGTACTCCACCGAGAGCGTCGCCACATCAGAAGCGACCGCGCCAGCAGCATTCGTAAACACGGCGCGATACTGCGTGCCGTCCATCCCCGGCGCAGCCACAACACGAAGCTCCGAATCGGTCGCGCCATCAATCGCGACGAACCGCGTCGCACCAGGAGCCTTCACCTGCCACGCAAGCGACGGCACCGGATCACCACCCTCCTGCACAACAGAGAAGGTGACTTCCTCGGATGCCACGCCCGCGCCAAGCGACACCGAACGATCAACCGGCTGCATAGAGACCGTCGCCGTCACGCCGAGCCGCTTGAGCTTCTGAAAACCGAAGTTCGCCTGTCCGAATAGGGTGTCGGTGGTGTTCCCAGCCGCGTCGAGTTCGGTCGACTGCATCCAGAAGACGCCGTTCGGGAACGCTTGAAGCCAGCTATCCGCGACCGTCGTTCGCTCGTTGATGGTCTGCTTGGCAACGACTCGTCCGTCGCGAATACCGACGATTGCTTTGGTCTTGGACCCGCCGATCCAGATCGTTCCGTCGTCGGGGGAGACGGTCACGCTTTTGCGGCCGTAGCTATCGTTCGTGGAAAGCGGAACCGGAACAAGCGCTTCTGCCTGAATGCCGCCTGTCGCTGGCGTGACATCGACGCTTTGCACGAAACCTTTGGTCGTTCCGTACGCACCGCCGACGGCCTCGGTCGCGACGCTTCCGGTCCTCGCCAGCGCGATCACGCCGTCACTGCCTGCTTTCGCGAAGTCATACAGCTGGAGCGAGTTATTCGGACGGTCGGTTCCTGGGATTGCGGTCGCCGTCGCGGTATCGCCAGTCGTGACGATGCGGAACGCACCAGGCACGGTGGAGGGTGCTGGTGCGTTCGTGGCGTCGGTCGTTGCGCGACGGTCACCGAGCACGATCAATGAGCCGTCGCTCGCGCCGGTCATCCCGTACGACCTATACAGGAAGCGGTTTTGGGCCAGCTGACTTGCATTCGGGAGGTCGTAGTCCTTGACCGTCCACTCGTCTCCGAACTCATCAGCCGGGGAGTACGTCCGCAGTTTCCACTGATGGCTCGCGTAGTCGGTCGTCGATGCACCGGTTGGGACGGTAAGAACCACCGTAAATGCGCGACGGTTGACCCTATCCCACCCGAGCGGCATGCCCCCAGATGCCGATGGCAGCGCCGTTGACAGCGTGCCGGAGGTCAGCGTGCTGGTTGCGCGATCGTATCGCACCCATTTTGTGTAGGTTTGGGCATCGACGGACGACGTCTCGTTGTAGTAGGCTCGACCGGTGACGTTGTCAACAAAGAGCGGTGTCCCGGCGTAGACACCCGGCAGCTCGCCGGGCAGTTGCTCACCGGTGTCGAGGTCGAACGCAACGGTGCCGGCCTGACTGCCATCTCCGAGGCGCCGCTCCAAATACGCCAGCTTGCGATCTGCGTCGACGACGCCGGAGAATTGGTTGGCGGCAAGCTGGGTGGCTGGGGCGTAGACGAAGTTGTCTCCATCGGTGTCGAGCACGTCGATCCCGGGAGCAGCGAAGTTGTCGCTGAAGTCAGGGGCGCCACCGAGGCCGGTGTACGAGACGCTGACGGTGTCGATCGCGGCGCCGATCGGATAGTACGACGCCTGCTCGGCGTTGGGTTCGAAAAGGATTTGGCCTTCTTTGGCGAGGCTCGCCGGAATGTCGCTCCACGTCGTCGTCCCGCCGTCGATGACGGTCGGCGTGACCTGATCGACGGCCAGCGCCGAGACATCGACGCGACCAAAGTCGGTATCGGTGCCGGCGTGCCGTGTGCGACCCACAACGGAGACGGCAGAGCCGTCGGCGCTGATCGTCACCGTTGGGTCGGCGAGTTGCACGTCGAGCGCGTACTGGTCGTCGGGCAGGTCGCCCCAGCCGGGGTACTTCTGCCACCGGACGGTTCCGGAGTAATGCAGCACCGTCGTGTTCGTCTCGTCGTCGTACGTCCCGGAGGTAAACGGCCACGAAAGGTTGTACCCGGTCGACGACCCCCAGCTTTCCGGCGTCGCCGTGACATCGCCGGACATCGCGGGCACGCCGACGTACGTGCGCCATGACTTCTTGAACCCCCAGGTCAATGCGGGGGCCTCCGTGATGTCGTGGGTCGCGGCACGGGCACCGGTCGGGAGCGCCCACGAAATGGCGGCGGTCAGGATGACGGCGAGCAGTCCGAGTGCCAGCGACCGGCGAGATGGACTGGATGACAAGCGTGCGGAGGTGAGGAGCATGCGGGGAGAGAGAAGAGAGGGGACTGGGCGCAGGTCACGCGGGGCAGTTGGTCGAGCAATCACCTGAGAGCGACAGCATCAGACTATTAGGTCTGCCTAACCCATGCGGCGCGGTTTCGGAATGCCGCATCTCGGCGGGCCGCGCGCGACGCTGGCAGCGCCAGCGCGGGGGCCACGACGCGCGGTGCTGGTGCCCGTTCCGAGGCGACGGGTGGTCGCCTCGGAACGGGTCGCGAGCGGTCGACTAGAACGTGATGTCGGCCTTTTCGGCGTCGAGGAAGGCGTAACTGCTGCTGTACCACGAGACGACCACGGCACACTGGTCGCTGCCGGCAGTCGCGTCGCACGCCGTCGTCGACCACTGCGGCGTGCCAAGCGGCACGAACGAGTAGTCGTCGAATGCGTCTTGCACCGGCACCGGCTCGTTTGCGGTGCCTAGGGCATTCTGGTGGACCCAGGAACTCACGCCGCTGGGCACCGCCTTCGGCCCCGTCGCAGGGCGCCCGCTGTCCTCCCAGCAGTCGAGCCCCCAGTTGGCGGGGGTCGCATCGTTGACGTTGCACTCAGCCAGCGCGTAATACGCGGCGCCGGACGGCATCCCAGTAGTGCTGAGGGTGACCGTCAGCGAGTCCGGGCTGGTCGTTGGCTGTGGCACCGAGATGCCTGCCGACGCCCCGCTGGCGCTGCCGAGTAGCGCCGCCGTGGTGGCTGCGGTGAGCGCGAGGGCGCGTACACTGTTCTTCATATCGATCTCCTCCTCGGAGGGGGTTGGTAGAACCCCGTCTGCTCCGAGCCATCTGGCCCGGAGCAGACGGGCCGCTGGGCCGCCACAATTCGGCGACCCGTAGATACCCTACTGCGGCGATCGGGATTCGTGGGGCATCTCGTCAACAGCCCACATCAGCCGAGGCGTTGCACCCGCGCGAGCGTGATCGCACGCACGCAACTCGGTGAGGAGCGCACCGGCGGCGCCAATCCGGGAAACTGATGGTGATGCTCGCCCGCCGCCACTGGTTCACGCTCGCGAGCGCCCTCATCTCGATCGTCACGATCTACCTGCTGTACGGGTGGCTCAAAAGCCAAGGGGAGCTGCGGCTCCCCAGCGGCCGCGAAGCGATCGCCTGGATGGCGCTCGGCGTCGTGGTGTACCTCTGCTCCTTCCTGATCCGCGGCCTGCGATGGAAGGTGCTGCTCAACGAAATCGGCGTCCACCCGCCGCTGCACGAAACGACCGGGCTGCTGACCGTCGGCTACGCCGCCAACACGCTCCTCCCCGCCCGCGCCGGCGACGCGGTGCGGGTCTTCCTGATGGCCCAGCGCACCGACGCCTCCGCATCGCTGATGGTCTCCACGCTGATCGCCGAACGACTGATGGATGTCGTCGTGCTCGGCAGCGCCTTCGTGATCACCAGCCTGATCTTCGCCGGCGGCCTGCCGGCCGGCAACCGCGCGCTCATCGCCGTCGTGCTCCTCACGCTCGGTGCGCTCGCACTCGCCGCCATCACCTGGGCGATTCGCTCCAACCATGTGCCGGCAGGCGTGCGCGGCATCCTGCGCGACGCATCACTCGCCGTCCGCCAACTGCGCAGCAGCCGCCACCTCGCCCAAGTCGCCGCACTGACGATCTTCGCATGGCTGCTGGAAGGCGCCGTCTACCTCATCGCCAGCAAAGCGGCCGGGATCGACCTGCACCTCGGCGAAGCGGTGTACATCCTCGCGACCGCGGCGATGTTCACGATGATCCCCTCCGGCCCAGGCTTTGCCGGCACGATGGACGGCGCGATCGCCTTCACGCTGCACGTCCTCGAAGAACCCAAGCGGCTCGTCGGCACCTACATCTTCACCGTGCGGTTCATCATCTTCATCCCGATCACCGTGCTCGGCGGCCTGCTGCTCGTCGCGCGCTACGGCGGCTTCGCCGCGCTCAAAGCCGCCCGACACGCGCAAGAACTTGAGAACGAAGAGGCCGAAGCCGCCGCCAAAGCACACCTGCCGCTTGAAGATCTGCCGACCGGTGAGATCCCAGTCGTCACGCTCGACCAGCGCACCACCGCACGGTGAACGCCACCACGCACGACGCTGCCACGCCTACGCCGCTGCCGCGCGTCGCGATCGCCTACTGCACGCAATGCAACTGGCTGCTGCGCGCACAATGGATGGCCGCCGAACTGCTGCACACCTTCGCCGGTGAACTCGGCGAGGTTGCGCTCCAGCCACGCAGCGGAGGCACCTTCACGATCACCGCCGACACGCAGGTGGTGTGGGACCGGCGCGTTGATGGCGGCTTCCCCGACGCCGCCGAACTCAAACGCCGCGTACGCGACGCGATCGCCCCGCAGCACCCGCTCGGCCGCCACGTTGAGCACGCCGCCGACGAACGCGACACGCCGCAGCCGGGATAACGCTGCGGCGCAGCCGCCGGTACGGCGTGTCGTCGCCGCTCCTGGTCGGTCCTACGGCGTCGTCGCAGCCGCGCCGGCGTCGGCCGCATCGGCTGCCGGTGCTGCGAGTGCCGCAGTGATCGTCGCCTTGAGCGTCGGCGACAGCGGATCGAGGTAGATCGCCGCCTTGTACACCGAGACGGCCCGCCGCGCGTCGGCCGCCGCGCCGAGTTCGAAGACGAGCAGTTGCTGCCACGCCGCCGGATTCTCCGGCTGCACGGCGATCGCGCGTTCGAGCGCCTTGCGCGCCGCGCCGATGTCCCCGCCGGAAGCCAGTGCCGTCGCCTGCGCCGACGCTGCATCGAGCGAGACGGGGTCCTCCCGCACCGCACGGTCCGCGAACTTGACGGCGGCTTCGGAGTGGCCGGCCGCGATCGCAGCGATCGCGCGCTGGCTCGCCACAAACGCGCGATACGGCTGCCAAATGCTCCACACCGCCAACACCGCAAAGGCCGCCAGCTGCACCGGCGGCGCCCACCGCGCAACCCGCCCGATCCAGCCACGTTGCAGCTGCGCGGACTGCGCCGGCAACAGATACGCGACGGCGATCGGGCCGCGCCCTGCCAGCCAGCCAGCAGCGATCAACGCCGGGATCGTCGCCGCCGGAAACGACCACGTCCAATCCAAAAAGGAATGCACACCATAGGTCGCAACCGCCGCCAGCAACGCGACCGCGCCGGCCCGCTCCGGCGGCCACGGCTGCCGGAGCCGGCCGATCGACCGGCGCACCGCCACGCCCCACGCCCCAAGCAGCACCAACGCCACCGCCACCCCGACCACCCCAAGATCGGCAAGCGTTTGCACGAGGAACCCGTGCGCATGCACGACATCACCGGTGTCGCTGCGAACCTTCAGCCGCGCCGTGCCGTAGCCGCCGGAGCCGGCGCCGATCACCGGCCGCTGCTTCCAAACGCGGAATGCGTCGCGCCAATACAAACTGCGGGCGTTGCCGGCCTGCGTCAGCCGGTTCGGGCTGTTCGCCGGGGCGCTGCCGGCTTTGCTGTTCTCATCGGGGTCGGTCAGTTTTTTCCAGCCGCTGGAGATCGTGCCGCCCAGGCCCTGCTGACTTTGGCTGAGCGCCACCACGCCGGCGACCGGCACGATCAACGCGCCGCCGAGCAACACCGTGCCGATCCGACGGCGCCACGACGCATTCGGCGCGTGGGTCGCCGCGAGAAACTGCACGAGCAGCGAAACGAGCGTCGCGAGCACCAGCGTCGCTGCGAGCACCAACCCGAAACGGTGACCGGCCGTCTCCCGCACCAGCAGGTCGACATCGTCGGTCGTGAGATCGGGCTGGCCGAACGCCCACAAGATGATCACGGCAGCAGCGGCCAGCGGCACCACAAGCACCGCAACCGTCTTCAGCCGCGCCGGTGCGAGCGCCAGCCAAACGCCGACGCCGCAGACCGCCGCGATCAGCGCACCACGCGAGTACGCCAGCAGCACCGTGACGAAGAGGATCGTCAACGCCGGTGCGGCGAGCACATCGAGAATTGGACGGCCGTGTCGGCGCGTGGCGTAGTACAGCCACAGCGGCACGCCAAACGCCGCGATCAACCCGACGGCGTTCCAGTACTGCAACGGCTCCCGCAGCCGCGCGTAGCGTTCATCCGGCGCAAAAAGCTCCGGCGAAATCTTTGACATCAGCGCCACGATGCTCGTCGCGGCCGACGCGAGCGCCAACGCAAGCAGCACGCTGCGCCAACGCTGCGGCACGGTGCGCGCCGCAACAACTGCGGCCGTGAACACGGCGACGTAGCCGAGCAGCCGGTTGACCTCCTCCCAGGTTGCCGACGGGTCGACCGACCAGGTAATCGAAAAGCCCGAGAGCGCCAGAAAGAGCGCGAACAGCGCGACCGACCACTGCCCGAAGTGGCTGTGCTCGCCGGGCCGGCTCCGGCACCACGCGACCAACCCCAAGCCCACCACGACCGCCACGGTGTTGACGATCGCGGCGCGACTGGAGGCCGCCCCACTGCCGCCGATCACCGCGAGCGCCAACAGCAGCACGCCCAGCGCGGTGCCCCAACGAAGGTCTCGGCCATCGTTGGGCAGCGTGGCGGCGGTCCCCGTCGTCACGCTGAGATCACGGCGTGGAGGGCGGGCCGGCCGGCGAGCCACCGAAGCGCGCGGCGACATACCGCACAAGCGGCAATCCAGCAGAGAGCAACACGACGATCGCCGCAGCGGCCAACGGGAGCGGCAGGCTCAGCGCGCTGGCGATCGACGGCACGCGCGCGGCGGCGAGATCGATCTGTTCGCCGCCCACCACCACCGGTGCCGGTGCCGCCACCGTTGCACTGCGATGCTCCGACGAAGCTTCAGCGAGCTTCCCGGGATCGACGCCACTGCGGCGCAACGCCGCCGTCAACGCGGCCGGTGCGACCGTCGAACCGCTGCTCGCACGGCTCGCGGTGTCGCTGCTGGCGCTCTTTTGCGAGTCGCGCAGCTGCGCCTGGCGGATCAAATCCAAACAGGAGCTGTATTCCGCCGCGTCGGCCGGAGGATTCTTCAGCGCGTCGGTGTAGTCCGCTTGGCTGTGAGTGTGGTTGATCGTGCCGTCGGCATCGCCACAATCGATCCACACGTCGTCACCGCTAGCGAGCGCGCCGGAGGGCGCGAGCAACGCCAGCCCGATCAGCAGCGCGACGATCCGGCGGACGAGGCGACGCGCCGTGGAAGCCGGGTATCGCATGGGCGTCACGCTAGCGAACCTCCCAGCGCGGAGGCGACGGCAGCGGCCCAGGCATCCCAGGTGTACTGCTGCGCCCGCTGCTGCCCGGCCGCTGCCAAGCGGCTGCGCAACGGCGCATCGTCGAGTGCCCGGCGCAATCCCGCCGCCAGCGCGTCCGCCCGCCCGGCGGGGAAAACCAGGCCGGTGCGTTCATGCTCGAGCAGTCCCCCGGCGACGGCGCCAACCTCGGTCGACGCGACGACGAGTCGCCGGGCGTGCATCGCTTCATTGACCACCAAACCCCACGGTTCGCGAAAGGTTGCGGTGCGCTCGGATGGCACGACGACCACGGTCGCATCGCCCAGCAGCTCGCGGACGCGATGCGGCGCGACGAGCCCCAAGGCCGTCACGCCATCGAGCTGCGCGGCACGGCGCGGCTCAGGTCCGGCGAGCAGCAGCTCGCCGCCGCGCCGCGCAAAGCCACCCACCTGCCAGGCGGCCAGCAGCGTGCCTGCACCCTTGCCGGGGTCGTCGCGGCCGACGTACAGCACGCGCGGCGGCCCGGGCGGCGGGGCGACCTCGGCTGCCGCCGACCAGTACGCGACATCGACCGCTTGCGGCGCGACGATCGTCTGCCGCGCCCCGCACGCCCGCGCCAGCTGCGACACATGCGCACCGTAGGTGACGACCGTCTCGGCACGGCGGTACAGCACACGCAGCAGCAGCGCGCCGGGAAGATGCGCGGGCGAACGCGGATGCGCCCAAAGCGCGCTCCACAGCACGAACGGCACGCGCGCACGCTCAGCGCCAAGCCAGGCGGCCGGCAACGCGACGCGCCCGACCGTGCCGGCGAGCACCGCCTCGTACCGGCCGCTGGCCGCCAGCCGGAGCACCTCACGCTCGCTGACGTAGCGCGCGTTCAGGCCGTGATCTCGAACTCCGCCGGTGGCATGCAGGCCGCCTCCGAACAGCGCAAACTCAACCGGCCGCAGCGCGGCAAGCGCCCGGAACGCGCCAACTCGATCGGGCGGCACCTGCGTCGTGACGAACAGCGCCGGACGCTGCGCGGCGCGTTCAGCCATCGCCACCGGTGCTCCGCAGCGCGGCCGCCACAGCCGGTGCCGACGACGCAGCGCCCCGTTCGAGCGCCCGGCGCGGCGGCGCGAGCGCGCGTTCGTATGCGGCGAGCGTCGCGTCGCCGCAGACCGCCCACGAGCAGCGCTGCGCGATCACGCGGCGACCGAGCTGCGCGAGCCGCTGGCGCTCCCCGGGGTTGGAGAGCAGCCGGTCGATCACCCGCGAGAGATGCTCAACGTCGCCGGGTGCGGCCAGTTGAATCCCAGTGCGCAGATCGGCGAGATCGAGCGGCCCCGGTTCGCCGAGCGCGGCGATCGTCGGCACACCGTGCGCCATCGCTTCAACGTACGCCACGCCGTACGCCTCATCGACCGACGGCATCACCGCGAGCGTCGCGCCGTCGAGCGCCGCCAACGCCTGCTGGTGCGGCAGCTGACCGCGAAACTCGACGCGGGCGGTGAGTCCGAGGTCAGCGGTCAGTCGCTCAAGTTCGGCGCGCTGCGGCCCGTCGCCGACGATCACGTACCGCAGCGACGGCCAACGGTGGCGCAACACCCAAATCGCGCGCAGCACGTCGGCGTGGCGTTTGCGCGGAACGAGATGCGCGACGGTGATCAGCGTCGGCTGCTGCGGCGGTCGCGGCTCACGCTCGGGCACGTCGGCACCGAGCAGCACCACCTCGATTGGCACGCTCGTCAGTTCGCGGCAGGCGGCGGCGATCCCGGAGGAGTTCGCGAGCACCAGCGTGCTGGCATCGAGCGCGCCGGAAACGATCTGCGCCCACGCGGCGCGCTGCTGGGCGGTATGGAAGACATCGCCGCCGTGGACACTGGTGATGATCGGTACCGACGGGCCGGCGCGGCGCACCGCATCGGCGGCCGGCACGGCGTTATGCGCGTGGATGAGGTCGTAGGGGAAGCGCCGGCGCAAC
>JASGGQ010000053.1:0-16788 GCA_047604965.1 Patulibacter sp. | reverse complement strand
CGCCCAGCGCGCTGCCGCTGCTGCCGCCGCCGCCAGCACCGACGCTCCGGCCGCGAAGGCCGACGCTCCGGCCGCCGGCACCGACGCTCCGGCCGCGAAGGCCGACGCTCCGGCCGCCAGCACCGACGCTCCGGCCGCGAAGGCCGACGCCACCACCGACACCCCGGCCGCTGAGGCCACCACCGAGGAGACCAAGTAGCCATGAGTGCCACGATCACCGCGGCCGACGTCAAGGCGTTGCGCCAGCGCACCGGTGCCGGCCCGATGGAGTGCAAGGCTGCCCTCACCGAGACGAGCGGCGACGTGGAGAAGGCCGTTGAGCTGCTCCGCGTCAAGCTCGGCAAGAAGGCCCAGAAGCTCGCCGAGCGCGAGACCAGCGAGGGTTTGATCGGCTCGTACATCCACGCGACCGGCAAAGTCGGCGTGCTGGTGCAGGTCGAATGCAACACCGACTTTGTCGCCGGCAACGAGGTGTTCAAGGAGTTCGTCGCCGATCTCGCGTTGCACATCGCCGGTTCGCCGTCGACGAAGTACGTCAGCGAGTCGGAGATTCCGGCCGACGAGTATGAGGCCGAGAAGGCCATCTACGTGCAGCAGATCCCGGACGACAAGCCGCTGGAGATCCGCGAGAAGATCGCTGAAGGCAAGCTGCGCAAGTGGAAAGAAGAGATCGTGCTGCTCGACCAGGTGCATATCAACGTCGACAAGCACGACAACAAGACGATCGAACAGATCCGTGCCGCCGCCTCGGCGAAGACCGGTGAAAACATCGTCATCAAGCGCTTCGCGCGCTTCCAGATCGGTCAGTAGCCCGTGACGGACGACACCGCGTCCGTCCCCGCCGGGGACGCCGGGGAGTTGGCCTACCAGCGGGTCCTGCTCAAGGTCTCCGGCGAGGCGCTCCTCGGCAAGCTCGAACACGGCACCGATCCCGATCGCGTGCGCGCGATTGCCCGCGCGATCGCGACCGTGCACGAACGCGGCGTCGAACTTGCACTCGTGTGCGGCGCCGGCAACATCTTCCGCGGCATGGCTGGCGCGGCGAGCGGCATGGATCGCGCCTCCGCCGATTACATGGGGATGATCGCCACGGTGATGAACGCCATGGCGCTCCAGGACGCGCTCGAAAAGCTCGGCGTGCCGGTCCGCGTGCAGTCGGCGTTGACGATCAGCGAGGTCGCCGAGCCATACATCCGCCGCCGCGCGATGCGCCACCTGGAAAAAGGGCGCGTCGTGATCTTCGCGGCCGGCACCGGCAATCCGTTCTTCACGACCGATACGGCCGCCGCGCTGCGCGCCGCCGAGATTCACGCCGAAGCGATCTTGATGGCCAAGAACGGCGTTGACGGTGTGTTCACCGCCGATCCGCGGACCGACCCAACCGCCGAACTGATCCACCGCATCTCGCACATGGACGCGGTATCACGCGGCCTGCGCGTGATGGATGCCACGGCACTGACGCTCTGCATGGAGAACCGCCTGCCGATTCGCGTGTTCAACCTCGACGACGAGACGAACATCGAACGGATAGTGTCGGGCCACGACCTCGGAACCCTGGTGATCACTGAATGAGCGAAGCCATCGACCTCCTGCTCGACGATGCCCGCGAACGCATGACCAAACGTGTGGAATCCACGCAACATGAGTTTGGCGGCGTCCGCGCGGGCCGCGCCAGCACCCAACTGCTCGACCGCGTGGTCGTCGACTACTACGGCGCGCCGACCCCGCTCAAGCAGCTCGCGACGCTCGGCGCCCCCGAGGCCCGGCTGCTGACCGTGCAGCCGTTCGATCAAGGCAGCCTCAAGCTGATCGAGAAGGCGATCGTCGAGTCCGGCCTGGGCTTGACGCCGAGCAACGACGGCAAGCTGATCCGCCTGCAAATCCCGGAGCTGACCGAAGAGCGCCGCAAGGAGCTGGTGAAGTTGGCCCGCAAGATCGCCGAGGAAGGCCGCATCGCGGTGCGCAACGTGCGCCGCGACATCCTTCAGGAGCTCAAGAAGCTCAAGGATGACGGTGAGGTTGGCGCCGACGACGAACACCGCGGTGAAGGCGAACTCCAGAAGATCACCGATGCCAGCATCGCCGATCTCGACGCGCGCCTGAAAGCCAAGGAAGCCGAGATCCTCGAGGTCTGATCCCCGTGGACGGCGACGTCCCGCGCAGCGTCGCGATCATCACCGACGGCAACGGCCGATGGGCCGCTCAACGCGGCCTGCCGCCGATCGCCGGCCACCGGGCCGGTGCCGACGTGGTGCGCGACCGCATCAAAGACGCGGTCGAATTCGGTATCGAGCAGCTGACGGTCTACTCGTTCTCGACGGAGAACTGGAACCGGCCGCAGGATGAAGTTGCCGGCCTGATGGAGCTGTTTGCGCAGCGGCTCGTCGATGAGGTGCCCGAGCTGATCGAAGGCGGCGTGCGCATGCGCTTCATTGGCGCGCGCGAGGGCGTGCCCGCCGACCTGCTCGCCGCGATGGACCGCGCCGAACAGCAAACGGCCGGTGGCACCAAGCTCGACTTCTTCGTTGCGTTCAACTACGGCTCACGAGCCGAGATCCTGCAAGCCGCCGAGCGGTACAGCGGCGGTGGCGAGGAAGCGTTCCGCCGGCTGCTTTACCAGCCCGATCTCGCCGACCCCGATCTGCTGATCCGCACGAGCGGCGAGCAACGCATCAGCAACTACCTCCTGTGGCAGTGCGCGTACAGTGAGTTCGTGTTCCGCGACGAGTTGTGGCCCGACTTTACCCGCGAGGCCTTCGTGGACAGCCTGCGCGCCTTCGGCGTGCGCGAACGGCGCTTCGGCGGGAGAGTCGCATGACCGGGGTGCCTCGCACACGCGCCCGCCACGCCGCGCAGCGCCGCGCGCCACAGCCACCGCGCGAGCCGTCCCGCAAGAACTCCGATCTCGGCGCGCGCGTCGCCGTCGCGATCCCGGCGCTCGCGCTCGCACTCGCGGTCGTGCTGCTCGGAGGCTGGTGGTTTACGGCCGGCGCTGCCGCGCTGGCGATCATCTGCGCGCACGAATTCTTCCGCATGTACGAGCCGATCCATCCCGTGCGGATGGGCGGCTTCATCGGCATCCTCGCGCTCTGCATCGCCGCGCAAACCGGTGGCCGGCAACACCTCGCGTTGGTGGTCGTGATCAGCTTCCTGATCGTCTTCCTGCTCTCCTTCGCGCAGGTCAGAACGACGGCCGTTGGGGTCGCGATGACGATCTTCGCGGTGACGTGGATCGGCTTGGGCGTGGCGCACGCGATCTTGCTGCGCGACATCGACCACGGCGCCGACGTGCTGATCGATGTGCTCGCCGGCACCTTCGTTGGTGACACCGCCGCGTACCTGGGAGGACGCGCACTTGGGCGCACGAAGCTCTCGCCCGCGATCTCGCCGAACAAGACGGTCGAAGGGCTCGCCATCGGGATCGCCTGCGCGATCTTCGCCGTCTGGATCGCAGGGCTCTACCAGGACTGGATGACCGGAACCGACGCGCTGATCCTCGGCACCGTCGTCGCGCTCGTCTCGCCGATCGGCGATCTCTTCGAGTCGTTCTTCAAACGCGAGGCGCAGATCAAGGACACCGGCACGCTGTTCGGCGCGCATGGCGGCGCGCTCGACCGGCTCGACGCCGTGCTGTTCACCACGGTCGCCGGGTACTACACCTGGCTGTGGCTGCGATGAGCATCCATCCGGGCGCCGAGCGGGTCGTCGTGCTCGGTTGCTCAGGATCGATCGGCACCCAAGCGGCCCACGTGCTTGAGCGCAGCCGCGACCGGATGCAGTGCGTTGGGCTGGCGGCCGGGCGCGACTGGCGCACCGCCGTCGAACAGGCCCAGCGGCTCGGCGCCGAACGCATCGCGATCGCCGACCGTGATGCCGCACGCGAAGCGGCGCAGGCGTTCTCTGGCACCGTGCTCAGCGGCCCAGACGGCGTGCTGGAGCTAGCGATTACCTCCGGCGCCGATCTCCTGCTGAACGCGATCGTTGGCGCCGCCGGCCTTGGATCGACGCTCGCGGCACTCGGCGAAGGCATTGATGTTGCGCTGGCCAACAAGGAGTCGCTGGTCGTCGGCGGCACACTGGTGACCGGGCTGGCGGAGGCGACCGGCGCGCGACTGTGGCCGGTCGATTCCGAACACAGCGCGCTCGCGCAGCTGCTGGGCGCGACCAGCCCAGGAGAGGTGCGGCGGCTGATCGTCACCGCATCCGGCGGGCCGTTTCGCAACTGGGGTGCCGAGGAGATCGCGGGCGCTACCGTGGAACAGGCGCTGGCGCATCCGACCTGGCGGATGGGCGGCAAGATCACGATTGACTCCGCGACGATGATGAACAAGGGCTTGGAGTTGATCGAAGCGCATCACCTGTTCGGCATCCCGATGGACCGGATCGACGTGCTCGTGCATCCGCAGTCGATCGTGCATGGGCTGGTGAGCTTGTACGACGGAGCGCAGCTTGCGCACCTCGGCCACCCCGATATGCGCGTGCCGATCTCCTGGGCGCTGCACCGCGGGACCAGCCAACCGCTGCCGAGCCGCACGCTCGATCTCGCCGAGATCGGTCAGCTCAGCTTCGAAGCACCGGATGTCGCCCGCTTCCCGTGCCTGCGACTCGCGCGCGAAGCGCAAGCGGTCGGCGGCGGCGCGCCTTGCGTGCTGAACGCCGCCAACGAGGTCGCGGTGCATGCGTTCCTCGCAGGACGCGTGGCGTTCGGCGCCATTCCCGAGATCGTCGAGACGACCTTGGAACGCGAGGGTCACGTAGCCGTCGGCCATGCCTCGCAGCTGCTGGCGATCGATCGCAGCGCCCGCGATACGGCGGAAGCGATCGTCGAGCGGTTGGTCGCCGCGTGAGCTGGCTGCTGGCGTTCGCCGGCTTCGCCGCGCTTGTGCTCTTGCACGAACTGGGGCATTTCGTGGCCGCGAAGGCGGTCGGGATGCGCGTCGAGCGGTTCTCGCTGTTCTTCCCGCCGAAGCTCATCGGGGTTCGGCGCGGTGAGACCGAATACATGATCGGGGCGGTACCGCTCGGCGGCTACGTGAAGATCACCGGGATGAGTCCCGACGAGCCGCTCGCCCCCGAGCTGCGTGCCCGCTCATACGCCGGCTCACCGGTGTGGAAGCGGCTCGTGGTGATCGGCGCGGGCCCGCTGATGAACCTGATCGTCGCCTTCCTGATCCTCTCGGGCTTGTTCCTTTCGCAAGGGCGGACGATTCCTGGGATCACCGTTGGTGAGGTCGAGGCCGGCAGCCCGGCGGCGGCCGTGCTCCAGGCGGGAGACCGGATCACCGGCGCGTCGCTGCGCAAACAAGGCACATCGGTGACGCTGCCCGGCGACACGCACCTGCTGACGCGCGATGAAGCCGAGCGGCGTCAAACGGCGCTCGTCAAGGCGATCGCCGCTGGCGGCTGCGACGCGACGGTGACCGGCAAAGGCGAGGGCGGGCTGCCGCAGGTCGCGCCATGCGAGACGCCCGGCACGGTCACCGTCACCTACGTGCGCGACGGTCAACGCGGCAGCGCCGAACTGACGCCACGCTACGACGAGCAGCGCGAGCGCTATCGCCTCGGCGTTGCGTTCGACGGACGCCACGAGGAGGTCGGCGTAGCTGCGGCGGCCGGTGCAGCGCTCTCCGGGATGTGGACGGTGACGCGCGAGACAGTGACGGCGATCGGCAAGCTCTTCTACGACTCGCAGGCGCGCAAAGAGGTCTCTGGGGTCGTCGGCTCGTACGAAACGACCCGCCAGTCGATCTCGGTCGATCCGATCCTGACGTTGCAGATCATCGCGTTCATCTCGCTTTCGCTGGCGGTCGTCAATCTCTTCCCATTCCTGCCGCTCGACGGTGGCCATATCTTCTGGGCGATCGTCGAGAAGCTGCGCGGCGGCCGGCCGGTCTCGACCGCGATACTCGAACGCGCCAGCATCGTCGGCCTGCTGCTCGTCGCCATGCTGTTCATGGTCGGCCTGAGCAACGACATCGGCCGGATCACCAGCGGGCAGGGCTTCGGCATCCACCGGTAGGGAACCACCGATCGATGCCCTGCGCGGGGAGTGGCGCCTCGTACGAACGCTGCTGGATCGCTCACACGACCATCACCGTGACCGGTCTCGCGCCCGTAGAATGCCGTCCATGCCTTCGAAGCGTCAAATCCACGTCGGCCGCGTTCCCATCGGTGGCGGCGCACCGGTCGCGGTGCAGACGATGACGAAGACCGAGACGGCGAACCATGCGCAAACGCTCGCGCAGATTCGCCGCGTCGCCGAAGCCGGCGCTGACATCGTGCGCTGCGCCGTGCCCCGCGAGCAGGATGTCGAAGCGCTGCGCGACCACATCCTGCCGAACACGCCGATCCCGATCATCGCCGACATCCACTTCAACCACACGCTCGCGATCAAAGCGATGGATGCCGGCGTCCACTGCATCCGCATCAACCCGGGCAACATCGGCGGCGCCGATAAGGTCGCGCAGGTCGTCGCAAAGGCGAAGGAGAAGGGCGTGCCGATGCGGATCGGCGTCAACTCCGGGTCGCTGCCCAAACACCTGATCGACCTCGAATTCGAAAACCCCGTCGAGGCGCTCGTCACCGCCGCCACCGAGTTCGTGGAACTGATGCACCGGCTCGACTTCGACAACTTCAAAGTGTCGATGAAATCGACGAGCGTGCCGAACACGATCGCCAGCAACCGCCTGCTCTCCCAGAAGATCGACCATCCGCTGCACCTCGGCGTGACCGAAGCCGGCACGAAGTGGACCGGTTCGCTCAAGAGCGCCGTCGGGCTGGGAACGCTGCTCGCCGACGGCATCGGCGATACGGTACGCATCAGCCTCTCGACCTTCCACGCCGAAGAGGAAGTCAAAGTCGCCTGGGAGATCCTCAAAGCGCTGAAGCTGCGCGAACGCGGCCCGGTACTGATCGCCTGCCCGACCTGTGGCCGCCTGCAATTCGACATGGACTCGGTGGTCGCTGAGGTCGAACGCCGCTTGCAGGCGTACCCCGACCCGATCGAAGTGTCGGTGCTCGGCTGCGCCGTCAACGGCATCGGCGAAGCGCGCCACGCCGACTTCGGGATCACCGGCGCAAAAGACGCCGGCATGATCTTCAGCAAAGGCGAGCCGCTCAAGAAGGTACCGACCGAACGCCTCGTCGACGAACTGTTCGCCGAGATCGACCGCTACTACGAATCCGACAAGACGGTCGTGCGCGACGCACAGGCCGCTGAGGAAGCGCGCGCGTGGCTCGCCGAGAACGAGGATCTCTCCGCGATGACGCCGGAGCGGCTCGCAGCGATCGAAGCCGAAAAGAGCAAGGCGGCCGGGGGCGGGGAGGACGTGCTCGAAGCGCTGAAGGTCCGCCAGCCGGGTAACGTCGACGAGTCCAGCTCGCCGACCGCCGGACGCCGTTTTACGCGCGCATAGCGTGTCACCGTCACCAAGGTGACGGTGCGTTCGCGGAAAGCGGCCGTGCAGTGGTCTCGGGCCACTGCACGACCGCCGCGCGGGGCTACTTGGCGGCGGCGTACCGCTCGGCGACCTTCGCCCAGTTGACGACGTTCCAGAACGCCTTCAGGTAAGCGGGGCGCTGGTTCTGATACTTGAGGTAGTACGCGTGCTCCCAAACGTCGTTGCCGAGCAGCGGCGTTTTGCCGTCGGTCAGGGGCGAGTCCTGGTTCGCGGTGCTGGTGATCGCCAGCTCGCCGCCATCGAGCACGAGCCACGCCCAACCGGAGCCGAACTGGTTGACGCCGGCAGCTTCGAACTGCTCCTTGAAGGCGTCAACCGAACCGAACTTGGCGTTGATCGCGTCGAGCAGCTCGCCGGTCGGCTCGCCGCCGTCGGCAGAGAGCGACTCCCAGAACAGCGAGTGGTTGTAGTGGCCGCCGCCGTTGTTGCGGACCGGTCCTTGCTTGTCGGCCGGCAGCGAGGAAAGGTTCGCGACGACCTCTTCGATCGGCTTGTCGGCCCACTCGGTGCCGGCCAGCGCCGCGTTGACCTTGTCGACATACGCCTGATGGTGCTTGTCGTGGTGAATCGTCATCGTTTGCGCATCGATGTGCGGTTCGAGCGCGTCGTACGGGTACGGCAGGGCGGGAACTTCGTACGCCATGGTGCGGTCTCCTGGGTTCGTTCGGAAAAGGGGCGGACGGCCCGCAGTCTATGACGGTTGGCCTCGAACACCATCGCGCCCGTGTACAGGCTAGATTCTGGGGGGTGCATCGTCTGTCGCAGCTGCTCCTGCCGACCGAGCGTCAGCCCCCGGCTGACGCCGAGGCGCTGTCGCATCAGTTGATGGTTCGCGCCGGCTTGGTTCGCCAACTCGGCTCTGGGTTGTGGTCGTGGCTGCCGGCCGGCTGGCGCATCCACCAGAAGGTCGTCGCGATCATCCGCGAAGAGATGGACCGCGCCGGGGCGCAGGAACTCTCGCTGCCGGTGTTGCAACCGCGCGAGCTGTGGCAGAAGACCGGTCGCGACGCGATCTCCGAGCTCTTCAAACTCGAAGACCGCAAGGGCAGCGAGATGGTGCTCGCGATGACGCACGAGGAGGCGGTCACGACGCATGTCGCGCAGATCGTCAAGTCGTACCGCCAACTGCCGTTCACGCTGTACCAACTCCAGACGAAGGAACGCGACGAGCCGCGTCCGCGCGCCGGGGTACTGCGAACCCGCGAGTTCGTCATGAAGGACGCCTACTCGTTCGATCGCGACGAAGCCGGCCTTGATGCGTCGTACGCAGCGCAGACGCAGGCGTACAACACGATCTACGACCGCTGCGGACTGCGCTGGTACCGCGTGGAATCTGACGTCGGCATGATGGGTGGCGCCGGTGCCCACGAGTACATGGCCCCATGTGCGGCCGGCGAAGATGACATCGTGCTCGCCGGCGACTACGCCGCCAATGTCGAGGTTGCCACGACGACGCCGGCTCCGGCCGTCCCGACCCCGCCGATCGGCGCGCCCCAAGCGGTCAGCACACCCGGCGCGTCGACGATCGATGCGGTCGCCGGCCTACTCGGCATCGACCGATCGGCGATGCTCAAAGCGGTCGCCGTCGTCGGCCCGCAAGACAAAGTTGTGCTGGTGCTGGTGCGCGGCGACGACACGGTGCAAGAGACCAAACTCGCGACGGCGCTCGGTGGTCCGCACCGCCCGGCATCCGACGACGAGATCGCGTCCGCGATCGGTCCGGCCGGCTTTCTCGGCCCGATCGAGCTTGCCGATCCTTCGACCGAAGTGCTGCTCGACGCGGCGATCACCGACGATGAGTACGTGACCGGGGCCAACCGCGTCGGTGAACATCTGCGCGGCGTGCAGCCCGGCCGCGACTTTCAGGCGCGGCGCGTCGATGTACGCGCCGCGAAGCTGGGCGACACCGTCGATGGCGTCCCGATCGAGATCGTGCCGGCGATCGAGATCGGCAACATCTTCAAACTCGGCACGAAGTACACCGAAGCGCTCGGGGCCGCGTACCTCGACGAAGACGGCAAACGGCAGCCGATCATCATGGGCTGCTACGGCATCGGAGTGGCGCGAATCGTCGCGGCGACCGCCGAGCAGTTCGGCGACGAACGCGGCATCGCGTGGCCGAAAGCGATTGCGCCGTGGCAAGTCCACGTTGCGGGGCTCGGCAAGCCCGACAGTCCCGAAGCGCAGGCGGCGGCCAAGCTCGCCGCCGACCTGGCGGCGGCCGGCGTTGAAGTGCTGCTCGACGACCGGTCCGGCGGTGCCGGGGAGAAGCTCACCGACGCCGAACTGCTCGGCTGCCCGCTGCGGCTCGTCGTCGGCCGCCGCACGTTGGAGCGCGGCGAAGCCGAAGCGCAGCTGCGACGCGGCACTGTCGAGCTCGACCCGGTGCCGCTCGCTGATCCGGTGCCCGCAGTCCGGGCGCACCTCGCCGCTGCTCCATGACCCAGCCCGGCCAGCGCGGCGGTTTGCGGCGCCTCATCGGCCTGGATCGCTCCGCGCCGCCGCCGTCCTCCACGCTGCCGGGGAGTCCGCTGCGCCCCTGGACGCTCCCGAACTGCGTCGGGTACGCGCGGCTGGTCGGCCTCGCACTGTTTGTCGTCTTCGCGCTGCGCTCTGGCGACGGCCACTCGACCGTTGCGGCGGTGCTGTACGGCTGCGTGGCGTGGGGCGACTATCTCGACGGCATCCTTGCCCGCGTCACCGGCCAATACAGCCGGCTTGGCGCGATACTTGATCCGATCATCGACCGGTTGATGATCATCGCCGGTGCCGCCGTCGCGTGGCACTTTGCGTTGTTGCCCCACACGCTGCTTGCGCTGCTGCTCGCCCGCGAAGTGGCAATGCTGGTACTCGGACGGTACGCGCTACATCGGCGCGGAGCGATCAGTATCAACTGGGCCGGCCGCCTCGGGGTGTGGCCGATTATGTCGTCGTTGTTCTTCGCGATCACCGGGCTACTGGGACTCGCCCACGTGCTGCTGGTGCTTGGTGTGGTGATGGCGTATGTCGCCAGTGTGCTGTACGCCTGGGCCATCTTCGCGCGACCGCCGGTGATCGCCGGGCGCTGATCGCCTGGCGCGTCAGCGGTTCTGGGTCGTCGGTCGACGCCGCTCGACGAGCACGACGAAGCGCCCGGAATTGCGGTGATTCGGTGGTGCTCGGCAAAGGTTCGAGTGGCCAAAGGGTGAGGCTGAATCGAAGGTCGAGCCAGATTCGGCCGAAAGATGCGCTGCGTGACATCGGTCTCGCCGCCGAGACAGGTAATGTGGGCACCTCCCAACCGGAGCCACCTGACGCCATGGACACGTTCCCCGATCTCGGGTCCCTCTCTGACCAGGAGCTGAAGGATCTGATCCACCAGCTCACCGACGAAGAGGTTGAGATCTCGTACCGCCGTCGCATCCTGCACGGCAAGATCGACATCCTGCGGGCCGAACTCGTCAACCGCCTGCGTAAGAAGCATGAACGCGGCGATGACATTCTCACTGGCGACGACGTGGCGCGATTGACCGACATCCTTGCCGGCCGGGTTGATTTGCCCGACGACGAGACTCCGACCGCCTAGCGGGGAGAGCGTCCGGTGGCGCGCCACTGTCCTGATTGCGGCTTCGTCAACTCCGAAGGCGCGAACTACTGCCAAAAGTGCGGCGCGTTCGTCGGCGACCCCGATCACCCTCGTGATCCGGCCTACCGTGTCGATGATGAGACCGGCGAGTTCGTTCCGGTCGACCTCGACGCGGTCGTCGCCTCGACCGGCGCGGCGATCGTGATCCGTGCCGGTGGCGGCCGCGTCGGTGAGAGCGTCGCGATCAGCGACGAACGCCTGACGATCGGCCGTCGTCCCGATGCCGGGCTGTTCCTCGATGACGTGACGGTGTCGCGCGATCACGCGCGGGTTCTGCGGCGCAGCGGCCAATACTGGCTTGAGGATCTCGGTTCGCTGAACGGGACATATGTCAACCGCCACCGGATCGACTCGCACCGCCTCGAAGATGGTGACGAGTTGCAGATCGGCAAGTACAAGCTGACCTTTTTGAGCGGCTGATGCCGGTTCCGTCAGCCCCTCAACCAGGCTCGGCGCAGGCGCCGGCCGGCGGTGATGCGTCCCGTACGCGCGGCGTGACGATCGGCGCGGTCTGCCAGACGCTCCGCCAGGAGTTTCCGGACATCTCGATCTCCAAGATCCGCTACTTGGAAGACCAGCGGCTGATCACACCTGAGCGTACGTCGGGTGGGTATCGCCTGTATTCGCAATCCGACATCGACCGGTTGCGCGCGATCCTGCGCATGCAACGCGACGAGTTCCTGCCGTTGCGGATCATCCGCCAAGAACTCGCAGCCGGCCGTGGAACCGCGCGTGAAGCGCCGACGGCAACCCCAACGCCCCCGACGGCGACGACGCCCGGCGACGGCGGCGGCACGGCACGCCAGGTCAACGTGTCGGTGCTGGCGCGTGGCTCGTTCCATCGTCAGCAGGACATTCTCGCTGAAGCGCGCGCCGATGAGCGGCTGCTGAAAGATCTCACCGACTATGGGTTGATCGCCGGCCACCGTGGCAAAGATGGCGCGACGCTCTACGACGACGCCGAACGCGAGATCGTGATCGCCGCAGCGGCGCTCGCGCGGTACGGGATCGGCGCGCGCCATCTGCGCACCTTCCGTTCGTCATCTGATCGCGAAGCCGGGCTGCTGCAACAACTGCTCGGCCCGGCGCTTCAGTCGCGCAACCCCGAGCGCCGCAAGGAAGCGATCGACGTGCTCGACGATCTCGCGGTGACGGTGTCGCGCCTCTCGCACCTGCTGCTGGTACGGGATCTCCGCCGCCTGACCGACTGAGCCGCTACCGCCGTCCCCCGGGCGGCCCGGTGTGGAGCGCCGCTCGTTTTACCCGTTGTCGACGATCGCGATCGTGCCTTGCGCGACGACCTTCGTCGGCTGGGCGAGCTTCGGCGCGTCGCGATCACGGGACGGGTCCTCGGCGCTCATGATCAAGGTGTCGTATTGATCGAGATCCTGCTCGGTAACGGCGGGAACGTCGTCGCCGTTGAGCGTCATCCCGACCGACAGGTCGCCGGCGGCCGAGGAGTCGAGCGTGCGGTCGTAGAAGCCGAGCAGCAGCGGGTCGACGTCGGGGCCGTCTAGCCAGAAGGCGTAGGCGTCGGTCGTTGTCTTCGGGAGTCCGCTGAGCCGCACCGCGAAGTTCATCGCGCCGCTCTTGCCGGGCCGCAGCGCTGCCTGGCCTTTGACCGATCCGCCGCTCGGCGACGCGAGATCGACGGCGAAGATGGTGCTGCCGGTCGTCGAAGCAGGCGTCGTCTCAGCTGGAGCGTTCGACACGTCGGTTGCTTCGTCGCTACCACCGGCCAGCACCGAAAGGCCGACGACCGCAGCGGTTACGATCACGGCGACGGCGCCGACCAACAGCCAGGCGCCGGTTCGCGAGGAGCGTTCGACTTCGAGCTTGCGTTCGCGGCGCGCGTCAAGTGCATCGAGCGCTTCGGCGACCTCTTCGTCTTCGGCAGGAAGTTCGGGGAGCTGCGCGCCGGGAATCGCCGCCAGGCGGGCGGCCGCAGTGCGTGCGAAGCGCCGGGCGACCGGATCGTCGGCGAGCACTTGGCGTGCTTCGGAGCGCCGGCTGGCCGGCAGTTCGCCGACGAGGTAGTCGCACAGCAGCGCGCGGCGCTGCGGGTCGAGCGGCCCGAAGTTGCCGGCCAGTTCGGTCAGCGCGTCATGCGATCGACGCCGAACGACGATCTCCGGCAGATGCAGCAGCTCGGCGATCTCGTCGTAGCCGCGACCGCGAGCAACCAACAGCTGGAGCACGGCACGGCGGTCAGGGGAGAGGTCGTCCAGGGCGGCCACGAGCGGGAAAGAGTACCGATGACGGCTAGGCTGCGCTGCATGTCGCAGCCCAAAGCCCCGTTCACGCTCACGACGCCCGACGGGGTAGCGCTGCTGGCGACACTGCTCCCGATCGAGCGGACCGCTGACGGGGTGCTCGGCGTGCAGATCGTCAGCGCTGAACCGGCGCGGGTCGTCGCCGCGCTCGACGTTGACGATCGCCACAAACAGCCGTTCGGCTTGGTTCACGGCGGCATCTACGCGCTGGTTGCCGAATCGGCAGCGTCGATCGGCGGTGCGCTGAGCGCGATCCCTGCCGGCGGCAGTGCTGTGGGGCTGTCGAACAACACGGCGTTTTTGCGGCCGTTCGTCGGCGAAGGACGCCTGACCTCGACCGCGACGCGGATCCACGCCGGACGCACGACCCAGCTGTGGGATGTCGAACACCGCGACGGCGACGGCAAACTGTGCGCCACCTCGCGCGTGACGCTCGCGCTGCGCTACCCCGACGCCGAGTAGCGGCTTGTGATCGGGACCCGCCGGTCGCGCGAGAGGGCGCGGCTCGTAAGGCGGATGCCGGGCGGCCCCTGGCGGCGCTTATATTCGGCGCGGTCGATCAGCGAGAGGGCCTGGTCGACATGCTCGGCCGGCAGCCCGCTGGCGATCAGTTGGTCGCGTGACAGGTCGCGTTCGATGTAGCCGGCGATGATCGCGTCGAGGATCTCGTACGGCGGCAACGAATCTTCGTCCTTTTGATCGGGACGCAGCTCCGCCGACGGCGGGCGCGTGATGATTTCCGGCGGCACCAACTCGCCGCCGTCGCGCGCCGAACGCCACGCCGTCAGCTCGAACACGAGCGTTTTCGGCGTGTCCTTCAGTGGCGCGAAGCCGCCGGCCATGTCGCCGTACAGCGTTGAATAGCCGACCGACGTCTCGGACTTGTTGGCGGTCGTCAGCACGAGCCAGCCGAACTTGTTGGAGAGCGCCATCAGCAGGGTGCCGCGAATCCTTGCTTGGAGGTTCTCCTCGGTGAGATCCGGGGCGCGGCCGGCGAATTGTGGTGCCAGCGCCTGCTCGTACGCGAGCATCGGCCCTTCGATTGGCAGTTCCAGCAGCTCGATGCCGAGCCGCGCGGCCAAGTCGTGCGCGTCGCTGCGGGTAGCCCCGGAGGTGTAGCGCGAGGGCATCGTTGCGCCGCGCACGTGGCCGGCGCCGAGCGCATCGACGGCCAGCAGCGCGACAAGCGTCGAGTCGATCCCACCGGACAGCCCGATCAGCACGTCGCCGAAGCCGTTCTTGCGGACGTAGTCGCGCGTGCCGAGCGTGAGCGCTGCATACGCCTCCGCTGGGCCGGCAAGCGCCGGCGTGATCGGGCCGCCGAAGGCGTGCGGGCGCGGCGTGTCCCCCGGCTGGCGCTGCGGGCCGCCAGAGCGATGGTGCGGCGAACCGGCCGGTGTGGAGGCAGTCGACGCAAGCACGGGGACGGCGGCGTCGAGATCGCTCGCCGGGCGGCGTCGGCGCGTGTCGCGCAGGCGAGCGGCCCCGATCACCTCCAGGTCGATGTCGCACAGCAGCAGCTCCTCGTCGAACTCACGGGCGCGGGCGAGCACTGTGCCGTCGTGTCCGATCACCGTGGAGCGGCCATCGAACACCAACTCGTCCTGGCCTCCGACGAGGCCACAGTACGCGATCGCCGCGAGATGGTCGCGGGCACGAGTGATCAGCATGCGCTCGCGGCGTTCGCCTTTGCCGAGATCGTACGGCGACGCCGACAGGTTGAGGATCAGCCGGGCGCCGGAGAGCGCTTCGCGTTCGAGCGGATCGGCCGGCTGCCAGATGTCTTCGCAGATCGTCAGCCCGATGCGGTGCCCATCGACGGCGATCGTTGCCGGCCCCGGGCCATGCTGGAAGTACCGCAGCTCGTCGAAGACCCCATAGTTCGGGAGGTGCAGCTTGCGGTAGCTGGCGATGATGTTGCCACCATCGAGGACCGCAGCGGCGTTGTACACGTCTTCATCGCGCTCGGGCCAGCCGACGATCGCGACCAGCTCGTCGGGCGCGTCGGCGGCGAGGTCGCCGACGGCGTCGCGACAGTCGCGCAGGAACCGCTCGCGCAGCAGCAGATCCTCCGGCGGATAGCCACAAATCGCGAGCTCGGGGAAGACGGCGATTCGCGCGCCGGCCGCCGACGCATCGCGCATCGCGGTGGCGATCCGCGCAGCGTTGCCGGCGATGTCGCCGACGACGGCGTCGATCTGGCAGAGCGCGAGGCGCAGGGTATCGAGCGTCATGGCTGGTCGGTCCTTCCGAGGTGCTCGCGAACGAACGCTGCGAGTCGCGGGTCGCTGGCGCTGGAGAGAGGGAGGGAGTGACTCCCGGTCGTCGCGAGGATGCCCCGCTGCCCGCGGACGTGCTTGGAGACAAGCGCCTGGCCGGCGGCGCGGGTGGCCGGCGTGTCGACCGCACCGAGCTCGGCGGCGAGCGCATCGATCGCGTCGCGGTCTCGGTCGCTGGCGTATTGCACCACGAGATTGCCGGTTGGAAGCCCCGCCGGGCCGTCGGCGCGGCTCGTCGGCGTCGTCGTCTGGAGCGAACCATGGTCGCGCGAACTGAGCACGAGCAGGCCGCCAACAACTCCGGCGATCACAAGCGCGAACGCGGCGAAAGTCGGCAGCAGGCGGCGCACCCGGCCATCGTATCGGCGGCTGTCCCTGCGTTCCCCGTTCTCGGGGTCAGCGGGGCGGCGGACAGCGTGCGGGTCAGACGCTGGCGACGCGATTGCGGGGCCTCGCGTCCGGTTTCACCGTCCGTCGAGGAGTTGCTCGACTTGCGTTTGCGTGCGGAAGTTTCCGGTCCAGGCGGCGCCGCTCCATAGCTCAAATTCGCCGGGGCGCCGCGGCGACGGATAGAGCCCGGGCGGCAGCACCGTCGGGTCGGGCACACCACCAACCGGCCGCCCGGAGTCGTCGAGTACCCAAGTCCCGGCGTAGTTCCACGGCACCGGGCGTGGGCCGGCTGCGAACGGGCGACGCAGCGACGGTAGCCAATAGGTGCCCTGCGTGATCGTGTGCGTCGTGTATCCATGCTGAAGCTCGGCCGCGAGACGATCGCCCACTCGGCCGAGCCGCGACGCCGAGCCAACGAGCGCGGCGGTGAGCGCAGCGGCGACGAGCAGCCACAGCCACGGAGAGGTCGCGCCGCTCTTGGCGACGACCAAGCCAATGGCGATCGACCCTCCGAAGGTGCCGACGCACAGGACGAGCCACCGGTTGAAGTGGGCGGCGGCACTCCGACCGGGCAGCGGGCGCGGTGGGGTGGCCGCGACCGCCGGCAGCAATCGATCTGCGAGTGCTTGCCGGTACCCGTCGACGTCGAGCGGATTTGGAGCGCGGGCGCTCACTGCAACTGCACGCTGTACAGCTGCGACGTTCCGCTGCCGGTCTGGTCGATCACCAGCACGCCCCTGACCCACACTTGAAGATGCCAC
>JASGGQ010000052.1:0-16878 GCA_047604965.1 Patulibacter sp. | reverse complement strand
TACTTCATCTCGACGCACGGCGCCCGCAAGGGCCTCGCCGACACCGCCCTGCGCACCGCCGACTCGGGCTACCTGACCCGCCGTCTGGTTGACGTGTCGCAGGATGTCATCGTGCGCGAAGAGGACTGCGGCACCACGGAAGGGATCGACCTACCGGTCTTCGCTGACGACGGCTCGATCAACGAGAACGTCATCGGCCGCTTCCCGATCGACGGCGCAGGCGACCTCTCGACCGACGCCGAGATTACGAAGGCGGCGTTCGAAGCGCATGCGGCCGGCGCCGCGCAAGGCGACACGATCGCAGTGCGTTCCGTGCTGAAGTGCCGTGCCGATACGGGCGTTTGCCAGCGGTGCTACGGCCGCTCGATGGCGACCGGGCAAACCGCACAGATCGGCGACTCTGTTGGCATCATCGCCGCGCAGTCGATCGGCGAACCCGGCACCCAGCTGACGATGCGCACGTTCCACACCGGTGGCGTCGCCGGCGCCGACATCACGTCGGGCCTGCCGCGCATCGTCGAGCTGTTTGAGGCCCGCAAGCCGAAGGGTGTCGCTTCGATCGCTCAGGTCGACGGCACCGTCTCGATCGAAGAGACCGATAAGGCGCTGACCGTCGTCATCACCGATGACGCCGGTGAGGAGCACCGTCACAGCTTCCCGCGCCGCACGCGCCTGTTCGTCGCGAGCGGCGACCAGGTGCAGGCCGGCAAGCAACTCAACGAAGGCTCGCTGTACCCGCACGAGCTCCTCGCGATCCGCGGCCGCACGGCGACCGAGCAGTACCTCGTCGCCGAAGTGCAGAAGGTCTACAAGCAGCAGGGCGTGGACATCAACGACAAGCACGTCGAACTGATCGTCCGCCAGATGATGAAGAAGGTTCGTGTCGACCAAAAGGGCGACACCGACTACCTGCCGGGCCAGTACGTCGACCGCTACGAGTTCCAGGATGTCAATGAAGCCCTGAAGGCCGACGGCAAGGAAACGGCCGCGTTCGAAGATGTGATCCTCGGCATCACCAAGGCGTCGCTGAACACCGACTCGTTCCTCTCGGCCGCTTCCTTCCAGGAGACGACCAAGGTGCTGACCGATGCCGCGCTCGAAGGCAAGCGCGACGATCTCGTCGGCCTCAAAGAGAACGTCATCATCGGCAAGCTCATCCCCGCCGCGACCGGGCTCAAGCAGTACCGCCGCATCGAAATCGAACCGAACGAACCGCTGCCCCGCGCCATCGACGATCTCGGCCTGCTCGACGAGCATGAGATCGCCGCCGAGCTTGGCCTCGGTGACGACCTCGGCGACCTTGGAGCCGCGATCGGCGAAGATCTGTCCGCGCTCGAAGACATCGGCGCCGGACTCGGCACCGACCCCGGCTTCGCTGACGAACTGGCGCAGCTCGACATCGAACCTGAAGGCAACCGCTAGGCCACTAGGCTGAGCAGCGAACCGACCAGTACGAAAGGCAGGACAATGGCGACCTCCCCCGACTCGCCCGTCCGCGAACACCCGGCGGCGGCGTATCACGCTCGCCGCCGGTCAGAAGTCGACGCGAAGATTCTCGCAACGGCGCGCCGGATCCTCAACGAAGAGGGCCTCGCCGCCCTTACCGTCGAACGTGTCGCCGCTGAAAGCGGCGTCGCAAAGACCACGATCTACCGTCGGTTCAAACACCGCCTGGATCTTGCGACCGCAGCGATCGCCGAACTCCCCGAGGCATTTCAAGCCGAAGGACCGGCGGACATTCGGGAGTACATCAAAGCGATCCTGCTCGGCATGAGTTGGGGGATGAAGACTCGCGCGGCCGAAGTGATCGGTGCCGGATTGATGTACCGCCACGATGAAGAGTTCAGTCGGCTGTACCGCGAACGGGTTGTTGACGCCCGCGCCGAAGCGGTTCGTCCGCGTTTGCAAGCGGCCGTCGAAAACGGCGAACTACGCGACGACATCGACCTCGATCTCCTCATGGGCATCGTGGGTGGGATCGTCATCACCAGCCACCTCAACGGCGTCGCCGAGCGCGACGGCTGGGAAGATGACGCGATGGAGTTGGTTTGGTCTGCCATCGGACCCCAATCCTGAGCTGAGCCGCGCGATGTCCCAGGCGCGCAACATCCAAGTTCAGGAACTCGTGCAAGCGGCCAAGCGCGGCTACCACGCCGCGCGTTCCACCCACACGCAGCGGCGGGGGCGCGCCGACCATCTCGGCATGACCCTCGCACTGCGCGCCGCACTTGGCCCCGGCGACGACGCAATCGACGTCGGCGCGCACCTCGGAGATGTCGCCCGCCAGATCATCGAATCGGCCCCCGGAGGCAAACTGCTCGCGATCGAACCGCTGCCGCACCTCGCCGCGCAACTTCGCGCCGCCAGCCTCCCCGGCGTGATCCTCGAAGAGTGCGCCCTGACCGATGGCGAACCGGGCGATGTCGAATTTCTGCACGTCAAAAACCATCCCGGCTACAGCGGCCTGCGCGAACGCGATTACCCCGAAACACCGGACTTCGAACGGATCACCGTCCACAGCCGCCGGCTCGACGACCTCGTCGCCCAGCACGGCCTCGCCCCACGGTTCATCAAAATCGACGTCGAAGGCGCCGAACTGCTGGTGCTGCGTGGCGCCCGCCAAACGATCGAGCGCCACCGCCCCGTGATCGTCGTCGAACATGGCAGCGCCGCCGAAAGCTACGGCGAGACGCCCGCCACCTTCTACGACCTCGCCGCCGAACTTGGCCTGCGGATCTTCAATTTCGATGGCGACGCCGCGTACACCCGCCCCGCGTTCATCGACGCCGTTGGCCCCAGCGGCCACTTCAACTTCCTCTTGCGCCCGTAACGGGGCTCACAGCGAGCGGCGATGCGCCACAGCGGGTCGATGTGCCACGCTACGCCGCGTCATGCTGATCGATCACATCGCGAACACCCGGAAAGCGACTGGCCGCGCGGCCCGTGTCGCCGCGCTTCTGGTGCTCGCCCTGCCCGGCAGTGCCGCCGCCGGCACGCCCGACACGCGCGAGCCGATCCTCACACTCGAAGGATTCCAGCCGACCTGCTCGATCAGCTCCGGCCTCAACACCGGCCTTGCCGAAGTGATGCGCGACCGGGGGCCCGCCGAACCATGGCACCCAGCCTTCGTCGCGGCGGGCGCCCGGCCGCTGCCGGCGAGCTGGATCCGCGGGTGGCGCGGCTCCGACAAGGAGGGCTACGGCAAGGGCTACGACCAATGCATCGTCAGTCCGGATATGCTCGCCCGCCGGCTCTACGCCAAACTCGTCGCCTTCCGGGACGAGATTCGTGCTGAAGACCCAACCGTCGACCGGATCGATGTCGTCGGCGCCTCCTACGGCTCGCTGATCTCGCGACTTTGCATTACGACCGTCGCCGGTTGCGCGGAACTGATCGACGACTGGGTCGGCATCGTCCCCCCGTCGCACGGCAGCACCTCGTGGATCTCCAACTGCTGGCTGAACCCGTACACCTACGTCTGTCGCGCCGCCAACCCGACCGGGAGCGTGATCCTGCGCATGAACGCCAACGACGGCGGCACCCCGTACGGCAGCGACCAAGGTGGATGGATCGACTACAGCACGCTCCGCGCCACCGAAGATGGCGTGATCGCTCCAGCCGGCAGCGAACGGCTGCCTGGTGCGGCGAACTGGTACGTCACGATTCCCGCATCGACCACCGGCCGCCCGACCGTCACCACCCACGCCAACTGGTCCGGTGTCGGCAACCCCGACTGCGGTGGCTCGTCGCGCACCAGCCAAACCGGCGCCGGCGAAGCGCTCGCGGCCGAACTGGCAGACGTCACCGACCGCACCGCCTGGAACCTGGCGACCGCCGACTCCTTCGATCAGCCGCTGCCGTGCGGACGCAACGTCCTCGATCCGACCACCGAGTCCGGCGATGCCACCGAGCCCGGCGATTCGGCCGGATCCGGCGATGCCACCGAGTCGAGCGATTCGGCCGAGTCCGGCGATGCCACCGAGCCCGGCGATTCGGCCGAGTCCGGCGAGTCGGCCGGCTCGGCCGGGTAGCCGGCGCTCGTCGCGAACGCCAACACCAGCTCAAGGTGCTCTGCCAGCAACCCACGGTTCGGAGCAGTGCGCACCAGCAAGGTTGGCGCGCCGCCGGCCTCACGCGCCGCCGCCCACGCACGGCACCGATCATCGAGCGCATCGTCGATCCACGCCAGCGGGCGACCACCGGCGAACGCATCGATCTCATCGAGCTTCCAATGCGCGTTCGCGCGCCCCGGGTTGCGTGCAAAGCGAATCACCGGCAGCGGCCCGGGCACGCCCGCCAGGCGCGGCAAATGATCGTTCGCGCGATCCTCCCAGCCGGTACACCACACCAGCTCAAACGCCTGCGCCGCGCGGTGCAGCAGCCGAGCCGGCTCATCCGCCAAGTAATACGGAAAGCCCTCGATCAGATGCCACGCCCCGGCCGGCTCGTCGCCATCGAGATCAAACAGCGCGAGCACCCCGTCGACATCGATCAACAGCAGCGGACGATCAGCACCGGCAAACACCCCGCCATTGTGGCGGACGCGCGCCGGGCGACCGCCACGGCGGCGCGAAACACTGCGGAAACAGGTATCGCCCTGCGCACCGCGAATTTTCGCCACGCGGATGAACGGGCCGCCGACGCCAGGGAGTGTACTTCGCGGCAGTGGACCGCAACATCGAATATGCCCTGCAAACGTCACGGCAGCGCGGCGTCTCGTTCGTGCGGCTCTGGTACCCCGACGTGCTCGGCACGCTCAAGGGCGTCGCCTTCCCGATCAGCGAACTGGAAGCGGTCATCACCGACGGCATCGGCGTCGACGGCTCAGCGCTCGAAGGTGGCGCGCGACAAGCCGAACTCGATGTGGTCGCGCGGCCCAGCCTCAACACCTTCCAAGTACTCCCGTGGCGGCCGGACGCGAGCGTCGCGCGGATGTTCGCCGACCTCGAAATGCCCGATGGCACCCCGTTCGATGGTGACCCGCGCGCCGTGCTCGCGAAGGTCGTCTGCGCCGCTGAGGCCCACGGGTTCAGCCCGCAGATCGGCGTTGAGCACGAGTTCTACGTGTTCGAGCAGCTCACCGGCGATGGACCACCGACGCCGGTTGCGCCGGGCAGCTACTTCGACCTGACCCCCAACGACATCGCCACCGACTTCCGCCGCTTTTCGATCAGCTTTCTCGAACACCTCGGGATCGCCGTGCGAGCCAGCTACCACGAGGCCGGCCCCAGCCAGCAGGAGTTCGTGCTCGCGCACGCCGACGCGCTCTCCACCGCCGACGCCGTGATGACCTTCCGCATGGCGACCAAGCAGGCGGCGCACAACCTCGGCACTTACGCGAGCTTCATGCCCAAGCCGCTCGCCGACGAACCAGGCTCCGGGATGCACGTCCACTGCTCGCTGTTCGACGGCGACGATCGCAACCTCTTCCACGACGACGCCGACCCCGACGCACCACTCTCCGCCGTCGGCCGGCAGTTCATGGCCGGCGTGCTGCGCCACGCCCCCGAATTCACGGCCGTCACCAACCAGTGGGTGAACTCCTACACGCGGCTCGTCGGCGGCCACGAAGCACCAGACTCCGTGACCTGGAGCCGGCGCCACGCCAACCCGCTCGTGCGGGTGCCCGGTCACCGTCCCGGTCGCGCCTCCGCGAAACGCATCGAGCTGCGCTCACCCGATGCCGGCGCCAACCCGTACCTCGTCTTCGCGCTGATGCTCGCCGCCGGGCTGCGCGGCATCGACCGGCAATACGAACTGCCCGCCGAGACGACCCACGGCGCCACGCCGCCACCATCGCTGCCGCTCGATCTGCGACAGGCCGTCGACCGGTTCGCCGAATCTGAGCTGGTACGCGAAACGCTCGGCGACCGCATGATCGGCTGGTTCGTGGAGAACAAGCGTCGCGACTGGGCGGCGTTCACCAGCCAAGTCACCGACTTCGAGCGGCGCCAATCGCTCCCCCGGCTGTGAGCGCGACCGGCAGTCGCGCGTGGGTGATCGGCACCGCCGGCGATCTCCTCGCCGCAACCGATCGCGGCCTCGCGCAACTCGGCATCCAGCCGCACTACCTCACCCCCGAGGAGTTCGCGGCCCGCACCGACGGGGAGCGCGAGCGCCCCGGGCTGATCGTGCTGATCGACGACGTGGAGCGGACCGCCGAACGGCTCGCCGCCGACCCCGAACTCGGCGAGGTGCCCGCCATCGTCATCGCCGACTCGGTGCGCCTGGCGACCGGGGGATACACCACCGCCGGCCACGAACTGATCGTCCACCCGTTCCACCACCTCGAACTCGAAACCCGGATCGCCCGCGCACGGCGAGCCGTCCAAGGCCCCACCAGCGAAGAGGTGATCGTCAACGGCACGCTCGAACTGAACACCGCCACCTACCAGGTGAAGATCGACGGTCAGCCGGTGGACTTCACCTACATGGAGTACGAGCTGCTGAAGTTCTTCGTCACCAACCCCGACCGCGTCTTCACGCGCGAAGCGTTGCTCGCGAACGTTTGGGGCTACGACTACTACGGCGGCGCCCGCACCGTCGACGTCCACATCCGCCGGCTGCGCGCCAAGCTCGGCCACGAGCACGCCGCGCGAATCCGCACGCTGCGCAGCGTCGGCTACCGCTGGGACAGCCGGCCGGGACACTGACCGATGCCGCCACGCGACGCTGAGCGCGATGGTCCACGGCGGCCGAACGACCTTGGCCCAATGGACAGCCACGACGCCGCCGAAACATGCGGTCGGCCGATTCGCGCCAAACGCGAAGCACGCCCGAAACACTTCGTCACCGGCCAGAAACGTTCAAGGTATGGAGCCGACACGCGCCACGCGCAAGCTTCCCAGCGTCACTTCTTTTCGACCTGGAGGCGCTCGTGAGCGTGCTAACCCGCGGCCGGTGGCTCGACCGCTACCACCCCGACAACGAGGACTATTGGGAGCGCGAAGGCCACGCCATCGCCAAAAAGAACCTGATCTTCAGCGTCTTCGCCGAAAACATCGGCTTCAGCGTGTGGGTGCTGTGGACGATCATCGTGATCAACCTCGTGAACATCGGGATCAAACTGACGATCCCCGAAATGTTCTGGCTGACGGCGGTGCCGAATCTGATCGGCTCGTTCCTGCGAATCCCGTACACCTTCGCGGTACCGCGCTTCGGCGGCCGGGCGTGGACGACCCTCAGCGCGCTGCTGCTGCTGGTCCCAACGGCGCTCGTGGCGATCGTCGTCCCCAGCGGTTGGCTCGCGAGCCAAGGCCATGGCACACAGTTCTGGGTGCTACTGGCGTGCGCGGCGACCGCCGGCTTCGGTGGCGGGAACTTCAGCTCGTCGATGGCCAACATCTCGTTCTTCTACCCCGAGGGCAAGAAGGGGCTCGCGCTCGGGATCAACGCGGCCGGCGGCAACCTCGGCGTCGCGATCACCCAACTGGTGGTGCCGCTGGTCCTGATCGTCGGCGTTCCGGCGGCTGCGCTGAAGCTCCCCGTCCACGACATCACGATGGCGTACGCCGGCATCATCTGGATGCCGTTCATCGTCGCTGCGGCGCTCGGCGCCTACCTCTACATGGACTCGATCACCGAGGCCAAAGCCGACACCGACTCCTACAAGCGCGCCGTCGGGGAGCCACACACCTGGATCATCTCGCTGCTGTACATCGGCACGTTCGGCACCTTCATCGGCTTCTCGTTCGCGCTGCCGCTGGTGATCAAGAACACCTTCCCGGAGTTTCTCGCGCAGCACACCTTCATCGCGACCTACCTGGCCGGGCTTGCGTTCGTTGGCGCGCTGATCGGCTCGATCTCCCGGCCGTTCGGCGGCTGGCTGGCTGACCGCGTTGGCGGCGCGAAGGTCACGCTCGGCGTGTTCGCCGGTATGACGCTTGCCACCGGCACGGCGATCGCCGGCATCAACACGCACTCGTTCGTGCTGTTCTTCGGCAGCTACATGGCGATCTTCGCGCTCTCCGGCATGGGCAACGGCTCGGTGTACCGGATGATCCCGTCGATCTTCGCGCGTCGTGGCGAGCAGTACTCGCTGGAAACCGGCGTCGATCACGCGATCGCCGCCTCGGAGTTCAAGCGCCGCGCCGCTGCCGTCATCGGGATCGCCGGGGCGATCGGCGCCTTCGGCGGCTTCCTGATCCAGGTGGTGCTGCGCCAAGCCAGCCTCGAAGTGACCGGGCTGATGAAAGCCGCGACGACCCCGGCCGAGAAGCTGGCGATCGCGGCGGCGCACACCGACTGGTCGGTCCCGGCGCTGTACGTCTTCATCGTTGCGTACATCGTCTTCGGCGCGATCACCTGGGCCTGCTACGTCCGCGTTCCGGTCGAAGCGCCGGCCGACGCGCCGGCCGGCCGGCTCGCGGCCGAAACCGCGTAGCGCGGGGCATCCGCCGCAGCTACTACGCGCGGTTGCCATCCGATGGGGGATGGCAACCGCGCGGCGGCCGCGCTCCCTGTGAGACTGCGCTGCGCTGGGGGTGACCGCCTCAGGCGGCCGGCTGCGACGCCGCTGCCGGTGCGTCGGCGGGCGCCGGGTCGGCCGCGCGAGCAGCGACAAGCTGGCCGACGCGCGTCGCGCACGAGCCGCAGCCCGACGACGCGCCGGTACGATCGCGCACCGCATCGACCGAGCCGCACCCGCCGTCGATGGCATCGAAAATCGTGCCGGCGCTGACGTTCTTGCAGCTACAGACCAGCTCAGCCCGAGGATCGGGTGCCGCACCGGCCAGTAGCCCGTCGAGGATCTGATCCGGGAGTGCGGCGTCGCCCTCCTCAAGCAACGCGGTGAGCTGGCCCGCGAGGCTGAGATCGCCCATCAGCACGGCGCCGATCAACGTGCGCCCGTCGAACACGAGCCGCCGGTAGGTGCCGTGGCGCGAATCGATCGCGACGACCTCGTCGATCTCGGGATCGCCGACTTCGTTGGCCGTCGGATTTCCGCACGAGAACAACTCGATGCCCGGCACCTTGAGCTTGGTGGGCTGCGGGCGGCCACGGAACCCCGCCGGCTTGCCGCTGAGATCAGCTGCGACGACGCGCGCCTGCTCAGCGATCGGCGCCCAGGTGCCATAGACGACTCCGTCATGCTGCGCGCACTCGCCGACCGCCCACACGTTTGGCGCCGAGGTGCGCAGCTGATCGTCGACGATGATCCCGCGCTCCGTCGCGATGCCGGCGCGTGCGGCGACCGTGATGCGCGGGCTCACGCCGGTCGCGAGGATCACGAGATCGGCGGGCACGACATCGCCGTTCTTGAGCTTGACGCCGACGACGCGCCCCTCATGCGCAAGCAGCTCGTCGGCAAACGAACCGATCCGGCTCTTGATACCTCGCGCTTCGAGCTGCCTGCGCAGCCACCTCGCCGACCCGGCGTCCAGCTGGCGGTCCATCAGCCGCCCCGCACCGTGGATGACGGTCACAAACGCGCCGCGCTCGACCAGCGCCGCCGCCGCCTCCAACCCCACCAGCCCGCCGCCGACGATCGCGACCGTCGCCCCGGCATCGACCCGCTCGCGGATCTCGTCGGCGTCGCGATCGGTACGCAGCCGCACCACGCCGGCCAGATCAAGGCCGAGGATCGGCGGTGCCGCGACGCTCGACCCGGTCGCGATCACCAGCTGGTCGTACGGCACGCGCCCACCGCTCTCGCAGATCACATGCCGGTCGGCGGTATCGACGACGGCGACCTGACGGCCGAGCGCGAGCCGCACGCCGCGCTCGCGGTACCACTGCTCGCCCTTGAGCGCCAGCTCGCGTGCGTCGCCACCGGGCGCAAGTGCGCGCGACAGCGCGATCCGGTCGTACGGGGCGCGCTCCTCGCCGCAGAGCACCGTCACGCTCCAATCCGACGGCGGACGGTGCTTGAACGCCTCCTCGATCACCGCGACCGACGCCGGGCCGCCGCCGACGATCACGAGCTTCGTCGGGTTGGTGACGCTCGATGCGGCGCGCCGCGAGATCGGCTCCAGCCGTACGGCGCAATGCTTGAGCTCCGGCTGGCGGGAGGAGGGGTCGGTCGCGTCGAGCGTGACGGCGTTGACCGCTCGCGCACCCGGCGCGGAGAACAGCTCGCCCCAATGAAACGGCGCGAAGACGGTGCCGGGGCGGATGGTGGGGTCGAGCCGTGCGCGCAGCACTACCCAGCCGCGCCGCGACCGAACGCGGATCAGCTCGCCGTCGGCGGCCACCTCGCCGAGGTCATCGGGATGCAGTTCCAGGAACGGCTCAGGGTCGGACTGGCGCAGCGCATCGGAGCGGCCGGTGCGTGACATCGTGTGCCAATGGTTCGCGACGCGCCCGGTGATCAGTCGCAGCGGGTAGTCGGCGTCGGGGGCTTCGGCGGGGCCGTCGACCGCAGGCGGCTCAAGCTGCGCGCGGCCGTTCGGTGTCGGGAAGATCAGCGACTCGTACAGCCGCTCGGTGCCCGGATGCGGTGTGCCGCCCACCTCGCTTGCGGGCACCGGCCATTGCACGGGGCCCAGGCGGTCGAGCCGCGCATGGCTAAGGCCACTCTGGTCGCACGGGCGGCCGGCCGTCAACCCCACGTATTCGGCGTGGACCTCGGCCGCAGTGCTCCACGGGAACGCCTGCGGCGCGCCGAACGCCCGGCCGACGCGCGCGAAGATCTCCCAGTCCGGCAGCGCCTGCCCCGGCGGCTCGATCACGGCCCGCACGCGCGAGATGCGCCGCTCGGAGTTCGTCATCGTGCCGTCCTTCTCCGGCCATTGCGCCGCCGGGAGCAGGTAATCGGCGAAGCGGCTCGTCTCCGTCGGTTCGTACGCGTCCTGCAAGATCACCAGTTCGGCGCCTTGCAGCGCACGGCGCGTCTGGGCGGCATCGGGGAGGCTCACCATCGGGTTCGTCGCGACGATCCAGATCGCTTTGAGCTGGCCGTGTTCGAGCGCGTCGTACAGATCGCTCGCGACCAGGCCTGGATCTTCGCTGATGCCGGCAGCGCCGTCGATCTGATCGAGCGACCAGTAGGCGCCGACTGCCGCGCGATCGGCGGGGTTCGCGACGGCGCGGTACCCCGGCAGCAGGCCGGCGAGGCCGCCGACCTCGCGGCCGCCCATCGCGTTCGGCTGCCCGGTGATCGAGAACGGTCCGGTGCCGGGACGGCCGATGTTGCCGGTGAGCAGGCAAAGCGCATGGAGTGCGCGGTTGATGCGCGTGCCGAGCGTCGACTGGTTGGCGCCCATCGACCACAGCGCCATCGCGCGGCTTGCCGAGCCGAAGCGGTGCGCCTCCTCGACGATCAGCTGCGCGTCGACGCCGCTCTGCTGCGCGGCGCGCTCTGGCGTCCACCAGGCTGCTTCGGCGAGATATGCGTCGGCGCCGTCGACGTGGTCGTCGATGAAGCGCTGATCGAGCATCCCGTCGCGCGCGATCACATGGATGATGCCCAGCAGCAGTGGAAGGTCGCCGCCGGGCTGCACCGGCAGATGCCAGGTCGCCGCGCGCACCGTTGCGCTGCGGCGCGGGTCGATGACGGTGACCGTGCCACCCTGCGCCATGCGGCCCTGGACGCGGCCCCACAGAATCGGGTGGCAGGCTGCCGCGTTGGTGCCGAGCAGCAGCAGGTGGTCGGCCGAGTCGAAGTCGCTGTAGCCGGGCGGCGGCCCGTCGAAGCCGAAGGTCTGCTTGTAACCGGCGACCGCCGAACTCATGCATAGTCGCGAGTTCGAATCGACGGTATTCGTGCCGATCACGCCCTTGGCGAGCTTGTTGACCGCGTAGTAGTCCTCGGTCAGGAGCTGCCCGGAGATGTAGAAGCCGATCGCTTGCGGGCCATGCTCGTCGCGGATCGTGCGTAGGCGACTGCCGATTTCATGGGTCGCCGTGTCCCAGCTGATCGGCGTCGTCGGGCCGCCGCGCGCGTCGCGCCGGCGTGGACTCGTCGCCCGCGTACGGTGGTGCGCCGCCGATGGCAACTCGATCGGCTTGCGGCAGGTGCGGCCCCGGTTGACCGGATGCTGCTCGTCGCCGCGAACGGAGAGCAGCTTGCCACCGGCGGCGCTGGCGATCAGCCCGCAGCCCACACCGCAGTACGGGCAGGCGGTGCGAACCTCCAGCGGTGTCGCCGGGTCGTCGGGGCTCACGCCGCGAGCCCAGCCTCGCGATCGGCACGCATCCGGACCCACAGTTCGCTACCGGCGACGTGTACCTCGTGCACGGCGACCGAGCCTTCGCCGCCGCCGACCACCTCACCGGTCGTCAGGTCGAACCGGCGGTCATGCAGTGGGCAGGTAACACAGTTGTCGGCCACCAGGCCGTCCTGGAGCGGCCCGGCCTTGTGCGGGCAGACGGCGTCGATCGCGGCGAACCCGGTCGGCAGCCGGAACACCGCGACGCGGTGGCCGTTGATGGTGGTGCGCCGTCCTTCGAGCATCGGCAGGTCGTCGGTGCGCCCGACGCGCACCCAGCCATCGGAGGCGAGGTCGGTCGCGGCGGCGGCGACCGTCGCGGGGATGCTCATGCTTGCTCCTTCGGGGTGGAGTAGGTCACGGCGACCTGGGTCGCTTGCGCTGCGGCGCCGGCCGGCACTGCTGCCGCCCGCCCCTCGGCATCGGGTGGCCCGTCGAAGATCGGCAGTGGGTCGCCGAAGACCGGCGCCTCGGTGTCGAGTTCCGAGAACTGGTTGGCGACGACCGGTTTGCGCCGCTCAAGCCACGGGTCGCGGATCGTGGCGGCCTGCGCAAGTTGGAAGCGCTCGCGCAGCGCGGCGGCCTGCTCGGGGTCGAGCACCACCTCCTGCACCGCCTCCAGCCCGAGCCGCTCCATGTACGTGTAACTGCGCTCCTTGTACTCCGCCGTCTCGCGGTAGTACTGCAAGAAGGCGATCGCGGCCCCGATCGCTTCATCTTTCGTGGCGACGGTACACAGCAGATCGCCCTTGCGCACGACGGTGCCGCCGGCCCCGCCGACGTACACCTCCCAGCCGCCTTCGATCGCGACGAGCCCGATGTCCTTGATGTACGCCTCCGCGCAGTTCCGCGGGCAGCCGGTCACGCCAAGCTTGACTTTCGCCGGGGTGTACAGCCCTTCCAGCATCCCTTCCAGCTCGATCCCGGTGCCCATCGAATCGTCGAGTCCGAAGCGGCAATGGTCGGAGCCGACGCAGGTTTTCACCGTTCGCACCGACTTGGCGTACGCCATCCCAGATGGCATCCCGAGGTCTTCCCAGATCGCTGGTAGATCCTCCTTCTTGACGCCGAGCAGATCGATCCGCTGGCCGCCGGTGACCTTGATCGTCTGGATGTCGTACTTGTCGGCGGCGTCGGCGATCCGGCGCAGTTCGTCGGAGGTCGTTCGCCCGCCCTTCATGCGCGGCACGACGGAGAAGGTGCCGTCCTTCTGGATGTTGCCGTGGACGCGGTCGTTGATGAACCGTGCGTGGCGCTCCTCCCGGTGGCGGTTGGCGTTGATCTCCGAGACGAGGTATGCGAGCCCCGGGTTGCAGCCACCGCACTCCCGCCCGGTGCCGCACGCCGCCGCGACTTCGCTGACCGATTCCAGCCCCTGCTCGCGGATTGCCGTGGCCACCAGCTCGCGCGTCTGCTTGCGGCAGGCGCAGAGGTAGGTGTTTTCATCGACCTGGCCTCCACGGACGTCGAGCAGGATCTCTTTGACCAGCGGCTTGCAGGTGCCGCAGCCGGCACCGGCCCGGGTTTTCGCCACGACCTCCTGGGTCGAGCCGAGATCGTGCGCGTTGATCGCCTCGACGATCGCGCCCTTGCAGACGCCGTTGCAGTTGCATACCTGCGCGCTGTCGGGCAGATCGGCGGCGCTCGCCTGCCCGGCTTCGGCGAGCAGCTCCAGCGGGTCGGTGACCTCCTCGCCGCTCTTGACTTTGTCGAGCAGCAGTTCGTGGCCTTTGATGTCGCCCATCAACACCGCGCCGACGAGCCTGCCGTCCTGCACGACGAGCTTGCGGTACGAGCGGGCCTCGCGATCTTCGACCGTCGCGCCGGAGCCTTCGGCGGCGCCGATCGAAACGAGGTCGACGCCCATGATCTTGAGCTTCGCGCTGAGCACCGAGCCGGTGTATGCGGCTTCCGGCGCGCCGAGCACCGCGTCGGCGCAGACTTGCGTTTGGTCGTGGATCGGCGCGACGATCCCGTAAACCATCCCGCGATGCTCCGCACATTCGCCGACGGCGAACACGTCCGGCGCACTGGTTTGCAGGCGGTCATCGACGACGATCCCGCGCCCCACTTCAAGCCCGGCATCCTTGGCGAGATCGGTACGGGACTTGATGCCGATCGCGACGACGACCAGTTCGGCATCGAGCGTTGAACCGTCGGCGAAGTCGAGTCCGGTGACGCGGCCCCCTTCGCCGCGGATCATGCTCGTCGACTTCTCCAGCAGCACCTCGACGCCAAGCTCCTGCATCGCGGGTGCCAGCAACGCCGCAGCGTTGGCGTCGAGCTGACGCTCCATCAGGCGATCCATCAGGTGGACAACGGTGACCTTCGCGCCGCGCGCCGCAATGCCGCGCGCCGCTTCCAAACCCAGCAGGCCGCCGCCGATTACCGCTGCCGGCTTGCGGGCATCCGACGCGGCCTGGATCGCTTCGCAGTCCTCGGGACTGCGGAACGCCACCACGCCCTCCTGGCCGATGCCGGGAATCGGCGGGATCAGCGCGTCGCTGCCGGTCGCCAGGATGCAGCGGTCCCACGCGATCGTCTCGTCGTCGCTGGTGTGCGCCAGCTTGCGCGCGGCGTCGAGCTGCGTGACGCGGGCACCGATGCGCACCTCGACCCCGTGGTCCTCGTACCAGGCCGCCGGGCGCAGCTGAAGCTCCTCGGCGGCGCCGTCGATCAGCAGGTGCGAGAGCGACACGCGATCCCACGGCAGGCGCGGCTCTTCGCAGACCATCGTGATGTGCGCGGTGGTGTCGCGGTCGCGCAGCGCTTCGATCACCGACTGCGCGGCGATGCCGCCGCCGACGACCAAGATGCGCAGGGCGCCGGCGGACTCGTCGTTCGCTGGACTGGGGGCTGATGGCTGCATCGAAAACTTCTGGACGCTGGAGGCTGGCTGCGTGACCGTCCGATGACGGACCGACACGCGCTCGTCACGCACGGCACGAGCGATGAACCTGAAGGTGCCGGTTGTGGGGTGGTGGTCGCTTGTCCCATCGGACAAGCGTGCTTCGCCGGGCGGCCAACGCGCCGCGACGAATCGCGAGAACAACGCTGATTTGCAGCGATAAACGTGGATTTCGGGCGTGTTACGAGCGGTCGTTTGGGGCGGCGATGCGCGGAGCTTTCACACTGCGGACTTCGTGCCGAAACACTTGGTCGCCGAGTGGAAACACGCGCGCTCTGCGGGATGCCCGCCAGGCGCCGAATCCCGGGCCGCGCGTTGCGCGCGGGCGCGCGAGGCGCCGCGTGAGGTGGCGGTCGAGCGGGCTTGCGGCGACATCTATCGTGTGCGGCGGTGCCTCTTGAATCTCCCAGCGATGCGGCGCTGCCGCTGCACGCGCCGGCGCCTGCCGATCTGCCGGCGGGGACGCGGCTCGTCGATCAGCACGGCCGCGTCGCGCGGGATCTACGGATCTCACTGACCGACCGCTGCAATCTGCGCTGCGACTACTGCATGCCGGCCGAGGGGCTGCCGTGGCAGCCGCGCGAGCACCATCTCTCCACCGGCGAACTGATCCGGCTCGTGCGGCGCTTCGCGGCACTCGGGGTGCGCAGCATCCGGCTGACCGGTGGCGAGCCGCTGCTGCGGCGTGATCTCCCGGAGATCGTCGCCGCGCTCCACGCGATCCCCCAGATCGAGGATGTCGCGCTGACGACGAACGGCGTGCTGCTGGACCGCCACGCGGCGGCTTTGGCGGCGGCCGGCGGCGCCCGCCTCAACGTCTCGCTCGACACCACCGATCGCGCAGCGTTTCAGGCGGTGACCCGTCGAGACGAGTTGCACCGCGTGCTCGCCGGGCTCGTCGAGGCGCGCCGCTACCCCGAACTGACGCCGATCAAGATCAACGCCGTTGCGCTGCGCGGCGTTACCGAGCGGGCGCTCGACGGGCTGCTGGCGGTTGCCGCGTCGGTCGATGCCGAACTGCGCTTCATCGAACCGATGCCGCTCGATGCCGGCCACCGCTGGACCCCGCAGGATGGCCTCTCCGGCGCCGATCTGCGCCGGCTGCTCGCCGGCCGCGGCAAGTTGCGCGTGCTGCCGGCCCCCGCGGCATCGACGGCCCGGCGCTTTGCGATCGGCGAAGGCGGGCAGGTCGTCGGCTTCATCTCGTCGGTCTCCGAGCCGTTCTGCTCCTCGTGCGACCGACTGCGGCTGACGGCCGATGGGCAACTGCGCTCCTGCCTGTTCTCCCATGAAGAGGGCGACCTTCGTGCGCTGCTGCGGGCCGGCGCCAGCGATGCCGAACTCGCCGAACGGATCGCTGCCACGGTGTGGCGCAAGCCGCGCGGGCACGGGATCGACGAGCCGGGATTTGTGCCGCCGCAGCGGCCAATGAGCGCGATCGGCGGATAGAGGGGCGAGGCGGTCGCTGGTGCCGCGCCAACGGTCGTCGCGACCGGTCGCACCACTCAAGGTGAACATGAAGGTGAGGGTTCGGTCGGTGGGTGCGGTGGGTGTGCCGGTGGGTGCGGTCAACGCGGCGGGAGCGCTGAGCTGCGTGTCACTGCTCGTGGCCGGCGCCTCGCAGCCGGCGCTCGGCGTCAGCGAGGGCCGCATGGTCATTGACGTTCAGCAGCGCCTGTGCCGGTGCATGCGGCGCGAGCGCCGCCAGGTCGAGCAGCGCCGCTCCGCAGGCGATCAGCGTGCGCAGGGCCGGCGCACCGGCGTCGGCGGCGGCCTCCAGCGCGTCGGCGTGTGCCGGCTCGGCGCGCAACACGAGTGCCA
>JASGGQ010000051.1:0-16994 GCA_047604965.1 Patulibacter sp. | reverse complement strand
CAGCGCAAAGACGACGGCGTCGAGCACCGTCGTCTTGCCGGCGCCGGTCGGGCCGGTCAGCAGGAACAGCCCCTGCGCGGTCAGGGCGTCGAAGTCGAGCTCCTGCCGCTCGGCGTACGGCCCGATCCCGGTCAGCGCCAGGCGATGCAGCCTCATTGCAGCGCCGCGCGTCGATCGTGTGCTTCGAGCGCGTCGCGCAGCAGGTCCCGCTCACGCTCGTCGGCTCCGGTGCCGCCGCGCACATCGGCGAGGAACTGGGTGGCGACCTCCAGCTCGCTGCGGCCGCGCATGCGGGCGCCGTAGCTGGCCGCGGCACCGTCGCTGGCGGCATCATCGCTGGGTGGCTCATGCAACAGCTTGAGGATGTGCGGGAAGCGGTGGCGCAGCCGCTCCATCGCCATCCGGGGGCGCAGCCGGTCGGTCAGCGTCGCTTCCACCCACGCCGGTTCGGCATCCGCGAACTCGTCGGCGTGCAGCAGCTCCTCCAGCCGGCCACGCAGCCGCGCCATCGCGCGCGCCTGCGGGGTGGCGATCAGCTCGGCCCGCGGCGGCGTGCCGGGCGCCAGCGTTACGAGCGCAACCGATTTGCGTTCGCCGGCCTCATCGAACGAGAACGCCAGCGGAGCGCCGCTGTAGCGAACGTGATCGCCAAGTTGCTGCGGGCGGTGTAGGTGCCCCATTGCCACGTAGTCGAGGCCGTCGAACACGGTGCGGGGGACGGCCGCCACGCCGCCGACGTCGATCGGCCGCTCGACGCCGCCGCCATCGCCGCCCGGCCCGACGCTGGCGCCGCCCGCGATCACGCCGTGTGCGACGACGACCGCCAGCGCGTCGTCGCGCTGCGCCCGGTCGGCACCGATCTGCGCCAGTGCGGCGCCGAGCACGCCTGCGTGGGTTGGAGCCGCTGCGCCGAGTGCCGGCGCGGTGCTCGGCGGATCGAGGTAGGGCACGCCATAGATCAGGGCGCGTTCGCCGTTGCCTTCGATTGCGATCGGGTCCGCGATGCGGTCGAGTCGCGTGCGCACGTGAACGCCGGCCGCTTCGGCGACGCGCGCGTTCATGCCGAGGCGCACCGCCGAATCGTGGTTGCCGCTGATGATCACGACCGGTACGCCGGTGGCGGCGAGCCGCGTGATCGCGTCGTCGTACAGCTCAACGGCCGCGAGCGGCGGGTAGGCGCGGTCGAACACGTCTCCGGCGACGATCACCGCGTCCGGCCGCTCTTGCGCTGTCAGCGCGACGAGTTGGTCGAGCACGGCGGCCTGCGCATCAAGTAGCGAGGCGCCATGCAGGCTGCGGCCCAAGTGCCAGTCGGCGGTGTGGAGCAGGCGCACCGGCCGATCCTACGAACCGCAGCGGACGGGAACATCAGTTCGTGGCCGGATGGTCGTGGTCGCGCGCGGCCTGGGCCGGCTACTGGTCGGCGGTGGCGGCTTGGTCGTCGCCCGGCTTGGCGATCGTGGCGGCGACCTTGCCGGTGAGGCCGGTGCCGGTCGTCGCCTTCGCCGCCTTGTCGGTCAGCCCGCCGGCGACGTAGTAGGTGAGGGTATGACGGCCGGGCGTGATCGCGACCATCGTCCAGCGCACCGTCGTCGTGCGGCCTGCGTCGAGTGATCCGGCGCTCCAGCTGTCACCGCCGGCGATCGGCGCGTGTTGCGGCCCGTCATCGATGAACCAGGCGGCGCGCTTGATGGTGGCCGGCAGATCGGTCGTGCCCTGCGGAATGTCGTTTGGGTTGTCGTCGACGTTGCGCACCGCCAGCTGCGCCGGTTCGTTGCCTTCGAGGCTGACGACCAGGTTGTCGACCTTCGTTGAGCCGGTGTTCGTGATCGTGATCGACAGCCGGACGCGATCACCGGGCAGCTGAGTGGTGGCACTGAATCGAGCCGGCTGCACCTTGAGTTGCACGGGGCGTGCCGCAGCCTCTTGCGGTGCGCTCGCGACGCTGCCACAACCGGCCGTGAGCAGGGGGCCGGCGAGCGCGGTGAGCGTGAGGAGTCGCACGGTCGTGCCGCGCTCGGGTGGCAAGCGCATGACCTTCGTACGGCGGTGTGATCGAATGAGCAGGGAGCTGCGCAGCACAGCGCGAACCCTACCCTGACTGTCCCGTGAGCACACGACGCCCCAGCATCTGGCGCCTACCTGCCCAATTCGGGTGCGTCGGAAATCGCCGTCGCGCCGAACTTGCCATGGGAACGATGCGTCCGTGACGAATATCGCATACGCTTCGCGCTCGGTGACCCCTGCACCACACAACGAGGAGACGGCGTGTCCAGCGTCGTGAACCGGGCGTTTGCACCTGCCCGCGAGTCGCTTGCGGAGGTCGGCAGCATGATCCTGCTGACGTCGCGAACGGTCTCGTCCGCGATCCGTCCGCCGTACCCGTACGGCCCTGAGTTCGTCGGTCAGTTTCTCTTCGCCCTGCGCCTCTGTTGGCTGCCGCTATTGATCTCGACCGTCGCCGTCAACTTCGGTGCGCCGGGGCTCCAAGCGATCGGCTTTCTGAATCTGTTTGGGGCGCCGGATCGCCTCGGTGGCTTCTTCGTGATTGCCGCAATCCGCGAGTTCGCGCCGTTCGTGACCGCGATCGTCGTCGCTGGCGTCGCCGGCACCGCGATGACTGCGGATCTTGGCGCCCGCAAGATCCGTGAGGAGCTTGACGCGCTCCAGGTACTCGGCGTCGATCCGGTCAAGAACCTCGTCGTGCCTCGCTTTCTGGCGCTGATGGTGGTGACCAGCCTGTTCGATATCTACGCCGTGCTGTTTGGCGTCTCCGGCGGCCTGATCGCGACGCTCGTCAACGGCGAGCCGCTGGCCCCGTTCTTTGCGACCTTTCTCAATAACGCCTCGGTGACCGACCTGTGGGGGTCGCTGATCAAGTGCACGATCTTCGGCGCAATCACGGCGATCGTCTGCTGCTACAAGGGCATGACCGCCTCCGGTGGTGCCGAGGGCGTTGGTCGCGCCGTCAACCAGGCGGTCGTGATCGCGTTCATCGGCGTGTTTTCGTTCAACTACGTCTTCACGCAGACGCTGTTGGCCACCCATCCTGAGTTGCAGGCCCTGCGATGAGCAGCCTGTCCGCACGCCTTGCCGCCTCGCCGTTCGGCGATGCGCTCTTCAACACCGGCGAGATCATGCAGTTCTCCGGGCGCGTGTTGGGCTCGATCTTCACGCTGCGCGTCTTCGCCTTCTCGGCAGAGATCGTTCGCCAGGCCGGGATCGTGATCGTCAGCTCCGGCATCGTGATCACCTCAATGATCTTCGTCGTCGGGCTCCAGTGCGGGATCGAGGGCGGCTACCAGACCGCTGCCGTCGGCGCGCCCGCCTATGCGGCGCTCTTCACCGCCTGGTGCGACCTGCGCGAGCTGGTGCCGTACGTCTTTGGCTGGATGATGTCGGCGAAGGTCGGCACCGGCATCGTCGCCGAGCTGGGGGCGATGCGAATCTCCGAAGAGATTGACGCGCTCGAGGTGATGGGCGTCGATTCGCTGACCTTCCTCTGCTCGACGAAGCTGTTGGCCTCGGTGATCGTGCTGCCCTTCTTGTACGTGACCGGGGTCGCGGCGGGCTTCTTCGCCTCGTACGTCGCCGTCGTCGAGCAGCTCGGGCAGGTGTCGTCCGGCGGCTACCTTCAGCTCTTCTGGCAGTTTCAGAATCCGCCAGACTTGCTGTTCAGTTTGATTAAAGCGATGACGATGGCCATCGCGATCATCCTGATCGGCTGCTATTACGGGTACAACACCAGCGGCGGGCCGGTTGGCGTCGGTACTGCGACGGCGAAGTCGATGGCTGTCAACCTCGTGCTGGTGCACTTGATCGGCATGATTTACACCCAGGTCTTCTGGGGGTCCAACCCGCGTGCCCCGATCGGAGGCTGACATGGACGAGTACCGCAGCCCCCAACCTGGCGACGAGCCAAACCACGATCCGCTCGATGCGTTGCGCCCCGAGGATCTTGAAGCGACGCCGAATGCCGGTGACCGCGCCCGTTTTGCCGAGCAGCGCGACCGGCTTGAGGTTGAGGCCGACGAGATCTTCGCCGAGCCGGTTGAAGAGCCGGTGACGCAGGCATTTGTTGCCGCGACTGCACCGAGCGTTGCTGCGGCGCCCGCTGCCGCAAAGGCCGGGGTGTTGCGCGAGCCGGACCCGTTGCTGGCCAAGGACGAGTACGCCTACCACCGCGGCGAGACACACGACCTCGATGGCCCGTTCGCGATCGAGTTCAAGGGTGTGCACAAGGCGTTCGGCTCCAACAAGATCCTGCGCGGGCTCGATCTCGCGATCCCAGAGGGCAAGGTCTCGATGATCCTCGGCCCGTCGGGTACCGGCAAGTCGGTCTGCATCAAACACATGGTCGGCCTGCTCTTCCCGGATAAGGGCGACGTGCTCGTGCAAGGCCAGTCGGTGCCGAGCCTGGCCGACGACGATCTCTTCGAGATGCGTAAGCGGTTTGGCGTGCTGTTCCAGGATGGCGCGCTGTTCGGTTCGATGAACCTCTACGACAACGTCGCGTTCCCGCTGCGCCAGCACACCGACAAAGGCGAGAAGGAAATCCGCGAGATCGTCGACCGGCGCCTCAACGAGGTCGGCCTGATTCCCGCCCGCGAGAAGTACCCGAACGAGCTCTCCGGCGGGATGCGCAAGCGCGCCGGCCTTGCGCGTGCGTTGGTGCTCGACCCTGACATCGTGCTGTTCGACGAACCGGACTCGGGCTTGGACCCGGTCCGCACCGCGCTGCTCTGCGAGTTGATCGAAGAGGTGCATGCCGAGAACGGCGGCACCTACATCGTCATCACGCACGACATCGCTAGCGCACGGCGCGTCGCCGAGCACATCGCCGTGCTGTGGAAGGGGCGGATTGTGGAGTCCGGCCCGGCGACCGACCTGTTCTCGTCGCCGAACCCGTTCGTGCGCCAGTTCCTCACCGGCGAGGCCGACGGCCCCCTGGGAATGGAGTAGCCCGGGTGCCAACCCCGTCTACCGCGTGGGGGTCGCACCGATGACCCCATCCCGTATCGCAGCGTTCGCCGCGATCGCGCTCGGCATCCTGGCCGTTGCGTTCGTTGGCCTGCGCGGTGGCAAGTCGTACGAGTACACGTTGCTGTTCGATGACGCGGGCGGTCTGATCAACGGCAACCTCGTGCGGGTCAACGGGATCACGATGGGCAAGGTCACCGACATCGGCACGACCCGCACCAAGAGCGGCGGCTACGAGGCATACGTCAAGATCCGCGTCGACAAACTCGGCCCACTGCGCCGGGGCACCTTCGCGCAGATCCGCGCCGCCTCGCTCGCCGGGATCACCAATCGCTACGTCGCGCTGTCGCTTGGCCCGAACAACTCGGCCAAGCTGCCGGATGGCGGCACGATCACGACCGCCAATACCCGCGGCATCGTCAGCCAGGACGAGTTCGTCAACGCCTTCGACGAGCCGACCCGCAAGGGACTCCAGCAGTTCGTCAAGGGCAGCGCCGATGTCGTTGCCGGCAACAGCGACAACCTGCAGAAGGTGCTCAAGACGAGCCCTGCTGTGCTCAAAGAGCTACGGCAGTTCGCCGACGGCCTTGATCCCAACGGCGACGCGCTCCAGGAGGTCGTCGTCAACGTCGCCGCGATCAACAGCGCGCTCGCCGAGCACACCGAACAGATCGCACGCCTCACCCGCGACTCGGCCACGGCCGCCTCGGCTGCGGCCGGCAACGGCACCGAAATCGCCGAAACCGTCGCGCGAGCACCGGCCGTCTTCGATGAGGCCAGCGCGGCGATGGAGGAACTGCCGAGCACGCTCGCTCAGGTCAAGCGGCTGATCCTGCTGGCGGACCGCTACAAGGCCGGCGTGCCCGAGGCGCTGCGCCAGCTCACCACGACGCTGACCGACGGCCAGCCGACGATCAAGTCGCTCGCCCGAGCGCTCAACCGCAGCGGCGAAAACAACGACGTCGCCGATCTGCTGGCCGCCAGCGTTGCGCTCGGCACAGCCTCCAAGAAGGCGGCAGTGAGCGTGCCGAAGGCGCTGGAGCAATCGACGCCGCTGATCGCCGAGACGCGCGCGTATACGCCGGATATCACCGCCGCGCTGACCGGCCTCGGACTGATCTCCGCCAACTACGACAGCGCCGGCCACTACGCGCGCCTCTCGCCGGTCATCAACATCTTCCAGGCGTCCAATAGCAGCTCCGAGCAGGACCTGATCCCGCGTTCGAGCTTCGTCGATCGCTTGCAGGGCCTGCAAACCACGACGAACCGCTGCCCCGGGTCGGCGGCGCAGGCCACCAGCGACGGCTCGGCGCCGTTCACCGATGGCGGCGCGGTGCAGTGCAACACCTCCGACGTTCCGGCCGGTCCATGAGCGCGCGTCGTGACACTCAGGCTCCGGGGCGGCGCCTGCGACTGACCGGGCGTGGCCGCGCACTGCTCGCCGCTGCCGGGTGCGCGCTGCTCGGCGGTGGGCTGCTCGCCGGGTGTGCCGGCAGCGCCAACACCACCCCAGCTGCCGGCGCCTACTCGGTTCGCGCGATCTTCGACAGCGCCGCCTTCGTGCTGCCGGGTCTGGATGTGCGGGTCTCCGGCGTGAAGGTCGGCAGCGTCAACAGCGTCGCGCTGACCGACGACAACCGTGCCGCAGTGACTTTCACGATCACCGACGACGGATTCAAGGACTTCCGCAAAGACGCGACCTGCACGATCCGCCCGCAGGCGCTCATCGGCGAGCGCTACATCGAGTGCCAGCTCACCCAAACCCGGCCCGACGGCGCCACCGCACCGGCGGCGCTGGCGACGATCGCGTCCGGCAAGTTCAAGGGCCAGCACCTGCTGCCGGTCTCCCAGACGTACATCCCGATCGACCCCGACCAGCTGCTCTCGGCCAACACGCCGTCGGTGCGCGAACGGCTCTTTATCATCGTGCGCGAACTTGGTGCCGGCGTCGCCGGCCGTGGCGACGCGATCGCCGCGACGCTGAGCAAGAGCAACGAAGGGCTGCGGTACGCGAACCGGATCCTCAAGCAGCTCGCCGACCAGACGGAGATGCTCAAGCAGCTCAGCGCCTCATCCGACACGACGCTTGCATCGCTGGCGTCCGAACGCTCGTCACTCTCGGGCACCGTCAAGAACGGCGCAGTCGTCGCGCAGCGACTCGCCGCGCGCCAGTCTGAAGTGCGCGCGTCGATCGCCTCGCTGAACCGTGCGCTGACCGAAGTCTCCCCGACGGTCGACCGCGTCAGCGACCTGACCGAGCAGCTCAAGCCGATCTCTGAAGATCTCGATGCCAGCTCGGCCGACCTCGCGTCGATCATCAACGATCTGCCGACCGCCGCCAGCCGCGGGAAAACGGCGATCACCGCGCTCGGACCGACGCTTGAACAGGGCCGCGACGTGCTCACCAGCTCCGACACCGACGCGCTGCTCGACCGCCTGACCAAGACGGCGTCGGGTGTGAAGACGACCGCCTCGGTACTCGGCCTGACGCTCGGCGACTTGCGCACCACCGGCGGCCTGGACTACCTGCTCGACACGATCTACGGATTGGCGTACTCGACCAACGGCCGCGACGCCAACGGGTACTTCCTTCGTGGGCTGAGCCTCAACACGCCGACCTGCTCGGTGCCGTCGAGTGTGACCGCCGACGGCTGCGGCACCCGCCTGGCATCGCAATCTGGCGGCCTCCCGCGCAGTTCGGCCTCGTCTGCGTCGGCCTCGGCGGCGGCGCGTTCCTCGTCGGAGCAGAGCAACAGCTCGACGACCGACACTGCGTCGGCGGCCGAAACGACGGCGGCACGGCTGCTGTTCGGAGGCGGGCGATGAGCGCCGTGGGCGGACGCAACAACCGCATGAGCCCGTCGCTGATCGGCGCGATCACCGTCCTGATCGTCGTCGTCACGACCTTCCTGGCGTACAACGCAAACAACGGGCTGCCGTGGGTTCCCTCCAAGTCGCTCTCCGTCGAGGTCAAGAACGCGGCGAACATCGTGCCTGGCAACGAGGTGCGGATCGGCGGTACCCGCGTTGGCATCGTCTCCGCGACACGCGCCCGCCAGCTCGCCGATGGCAGCACGGTCGCGCTGCTCGACCTCAAGCTCGACCAGACGACCGCGCCGATCCCGACCGATACGACGGTGCTGATTCGGGCCCGTTCGCTGCTCGGCCTCAAGTACGTGCAGCTCACCCCCGGCAGCTCGGCGAAGGACTTCGAGTGGGGTGCGACGATCCCGCTCAAGAACGCGACGCCCGATCCGGTTGAGGTCGACCAGCTGCTCAACACCTTCGACGCCAAGACGCGCGAGGGCATCGTTGAGTCGGTCACGAACTTCGGCGACGCGCTCGCCGGGCGTGGCTCGATCATCGCCCAGCTCATCGACTCCGCCGGCCCGCTGGTCGATCACATCACGCCGGTCGCGAAGGTGCTCGCCGATCAGCAGGACGGAATCGTGCCCTTCTTCACCGCGCTGACCCGCTTCACCACTGAACTTGCTGGCTCTGGCGGCTCGCTGGGCGGGCTGGTTCGTGGCCTGGACCGCACCACCGGCGCGATCGCGCGCGCCGATCGCGAACTCGACCAGACGCTGCAAGTCGCGCCGTCGGCGCTCGACTCGATCGGCGGCTCGCTGCGAGCGACGCGCAATGCGCTTTCGCCGCAGATTGCGCTGGCTAACGCGCTTCGCCCCTCGTTCGCGGCGATCCGGGCCGGTTCGGGCGATCTCGCCGATGCTACGAATGCGGCCGTTCGCGGCCTCGGAGGCACGCCGCGCTTCGCCAGCGATCTCTCCTCGGTGCTCGACCAGCTCGATACCGTCAGCCGCTCGACCGTCGTCGCGCGCGGCCTCGACGGCATCACCCAGTTCAACGCCAGCGCCGCGCCGCTCGTGACCTCGCTCTCGCAGGCGCAGCGCATCTGCCATTACCCCTCGCTGCTGCTGCGCAACCTCGGCTCGATGACCTTCGACGGCGACGCCGTCGGCAACTGGATCCGCGTGATGCCGTACCTGCCGCTCTACGCCAACAACGGCGAGGGCGTCACCGCGACCACGCCGCTCAACGGCATCTCCAGCATCCCCGCGGGCGCCTTTGCCGCGACCGCGAATGCGACCGATCGAGCCAAGCGCGTCACCCAAACTCAGACCAACGCCTACCTGTACACGAACCCCTCGCCGGTGTACGGTGCCGGCGGCCAATGCGGCGCCGGCTACGAGAGCCGTCCGCTATGGGCCGACAAGACGCAGCAGCACCTGACGGTCGGCGGCACGACTGCGAGCGGGTCGCAGATTTTCACGCCGGCCCCGCCGAAGGGCTCGACGTGGCGACCGGCCAGCTTGGACGAGGAGGACAGCGATGAGTAGCCGCCTCCGCCGTGAGCGATCGAACCCATTGCGTGCCGGACTGCTGAGCCTCATCGCGCTCTCCGTGATCGTCGTCGTCGCCTTCACGAAGGACAACCCGTTCCACCGCTCGTTCCACCTCGGTGTCGTCGTGCAAAATGCCGCCGGCGTCAAGCCCGGATCGATCGTGCGGATCGCCGGGGTCGACGTCGGCCGCGTGAGCTCCGTCGAGCGCTACAACGGCGCGGAGGCGGCGAAACTCAACCTCGACATCGACGGGAACGGGCTGCCGATCCACACCGACGCTCGGGTGCGTATCCGCCCACGCCTGTTCCTCGAAGGCAACTTCGTCGTCGAGATCAGCCCGGGGCGGCCCGGCGCCGCCCGCCTTAGCGACGGCGACACGATCCCGATCACCCACACGTCCCGCGCGGTGCAACTCGACGAAGTGTTCTCGACGCTGCAAGGCCCCGAACGCAAAGATCTCCAGGTCGTCTTCCAAAAGCTCGGCCAGGCGCTCAACGCAACCGACCCCTCCGATCCGGGTGCTACGTCGCTGACGCGCGGGGAGACGGCCGGCAAGTCGCTCAACGACACCATCAAGGCCGCCGCCGAAGCCGGCCCCGAGATCGAACGTCTCGCCCGTGCGCTCCAGGGCGAGCAACGTGGCGACCTTGCCGGTGCGATTCGCGCGTTTGCGCGCGCTACCGGTCCGTTCGCCGACCGGGCCGAAGACCTTGGTCGGCTGATCGATGGACTCGACCGGACCGTCAGCGTGTACGCCGATCAGGCGAGCGCGGTGTCGGCCACCGTCAGCCGCCTTCCGGGGACGATGCGCACCGCCGAGCGCACGCTGCCCCAAATCCGCAGTGCGCTGGCGCCGACCCGTCAGGTCGCCAAGAATGTCGCCGATGCGTTGCCGAACACGCCGGCGCTGGTTGCCGCCTCCGGACCATTCCTCACGCAATCCCAGCAGCTGCTCTCCGACGACGAGGGCGGCGCGCTGGCATCGAGCCTGGAACCGATCTCGGCTGGACTGGCGAAGTCCGCACCATCGCTGGCGAGCATCCTCAACGACCTCGACAAAATGTCGGTCTGTGCGACCGAGGTCCTCGTGCCGACCGCCAACCAGAAGATCAGCGACGGCCAGTACACGACCGGTCTGACGAGCTGGCAGGAGTTCATGCGCAGCTGGGTCGGCTTTGCCAGCTCCACCCAGAACTACGACGCCAACGGTCTCTTCGCGCGTGCGGCGACCTCACAAGGCTCGACCTTCATCAGCGGCGCGCGTCAGCAGGCCGCCAGCGGCAAGAGCACCTACATCGGGACGTCGAACTCCGCGCCGCTGAGCACCCGCCCGAAGAAGCCGTCGACGCCGACGATCACCAGCGACGGTTCGAAGTGGAAGTTCGACGTGCAGTGCACCGGCACGATGAAGCCGGACCTCAACTCCGTGCTCACCGGCAAGGCTGACGGGAGCGGCGGATGAAACGCGTTCTCGAGCGGTACGGCGTCCCCTTCGCGGCGATCTTCGTGATCGTCGCGATCGGCTTGGCGGCCGCAATCGGCATCCTCTCCAACCAGCGCTTCTATCTGCCGAAGTGGGTGCCGTTCCTCGGCTCCGACTTCGTCGACTACACGATCGACTTTTCATCGGCCAAAGCCGTGGTGCCCGGCCAAGGTCAGACCGTTGCGATCTCCGGTGTGACCGTCGGCGATATCGCTGATGTCAAGCTCTACAACGGCCGTGGTCGAGTGACCGTGAAGATCCAGCGCCAGTACACCGATCGCATCCACAAGGATGCGACGGCGGCGCTGCGGCCCCGCACGCTGCTCGACGACATGATCATCGAGCTTGACCCTGGCACCAAAGGCAGCCCACTGCTGCCTCCGGGCGGCAACATCCCGGCGGAGCGCACAATGACGCCGGTCGAATTTGACGAGTTGCTCTCGGAGTTCGATGCCGACACCCGCCAATACCTCGCGATCCTGTTGCAGCAGGGCGGCAAGGGGCTCGCCGGCAACGGCGGGCGGGACTTCGGGCGGCTGCTGCGCGGACTGGAGCCGATGACCGTCTACACCGCGCGGATCGCGAAGGCGCTCAACGTGCGCGACGCGCAGATCGCGCGGACCGTCACCAACCTGCGTGCGGTGATGACCGAACTCGGCAAGAACCAGCAGGCGCTCGGCACCTTCGTCTCCGCCTCAGCCGACGCCTTCGAAGCGATCGGGGAGAGTCACCAGGATCTCTCAGAGGGGATCGCCAAGAGCCCCAAGGTGCTCGACAAGACGAAGCAGCTGCTGACCGACGCCGGCGAGATCTCGACCCATCTCGGCCGAGCCTCCCGTCGCCTGGAGCGCCCGACCGCCAAACTCGACAGCGGGCTCCAGCAGCTGATCTCGTTCATGAACGCCGCCACGCCGGTGTTGCGCGACCAAGCACGCCCCTTCGCACGCGACGCGCAGGCGCCGCTCGGCAAACTCAAGCCAGCGGTCCAGGACATCGCCAGCTCGGCACACAACGTCTCGACCGGAACCGACGTGTTCAACGACCTCTTCAACGGCCTGGCATATAAGCCTGGGGGCGAGAACCTCAGTGCGCTGACGCTCGCCGGCTGGCTCGGCCATGCCGGGATGAGCCTCACTTCGATGCAGGATGCTGCCGGCGCGATCGGCCGGGCCGTGCTTTACACCGACTGCGACCTCGTGACCACCGGCACCAACCTGATCCGTCGCGACAGCCCCGCTTCGCGTGTGATTCTCGACCTGCTCGGCACCGCTACCCCGAACACGACCCTCACCAACGGCCAGAAGGCGTCGGCGTACTGCGCCGCCAACCGCTGAGATGAACCGTCAAGTCCCCACACTCGGCAAGCTGCTCACGATGGTGCTGTTCGCGCTGTCGTGCTTCGGGTTGACGCTCTTCCTGTGGTTGCAGTTCGGCGGCTCGGTGCCGTTCAAGGCGCAGGGCTACCGGATCACCACCACTTTCCCCGAAGCGACGCAGCTCGCGACCGAAGCCGACGTTCGGATCGCGGGCGTCGGCATCGGCCGCGTGAAGAAGGTCGTGCCGGGCGCCAACGGCCGCTCGACGGTGACCTTCGAACTTCAGCGCCGCTACACGCCGCTGCCGAAGGGCACGAAGGCGATCCTGCGGCAGAAGACGCTGCTCGGCGAGACGTACATCGCGCTGAGCCCGCCGGCCAAACCGACCGGCTACATCGAAGAGGGCGGGCGCATCCCAGACCGTGACGTTGGCTCCACGACCGAGCTCGACGAACTCTTCTCGACCTTCGACCCCGCCACCCGCAAAGCCTTCCAGCAGTGGATGCAGGAGGGCGGCAAGGGGCTGGCCGGACAGGGCGCGAACATGGGCAAAGCGCTCGTCGAACTCCAAATGCTGGTTTCCGACCTCTCTGGCACCGCGCAGACGCTCGATCAGCAGACGCCGCGCCTGGCCAGCGCGCTGAGCGATGGGCGCCGCGTGCTCGATGCCGCGACGCAAACGCCCGGTGCGCTGCGCCGCGCGATCGTCGAAAGCGAACGGGTCTTCCGCCAGACCGGCCAGAACGACGCGGCACTCACCGCGTTGGTGCAGAAGCTGCCGCGCCTGTTGACGGCGACCAAGAGCGGCACCAAAGCGATCGAGGAGTTCACGACCTCGACCGGCGCCGCCTCGCAGCGCCTGCTCCCAACCGCCAAGGCACTCGCTCCCGCCACGCGCGCGCTGACGACCGTTTCCCCCGACCTCAAACAGCTACTGACCGGCATCGAGCGGGTCAACACAAACGCGGTGAAGGGACTGCCGGCAACTGAGCAGGCGCTCAGTTCGCTGCCGACGATCCTCAGCGGCCTCGACCCATTCCTCAAACAGCTCAACCCGGTGCTGGAATACACCGGCCTCTACTCCAGCCAGATTGCGGGCGGCATCGCGAACCTCGCCGCCGCCACCTCCAACGGCAAAGCCAGCACCGCCGACAAGCTGTACCGCGACGGCCAGGCGATGCGTGCGTTGCGCGGCGCCGTCACGCTGCAATCCTCGTCGCTGTCGACCAGTAGCACCCGCTTCTCCACCGATCAGGCAAACGCCTACCGCCGCCCCGACTGGGCCAGTCGGATCGGCAGCGGATTGCCGGACGCCTACTCGTCGCAGAGCTGCGGCACGACGGTCCCGCGCCTGTCAGACACCGACAACGCTCAGCTCAACGAGCTCGAAAGCCAAGGCCCCGGCGCAACCCACGCCCTGCCGGATGTCTCGCTGCTCGACGCGCTGCGCTATAGCCTCTTCAACCCGCTCGGCTACTACGCCGACGACGTCGCCAGCACGACGCCCAGCCAGTCGCCGGCACCGACCACGCCGCAGAGCGCACCGCGTGACTGCACCGTCCAGCAGCAGTACTCGCTCGGCGCCGGCCGCCTGACGACCTTCCAGCAGCTGCCGGCGGCGGCGACGAGCACGAACTCGAGCGTCACCGGCCCGTAGCGGTCGGCGTCGCCCACGCGCACGCCATGCTCCGGCGCCTGCTTGCCGTTGCCGCGCGCTTCCCGCGAGCGACGCTCGTTGCGCTCGCCACGCTCGCCCTCGCAGGCTTTGGCGCTGGCACGGTGATGCCGGTCGACGGCCGGCTCGATCGCATCAGCCCCGGTGGCAGCTCGACGCAGCGCGCCGGTGCGCTGGAGCGGGCAAGCTTTGGCGGGGACGCGGCGACGGTACTCGTACGCGGCGACATGGTTCGTACGCTGCGCGACCCCGCCGATCTGCTGCGGCTCAACGGGCTCGAAGGTTGCCTGGCCGGACAGGTGCCGAAGAGCACACGGAAAGGGCCGTGCGCGACCGTTCGCGACCTCAAAGCGGTGCAGTCGGTTCAGGGACCGGCGACCTTCCTCAACAGCTCGATCGCGCAACTTCAGGATGAGGTGCAAACGCAGGTCAGCGATCTGCTGGCGCAGTCCGAAGCGGCCCGCAAAGCCGCAGAGGCCGCCGCGAAACGCCAAGGACGCTCCAAAGCGGAGATCGCCGCCCGCGGGCAGGCGGCCGAGGCGGCGATCAAACTGCGGGCAATCGACGGTCTCGGCTCCTTCCTCAGCGAGACCGGAATCGCGATCGGCAACACCGACGCGCTGACGCTGCGCGACAAAACACTGATTACTCGGATGCTGTTCGCGAAAGGCGACGACGGCAAACTCGGCCCGAAACGGCGCCTGGCCTGGCTGGTTCCGAATCGCCAAACGGCGATCATTCAGGTCAACCTCAAGGGCGACTTGTCGGCGCGCCAGCGTGCCCGCGTCACCGCCGCGCTCCAAACGGTGGTGCGCCACAGCGCCTTCAAGCTCACGTCGACCGGTGCGTCGCTGCGCCTCACCGGCCTCGCACCGGCGACGCAAAGCCTGAGCGACACGATTCGCCGCTCCACCTTGGTGCTCGGCATCGCGGCGCTCGTGATCATGGCAGGCGTGTTGTTGCTCGCGCGCCGCTTGCGTCGCCGTTTGCTGCCGCTGCTGGTGGCGGCCGCGACGCTCGGCCTGGCGCTCCTGCTGCTGGGGCTGCCGTCCGGCGCGCTCTCGCTCGCCTCGGTCGTGGCGCTGCCGGTGCTCGCCGGCTTGGCCGTCGACCAGGCCGTCCAGGCACAACTGCGGCTCGAACGGCGCCTGCATCCTGGCGCGCTGCGCACGCTGGTGATCGCCGGGGCCGCGAGTAGTGCCAGCGCGCTCGCGCTGCTCGCGAGCCCCTTCGCGGTCGTGCAGACGGTGTCGGTGGCGGTCGCGGCGGCGATCCTCGTCGCGATCGGCGCCGCAGCGATGGCCTCCGCCGCTGCCCTGACGCTCGCCGCCCGCAAAGCTCGAGCTGCGGCCCCATCGGGCCTGGCCAGTGCCGCGCACGAGGCCGACGCGATCGTCGCCAGCTGGCCGCCGGTGCGCGGCGCGGTGCGGGTGGGCCAGGCGATCAGCGGGCGTGCCGCCAGGCTGAGCGTTCGCGCTGCGTGGCTTACGCTGCTGGTTGGGTTGGTGATCGCGGTCGCCGGTGCCGCGCTTGGTTCCGGCGCGAAGGTCCAGACCGAGCTGAGCGCGCTCGTTCCTGCGCAGAGTGCCGGTGCGAAGGAGTTGCGCATGTTGCAACGCGAGCTCGGTTTCGCGTCGACCGTCTCGATTGTCGTCCACACCAAGCAGCTCGGCAACGCGAATCTGTGGCGCCGGCTCGTTGCAGCGCAGCGCATCGCGACCGCCGGCACCGATGGTCGCTGCGACGGCGAGCGGCTCTGTACGCCGCTGCCGCTCGACGAACTGTTCGGCACCACAGCGAAGGGCAAACTGCCGACCGACGCGCAGGTGCGGGCAACGCTCTCCGCGCTGCCGGACACGCTCTCGCGGGGCCTGATCGACGCCGATCGTGGCGTGGTCGCGCTGCCATTCGGCGTCGGCACGCTTGACGGCGCCCGCCAGCGGCAGCTTGTTGGCCTACTGCGACGTCAGGCGGCAGGGATCGAGCGTTCGGTGCCCGGTGTCAGCTCCGCCGGCATCTCGGGGCTCCCGGCCGTCGTCGATGCCAGCGCGACGGCGCTCGAAGCTCCGGGTCGCCGCGCGCTGCTTGCGGCGCTGGCCCTCCTGCTCCCGGCGTTGGTCTTGGCCGTTGCGCTGCGTGCGCCGCGCCGCGTGCTCGTGGCGCTCGTGCCACCGGCCTTCGCGCTCGGCTGGTCGGAGTTTGCGTTGTGGCTGCTTGCGGTGCCGCGCACGCCGCTGACGGCAGCATTGGGCGTGCTCGTCGCCGCAGTCGCGGTCGAGTTCAGCGTGTTGCTCGGCGAACGCTTTGCCGCGTTGCGCAACGTCGGCGTCGAGCGTCCGCGCGCGATCACGGCGACGCTGCGCGAAACTGGCGGTGCGGTCGTGATCTCCGCTGGGGCGACGATCGCCGGCTTCGGCGTGCTGGCGTTTGCACGCATTCCGGTGATCGCCGAGTTCGGCGTGGCGACGGCGCTCGATCTCGCGCTTGTCCTGGTCGCGCTGGTTGTCGTCGCGCCGGCGACCTGGGTGCTCGCCGACCGGCCCGCGCGATCCTCTACGCTTGCGCGCGATGGCCGGACGACGCTGGGCTGAGGGCAAATCGCACGGCGGTTCGCCGTCGCGCACGTTGAGGCCGTCCGAGCGCCGCGCCGCCGGTCAGCCGAAGGTGGGGGAGGGCAAGCGCCGCCAGGGGTCCGCCCCGCTGCGGGCTACGCCGTCACCGGAGGCGGTGGCCCGCGCGCGGGCACGGCTGAAGCCGCCGCCGGCTCCGTGGCATCCGCTGCCGCTGGCCGAACTGGCGATCGTGTTCGGCGCGGCCGGGATGCTGATCTCGGCGGCGATCAGCAGCGATCATGGGCTGGCCGCGTCGTTCTTGCTGGTCGTGCTGGGCACCGGCGAGTTCGCGTGGCGTGAACATCGGCACGGCTATCGCAGCCACGGCGCGCTGCTGGCCGCGCTGGTGGTGCTCCCGGTCGTCCTCGCCGCATGGCGTTTCGCGCACCTCGCTACCCATACCGCGTTGGTGGTGTTCGCGATCCTGTTCGTGGTGGCTTGGAGTGCGTTTACCAGTTCCTACCGTGGCGCACGCGAGCGGTTCGTGGCGCAGGACGCCGCAGCCCCGCACGCTGCCGAGCAGGGTGATGCCGGCGACGCCGAAGCCGGGCGCCCACACTAGAT
>JASGGQ010000050.1:0-17065 GCA_047604965.1 Patulibacter sp. | reverse complement strand
CGCCAGGGCGCCCCGCACGGCGAGCAGTCCACCGAGCGCGGCAGCGATCGCCCGCGCCGCTATGAGGATCGGGGCCAGCGCCAAGAGCGCTCCGGTGGCCGCAACGAATCGAGCTGGCAGCCGCGCGAACAGCGCTACGGCGGCGGGCGCAGCAGCAGCAGCCGGCAGCGCCCCCGCTAGGTCGCACCCAGCTTCGTCTGCGGGGCGTGGGACTTTTCCCACGCCCCTTGCGTGACGTGGAACACTGTACGGACGATGCTGCGCCCTCCCGCACGCAGCACGCGGTCAGCTTTTTCCGCGTCGCAGCTCCTTGTCCCACTCGTCATCGCGATCGGCGCCACCCCTGGGTGGCTCGTCGTGTTGGGCACGACCGGCAGCGACCCGTTGCCGCGCGCCGCGCACATCGCGGCGACGACCGTCGTCGCAGTCGTGCTCGCAGCCCTCGGCACGCGCATTGCGATCACCGCGTGGCGCCGTCGCGACGCGCGCACCATGCTCGGCGCGTTCGTGATGGGCTTCGCGACGCTGATGCTGCTGAGCGAAGCGGCCGCGCTCGGGCGAGACCTGCCGGTCGATTCGCTGCCGGTACGCCTGCCAGGGCTGCTGCTGATTCCCGTTGGTGCCGCCGCGTTGCTCGCGACGCGGCTGCGCGCCGTCGTGCGGCCCGACCGCGAACTGGTCGTGCTGCGGACGCTCGTCGTCACGCTGGTCGTCGCCGCGTCGATCTGCGGCTTGGCGGTCACCCGGCCGGAGCTGTTCGCCGGCACGCTTGAGCCCGGCGCACCGGTCGCGATCGCCGTACTCTCGATCAGCGCACTACTGCTGCTCGTCACGGCGTGGAGTGCAACCCGCACCGCGATGCTGACGCACCGCCCACTCGACGCCGTGCTGTGCCTCGGGCTGATCTGGCTGATCCCCGCACAGGCGGGGATGGCGACCTCGCTGCCGGGCGATGCGCGCTGGGCGGTCGCGCATGCCCTGCAATTCGTGGGCTTCGCGATGATGGCGGTACAGATCGCGATCGACCTCTCACGGCAAACGTCGTCGCGGGCGCTGACCGGTGGCCTGCGGTCAACAGCACTCGTCGAGCGTTCGGCCGATCTCCTCGGCGCGCGCGTCTCGGCACTGGTCGACCGGCTCGTCGAGAAAGACCCGTCAACGGCCGGGCACGTCGAACGGGTCGCCGTGCTCGCCGTGCAGATGGGCGAGCATCTGCACCTGCCAACCGGCCGGCTGAGGCTGCTGGCAGCCGGTGGCCTGCTGCACGACATCGGCAAGCTCGCCGTCCCGACGGAGGTGCTGCAAAAGCCGGCACGCCTCAGCGACGAGGAGTTCGACATCGTCCAGCGCCACCCTTCAGACGGCCGCACCCTGCTAACCGAGCTGGGTGGCTTTCACCCGCTGATCTTGGAGCTGGTCGAACTGCATCACGAACGGATCGACGGCACCGGATATCCGCACGGACTCGTCGGCGCGGCATTGCCCCTGGAGGTACGGATCTTGGCAGTCGCCGACGTGTTCGATGCGCTCACCACCGACCGCCCGTATCGCCGTGCTTGCTCGGCTGAGGATGGGCTCGCCGAACTCGACTTCCAGGCCGCCACCGGCGGCCTGGATCTCGCCTGCGTCGCGGCACTGCGGCAGGTGCTTGGGCGCGAGCAGCTTGCCGCGATTCGCTTGCGCGCGCGAGACGCGCAGCGCGGCGCGGCCCTCGCACACTGAGCGCGCACCGCGCACGCGCACTGAGGGCCTATCCCCCGGGGGGGTGTCCCTATGGGTTTGTCAAGTGGTTGAGGTCATGTTGGTTGGAGGGCAGGCCCTCAGTGCGCGTGCGCGAGTCCATGCTGGTGGGCCCATTCGTGGACGCGCTCGCGCACCCAGGCGACAACTTGCGGCGGCGCCTCACCGGTGGCAATCGAGGTCATCGCCACCGGCTTATCGCCGCGCCGGGCTTTCGCGTCGCGTTCCATCAAGGCAACATCCGCGCCGACATATTCGGCGAGGTCGATCTTGTTGATGACCAGCAGATCGGCGTCGCGCACGCCCGGCCCGCCTTTGCGCGGCACGTCGTCACCACCTGCGGTGTCGAGCACGAAGATCTGAAGGTCGACGAGACCGCGGCTGAAGATCGCGGTGAGGTTGTCGCCGCCGCTTTCGATCAGCGAGAGCTGTACGTCGCCGAGTTCCTCTTCGAGCCGTTCGATCGCGTCGAGATTGGCGGAAATGTCGTCGCGGATCGCCGTGTGCGGGCAGCAGCCAGTTTCGACCGCGACAATCCGGCGCGCTTCCAAAACGCCGATCTGCCGAAGATGGTCGGCATCTTCGGTGGTGTAGATGTCGTTGGTGACGACCGCCAGGCCGAGTTCGCCGGAGAGCGCGCGGCAGAGCGAGCCGACGAGCGCCGTTTTTCCGCTGCCGACCGGTCCGCCGACGCCGATCCGCAGAGGACGCGCCGCGTGCGCATGCGGCGCGTGCGGGTCGGGGAGTTCGTGGTGGGGGACGCCGTCGATCAGGTGCATGGTGCTAGGGCCTTCCGCCGATGGTCGGATGTGTCGTGCATCTTGCCGCGCCACGCCGACCGCCGGTTTGGCCCGTTGTCTGAACGCGGCCAGCGGGCGCCAGCACGACGCACGCCAACACGCCAGCGGGCGGACCCGAAGGCCCGCCCGCTGCGCCGTGGCTGGCATCAAGCGCCGCGCCGATGGTGGAGCTGCTATTCGCCTCCGCCGACCGGCCTTGCGGCGATCAGCCCTTCCACCAGCTGTAGCCCTTGAGGTACGGATCAGGCTTGATCGGCTCGCCGGAATCCCAGATCGAGTAGATCAGGCCGTCATCGCGGATCTCACCGATCCGCGCCGTCTTGTAGATGTGGTGGTTCTCACCGTCGACGGTCACCTTGCCTTCCGGCGCATCGAAGGTCACGCCATCAGCGGCAGCCTTGATCTTCTCCGGGTCAACCGAGCCGGCCTTCTCTGCCATCTTCGACCACAGGTACACGTTCACGTACCCGGCTTCGATCGGGTCGTCGGTGTGCTTGCTCTCGCCGTACTTGGCCTTGAAGTCCTTGACGAACTTCGCGTTCACGTCGCCCTCATCGGTCTGGTAGTAGTTCCATGCCGTCAGACAGCCGGTGAGGTTGTCGACGCCGACACCGGCGACCTCCTCTTCAGCGATCGAAACGCTCATCACCTGGATCTTCGAACAGTCCTGACCGGCGGCCTTGAACTGCTTGAAGAAGGCGACGTTCGAATCGCCGTTGAGCGTGTTGAAGATCGCGTCCGGGTTCGTCGCCTTGATCTTGTTGATCAGCGTCTCGTACTCCGTCGAACCGAGCGGCGTGTACTCCTCACCGAGGATCTCCATGCCGTTCGCCTTCGCCCACGCCTTGATCTCCTTGTTCGCTGTGCGCGGGAAGACGTAATCGGAGCCGATCAGGAAGACCTTCGTCAAGCCCTTTTCCTTGAGGTACTCAAGGCCGGGAATGATCTGCTGATTGGTCGTCGCGCCGCCGTAGAAGATGTACGGCGACGCCTCAAGACCTTCGTACTGCACGGGGTAGAACAGCAGCGACTTGTTCTTCTCGAAGACCGGCAACATCGCCTTGCGCGACGCGCTCGTCCAGCCACCGAAGGTGACCGCGACCTTGTCGGACGAGATCAGCTTCTGCGCCTTCTCGGCGAAGGTCGGCCAGTCCGACGCACCATCTTCGGTGACCGGTTCGAGCTGCTTGCCGAGCACGCCGCCGGCCGCGTTGATCTCGTCGATCGCCATCAACTCGGCGTTCTTGACCGCGACTTCGGAGATCGACATCGTCCCCGACAGCGAATGCAGAATGCCGACCTTGATCGTGTCGCCCGAGCTCGTCGACGAGGCCGAATCGCCACTGCTGGCGCTCTCGTCATCGGAGCCGCACGCGGCAAGGCCGCCGCTGAGTCCGAGGGCAATGAGCGCGGCAACGGAACACCGCTTCAAATCTGATTGGGGCACGAAGGAACTTCCTTGTGGGCTCGATGACGCCGCCACTGTAGGCAGCGACCCCAAAGCCGCTCTTGCGACCGATGGATCAAACCTCTGCGACAGGTCTTGGCCCGGTGTCCAATGGGCATCCTCCCGTCCGTCCATACGGTCGTCGCAACGCCATGACGACCTTCTTCTCGCAACTCATCGCCGGAATCAGCATCGGTTCGCTGCTGCTGCTGATCGCGCTCGGCCTGACCTTCACCTTCGGGCAAATGAACGTCATCAACATGGCGCACGGCGAGTTCATCGCCGCCGGCGCCTACACCGTCTACGTCATCCAAGGGCTCTTCGCGGCCTCGATGACCGGCGCCGCCTTCCTGATCTCACTGCCGGTTGCGTTCGTTGTCGCCGGGCTGATGGGCGTGCTGCTGGAGATGACGCTGATCAAACGGCTCTACGGCCGTCCGCTCGACACGCTCCTGGTGACCTGGGGGGTGAGCCTGATGCTCCAACAGCTCTACCGGGATCTCTTCGGTGCGCCGAACGTGCAGGTCAAAGCGCCGGGCTGGCTGCAAGGCGGCTTCAGCGTCGGCTCGGTCGACGTGTCGTACACGCGCCTGTTCATCGTCGGCCTGGTACTCGTCGCGCTCGCCGCCATCTGGGTGTTCTCCGTCAAAACGGTCCACGGCACGCGGATGCGCGCCGTCGTGCAAAACAGAAGTCTCGCGGAGGCGAGCGGCATCGCCACCCAGCCGGTTGACCGCACCACCTTCTTCATCGGCTCCGGGCTGGCCGGCATCGCGGGCGTCGGCATCACGCTGCTCGGCTCGATCGGCCCGAGCCTCGGCACCAACTACATCATCGACGCCTTCTTGGTGGTGGTCGTCGGCGGCCTTGGGCAACTGCGCGGCGCCGTGATCGCCGCCTTCGTGCTCGGCATCTTGAACTCGTACATCGAATTCAAAACCGACGCGAGCCTCGCGAAAGTGATCGTGTTCGCGATCATCATCGCCTTCCTGCAATTCCGCCCGCAGGGGCTGGCCGTCCAGAAGACGAGGTCGTTCGCATGAGTTCGCTGGTCGCTCCCCCCTCCCGTTCGCGGCTCGACGTCGGCAAAGACTTCGTTCGCGGCCAAGCGGGCTTCCTGGTTGCCGCGCTGACGCTGCTCTTCCTGATGCCGGCGATGCTCAGCGAGTTCCGGCTCGATCTGCTCGCGAAGTTCGTCTGCTTCGCGATCATCGCGATCGGCGTCGATATCGCCTGGGGATACGGCGGGATGCTCGTTCTCGGCCAAGGCGTGTTCTTCGGACTCGGCGGGTATGCGATGGCCATGCATCTCAAGCTCGTCGATGCGCACGCGCAACACATCGACGTGCCGGACTTCATGAGCTGGTCCGGCGTGGAGCAGCTGCCGGCCGTCTGGAAGCCATTCGAACACGGCTGGTTCGCGGTGGGCGCGACGGTGCTGCTTCCGATGCTCGTCGCCTTCCTGCTCGGATCGCTGGTCTTCCGCCGCCGCGTGCGCGGCGCATACTTCGCGATCCTCACCCAAGCGCTCGCCGCTGCGTTCGTGATCCTGCTGGTCGGCCAACAGGGCTTGACCGGCGGCACCAACGGCCTGACGAACATCACCTCCGTGAACTTCCTCGGGCTGATCGACCTCAGCTCCGAACACGCCACCGCCGAGCTGTACACGCTCGCCGTCCTCTGCCTCGGCGTGACCTATCTGATTGCCCGCCAGCTGATCGGCAGCCGCTACGGGCGACTGCTGATCGCCGTCCGCGACCAGGAGGATCGCGTGCGCTTCCTCGGCTACAACCCAGCGACCGTCAAAACGGTCGCGTTCACCTTCTCGGCCGGAGCGGCGGGGCTCGCGGGCGCGCTCTTCGTACCGATCGTCGGGATCATCTCGCCGGCGATGCTCGGCGTCGTCCCATCGATCGAGATGGTGATCTGGGTGGCGCTGGGGGGACGCGCGACGCTCGTCGGAGCGGTCGCGGGCGCGCTGATCGTCAACTACGCGAAGTCAAGCCTTTCCGAACAGTTCCCGGCCTTCTGGACCTACTTCCAGGGGCTGCTGTTCATCCTCGTGATCGCCTTCATCCCGGCCGGCGTTGCCGGTGGTTTGCGCAACTTCCGCAAGCGGATGCGCGACGCCAGCCAAGAGAAGCGGGCGCGAGCCAGCGCCGCCGCCGGCTACGGCGAAACGAGGTTCGAGTAGATGCCTGCACTGCTGCAACTCCAGGAGGTCGAAGTCGACTTCGACGGCTTCAAGGCGCTCGGCGGCCTGACCTTCGCGATCAACCAAGGCGAGGTTCGCTTCCTGATCGGCCCCAACGGTGCCGGTAAGACGACCGCCGTCGATGTGATCACCGGGCTGACGAAACCGACCAGCGGCGCCGTGAGCTTCGAAGGCGGCGTAATCACCGGCACCAGCGAGTTCGACATCGTGAAAATGGGGATCGGCCGGACCTTCCAGAACCCGACGGTGTTCGACGACCTGACGGTGCTCGAAAACGTCGACCTGGCCGCCAGCTTTCGGCTGAGTTTGCGCAAGCTGCTGCGCCGTCGGCGCGGCACGACCCCGGCCGTCGCCGAGGCGCTGGAGCTGATCGGAATGCAGGAGATGGCGTCGCGGCCCGCCGGCGAACTGTCGCACGGCCAACGGCAGTGGCTGGAGATCGGCATGCTGCTCGCCCAAGATCCGAAGCTGCTGCTGCTCGACGAGCCGGTGGCCGGCATGAGCAAGCCCGAACGCCAGCGCACCGGCGAACTGCTGCACGAGATCGCCAAAACGCGCACCGTGCTCGTCGTCGAACACGACATGGAGTTCCTGCGCCAGTTCGCGTCGGTCGTGACGGTGATGCACGAGGGCGTGGTGCTCTGCGAAGGCGACGTCGCGACCGTGCAAGCCGACCCGGTCGTGCAAGAGGTGTACCTCGGACGCGGCCGCGTCGCCGCCGAAGATGACGCTGCGGTGGAGGCGTAAGGCGATGCTCGCAATCAACGACTTGCAGGTCGCGTACGGCCGCACCCAGGTGCTGTTCGGCGCGACGCTGGAGATCGCCGGCGACGAACTGGTGGTGTTGCTGGGCCGCAACGGCGTCGGCAAATCAACCTTGATGAAGGCCACGATGGGCCTGATGAAGAGCTTCGGCGGGACGGTGACCTTCGAAGGGGAGGACATCACCGGCCTCTCCCCAAGCCAGCGGGTCAAGCGCGGGATCGCGTATGTGCCGCAGGGCCGGGAGGGCTTCCCGCAGCTGACGGTGCGCGACAACCTCAACGTGGTGCTTGAGGCGACCGCGCACCGTCAGCAATCGGCGATCGACGAGGCGCTCGATCTCTTCCCGCGCCTCAAGCCGATCCTCGATCGCGACGCCGGCTTTCTCTCCGGCGGCCAAAAGCAGCAGCTGGCGATCGCGCGGGCGCTGATCACCCGGCCGAAGCTGATTCTGCTCGACGAGCCGACCGAGGGGATCCAGCCGTCGATCATTCACGAGATCGAAGCGGCGATCATCGAGATGAACAAGGCGTCCGGGCTGTCGATCCTGCTCGTCGAACAGCACCTGGAGTTCGCGCTCTCGGTCGGCGACCAGTACGCGGTGATGGAGCACGGCGAAATCGTCAACTCCGGCCCGGCCGACGCAGCCGCCGCCGACACGGTGCGCCAACTGATCGCCGTCTAACGCACCCTGCCTCGCTGAGCGTCGAAATTTGGCCCTTATAGGGGCGTAATTTCGACGCTCGGCGGGCAGGGCGGCGGGCGGTGGCGGCGGCGGCGGCGGTTTTGGACATCGGTCGAAACGCCCGGCATGCGCGATCGCTTACCGTGCGACATACGATGAAGCTCACCGGACGCGAACAGGAACGGCTGATGATTCATGTCGCCGCGATGGTCGCGCGCGACCGCCAGCAGCGCGGCCTGAAGCTCAACCATCCCGAGGCCGTCGCGACGCTCACCGCCTACGTGCTCGAAGGGGCACGGGAGGGCCGCACCGTCGCCGACCTGATGGCCGCCGGGCGCACCGTGCTCACCCGCGAAGATGTGATGGACGGCATCGCGGAGATGATCGACGAAGTGCAGGTCGAAGCGACCTTCCCCGATGGCACGAAACTCGTCACGATCCACCAGCCGATCGCATGAGCGTGATCCCCGGAGAGGTGCTCGTCGGCGACGCGCCGCTCCAGCTCAACGCTGGCGCGCCGGTCACCACCTTGCTCGTCGTCAACGGCGGCGACCGGCCGGTGCAGATCGGCTCGCATTTTCACTTCGCCGAAGCGAACGCCGCATTGGAGTTCGACCGGGCCGCAGCACACGGCCTGCGGCTTGACGTGCCGGCCGGCACGGCGGTGCGCTTTGAACCAGGCATCGAGCGCGAAGTCGCGCTCGTCCCAATCGCGGGCATCAGGGTGGTCGCGGGCCTTCGCGGGCTCATCTCCGGCCCCCTGGACGCGGACTGACGGTGCGGCCGACGGGACGGGACACCTGTCGGCCGCACCACAGCCCAACCACCGCAGATCGTTTGTCCTGATGTCCAATGACTGGCGCCGCAGCGGCGCTAGGTTGAGCGTATGCCCGCACACTGGGACGCTTTGCTGCTTGACATCGATGGCGTGTTGCACGTCGGCGATGAGGCGGTGCCCGGTGCGCTCGACGCCCTCGACCAATTGCGTGCCGCAGCGATCCCGTTCCGGCTGCTGACGAACACCACCTCGCGACCACGCGCCGCCGTCGTCGACCGGCTCCAGCGGATCGGCTTCACCGTCGAAGCCGAAGATATCCTGACGCCGGCCGCGATGGCGATCCGCTTGTGCCGCGAACGCGGCTACGAGCGCGTCGCGCTGGTCGTCGCCAACGCGCTGCGCGACGACCTGGCCGAGCTGGAAGCAGTCGAGAGCCGCGGCTCGGCGGTCGACGCGGTGATCATCGGCGATTTGGGGCGTGGGTTTACGTGGGACGTACTCAACGGCGCGTTCCGTTCGCTGCTGCGCGGCGCCGACCTGATTGCATTGCAACGCAACCGCTACTGGCGCCGTCCAGAAGGGATCGTGCTCGACGCCGGCCCATTCGTCGCTGCGCTCGAATACGCCGCCGAACGACCGGCGACAGTCGTCGGCAAACCATCGGCCGCGTTCTTTCTGGAGGCCGCCGCCGACCTCGGGGTCGAACCGTCGGTGATCGCGATGATCGGCGACGACCTCGAAGCTGACGTCGGCGGCGCACTGGACGCCGGACTGGCCGGCATTCAGGTGCGCACCGGCAAGTTCCGGCCGGACACGCTCGCTTCCAGCCCGATCGCACCGACGATGGTGATCGACTCGGTGGCCGACGCGCCGGCGCTGGTCGGCATTACCGGCAGCGCGTTTACGTAGCGGCCGGACCGTCAGGGTCGCCCGGCAACTGCGCTGGGGCCGACGGCAGCACCGGTGCGTCAGGCACTGGCGGGGGCACCGGTACCGACAGCGGCGCATCGGTCGCCAACTCCTGCGGGGCAAGCACGATCGGCGCGACCGGCTCAGGCATCGGTGGCTGCGGCTCGACGGGTGGCTGCGGCTCGACCGCTACCGCTGCCGCCACTGGTGGCTGCGGCTGCGCTGGTGGCTGCGGCTGTGCTGGTGGCTGCGGCTCGACCGCTACCGCTGCCGCCACTGGTGGCTGCGGCTGCGGCTCGACTGCGACATCCACCGCTTCGGGCCGATCAGCGCCACGGCGGCCAAAACGGCGTGCCAGCAGGAAGCCGATCACCAGTGCGCCGACGATCCCAAGCGCAAACGCCCACCACGGCAGTCCACCGGAGTCGTCGTCGAGCATCGCGTCGTTCGGGCCGGGTGCCGAGACGGTCCCGCGCAACGCACGGGTGAGTTTGACGGTCGCGCTACTGGTCGCGGGATCGCCGCAGCCGGTCGTCGCTGCGGTCACGTCGTAGGTGCCAGCATCGAGCGCCTTCGTCCACCCCAGCGGATACCGGATCGTGTCGCCGGCCAAAATCGTGTCGAGTTGGCGGCTGACGGTGCCAAGCGCCTGGCCGTCTTGGCGCAGCGTCACCGTCAGCGACGGCTTGCAGAGCAACTGGCCAGTGTTCTTGAGTTCGACGTTCACGGCCGGGATCTGCGTGCCGCCGAGCGACGACATCGAGATCCCGCCGACTTCGAGCTGCTTGGTCGCTGGCCCAGGCACGCGAATCTGCACCGCGACCGCGACGCGCAACACCTGGCGTACCGCAAACGACCCCGACTGCCGCTTCGAGGGCGCGGCGCGTTGCAGCGCGATCGCGCCGACGTGGTCGCCGGGGCGTGCATCATCGGGCACCTGAACATGGAACCGCAGCTTGCGTGTCGCGTTCGGATCGAGCCGCAGCACCTGCTTCTTCGGGCGGATCCAGCGCGAGGTTTCGGTGCGCGGATCGGTGCGGTTGGCGTACACCGCGCCGGTCGTGGAGCTGGTGAGCCCGTCTACGGAGTCGACCCGCAGGCGTGCCGACCGGTCGGCCGAGTTGGTGACCAGGAGCGTGCCGTCGTATGACGCGCCGGGTTCAAGTTCGAGCTCGAAATACGGCTTCTCGGGCGGTTGTCCATCGGCGGTGACAGGACGCGCGCTGAACCCACCCATCGCCGGGGTCGGCCCGGAGTTGACGGTCGAGGTCGCCGCACCGGCGCCAACCGGCGTCGCGAGCGCCGGCACTCCAGCGCTCAACAGCAGCGTGGCCAGGGCGAAACGGACGCGGGGGCGCAGGAGTGGCGTGGACAGCAAACGGAACCGGAACATCATGAGGCGGAGATCGCAACCGGGCGGCCGGTCGCCTGCCCTGGAGATCGGATTATGAGGGTGCCGGCGGCGGCCGATTCGTCGAAAAGCCGACGTCGCGGTCCCCGGATTGTCGTACGCGCAGAACGGCATCGTCGGCAGTCAGCGGCAGGAACTCAAGATCAGACTCCCGTTCGACCGGCGCCAACGCCAATTTCGGATCTTTGCGATCGATGGCCTCCTGAATAAAGAAGAACAGGAACAGCACAGCCGCGAGCGCCAGCGGGTAAGCGAGCCGCGCGGCGATCGGTTTGGCGTAACGGCCGGCGTAGTCCGCAATGCGATCGAGCACGCCGCGCCAACCGCCTTCATGGCGCCCGGCCGCGACCACGCCATCGGCGTTCCCGGATCGCCCGGTCGGATCACCATCATCGTTTCCGGCGCCCACGTGGCGCGTTGGCGCGATGTGGCGCCGAGACTGCCGGCTCGGGCTCGGCGAGCTAGCCGGAGCCGATTTCTTGTGGCGGGACGACCGAGTGAACGCAGCCGCAGCCGGTGTCGGCGTGACCCGTTCGGTGCTTGTCTCGTTGGCGATCCGGCTGTGCAGCGACGCGGTCGTGCCGCAGCCGCTGAAGGTGATCGACGCGGCGTAGCTCGCGGCCGTCAGCTCGCGGGGCCACGCCAAGGCGTACCGCACGGTGTCGCCGGGGAGGATCGCATCGAGCGTGCGTGAAACCGGGATGCCACGCTCGCCTCTGCCGTTCAGCGCGACGGTCAGCGTGCCACGGCAGATCCGCTCCCCCGTGTTGGCGATGGTCACGACCACTGACGACGCCGCGCTGCCAGACAGCTGCGAAATGACCGCTGCATTGAGTGTTGCCGCGTGCGTCGCGTCGCCGGCAACCTCGACGAAGACCGGCACGACGTTGCGCACGACTTGCGCCACGGTGGCGCTACCGCTGCGACGCTGCTGCACGACGATGCCGGCAACATGATCGCCCGGTTCCGCGCCGCCTGGCACAGCGACGGAGAAGTCGACGCGGCGCGCTTCGCCAGCGTTCACCTGCAGCGAGGTTGCGGAAAGCTTGAGCCAGAGGCCGGCGCCGGTCGTGCGATCGGTATCGCTGGCGTACACGATCCCGGTCTGCGACTGCGTGAGGCCATCGACGCCGTACACGCTGACGAGCGCATCGCTTGCGGTGCTGTTCGTCACGTCGAAATGTCCGGAGGCGCTGGCGCCTGGCGCCAGCGCGAAGGTGATGAATCCACCGTCAAATCGCGACCCGTCGCCGCCATCGACGCGCGTCCCGACGCCGCCAGAACTGTGCGCGAGCGGCGCCGCAATCAGCGTGATCAACGAGGCGATCCAGGCAAGCAGCGCCGCCGAGCGGCAACCCCTCATCGCTGCACTACCCGGCATCAGCGAGCTCGGTGCGCGCAGCGGCCGCGACCACACAGTTGCGGCCACCGCGTTTGGCACGGTAGAGGGCGGCGTCGGCGGCCTCGATCAGCGTGTCGCGGGTGACGCCGTGATCTGGCGCCCACGCAACACCGATGCTGACCGTCACCGGAACGGGGCCGCCGAGCTGCGCGACCGCTCGCCGCAGCCGGTTGGCTGCGGCGAGCACCTCCTGAGGCGATCGCCCCGGCATCACGATGCTGAACTCTTCGCCGCCGTACCGTGCCGCCAAGTCGCCGGCTGCGAGGTCGCGGTCGAGGGCGCGTGCGACACGGCGCAACATCTCATCGCCCATCTGGTGGCCGTGGGTGTCGTTGAGCGCTTTGAAGTGGTCGATATCGATCATCATCATCGCCAGCGTTCCGTGGCCGCGACGCACCTGAGCGGTCGCGCGCTCAAGCACGGTGTCGAGCTGGCGGCGGTTCGGCAGCCCCGTCAACGGATCGGTGACGGCAAGCGCGCGTACTTCGGCGAGCAGCTTCACGTTCTCGAACGCCAACGCGGCGTGCGATGCGAACCGTTCGAGCATCGCCGTGACGCGGCGCTCGATCCGCGAGCCGCGGCGCGCTGGATGCACGACGAGCAGCGCGCCGGTCGCGCCGGTTTGACCGCTCAACGGCAGCACCACGACGTTCGTGCCGTCGCCGAAGCAGCTCAGCAGCGCGTCGAACCGCTCCTCGCGGCGTGCCACCAGCCGCGTTTTCAGGTGCTGCACCGCCGAGGCGACGACCGGGGCATCCTCCGGTGCGATCGGAGCGCCGACACACTGCAACCCGCGGGCGGCAACGACCCGCAACTTGCCGCCCGGCTCGGTACTGGCAACGAGCGACGGCTCGCAGCCGTAGCTCTCGGCGATCGCGTCGAGCAACCCGGTCACCACCTCGGTCGGGGTGTCCGCGTGGTCGAGCCGCAGCGCGAACTGTGCGAGCGCTTCGAGGTCGTACCGGCGGCGGCGCAGCTCCCGTTCGTTGACGGCCGCGAATGTGCTCGTTGACAGCGCAACCATGAAGTACACCGCGATGTCGACGGCCAGGGCCCGGTATTCGTCGCTGCCAAACACCACGTGGTCGCCGCCGAGGAGGTTCGCAACACCGGCCTCTTGGAGGTACACCGATCCGATCAACAGCCACGTGTTGAAGAGCGCAAGTTTGATCCCGGTCTTGAACGATGCGAGCAGCGCAATGGTGATGATTTGCAGCAGGATGAGCGAGCGAACCGGCGTGTCGAGCCCTGCTTGGCCGTAGGTCGCCCAGGCGATGAAGAGTGCGTCGGCCATCGCCACGCAACTGAACAGCAGCGGGGCGCGGCGGCCTGAGCGGCGCCAGAGGTATGCGATCAGCAGCGTCAGCGCGAAGTAGCCGCCGCTGACGGCGGCAAGCGTTGCCAGCGAGCAGCCACGCGACGCCGGCAGCAACCACCAGCTGATGAGCACGACGACGATCGCCGCGCCACGAAACCACGCGATGAGCCGCAGGCGTTCGGCGAGCGGCACAAGATCGATCGACGTTGGCGAAACGGCCAGCTTCACACCTCGTGAATCGGCGACCGGCGTTCGGCGTTGAGCGGGGCCGAACAAACGCTGAGTAGCGCGATCGCCCCGGGTGCCGGGGGATCGACGCTCAGGTGTGCGTGGTTCGGCGCTCCGCACTCGGCCGCTGCCGGACACCAGCGAGGTACTGTTCGGCGAACTCACAGGCTGTCGCGATGGTCGTGCGTGCCCGATCGACCGGTGCCGCCGGGATCGTCGCACCCCAGCCAAGCTCGGTGAGCCAGCGATCCATCACGAGCGCCGGCACCTGATGTTCGAGCCGCACTGGGAGTGGCCGCACGGTGCGATACCCGTCGCACCATGCTGCGAGCTGCGCGTCGAGGCTGGCCGGATCGTCGAGCTTGACAATCGCAGCGGCGGCATCGAGCATCAGCCAGCCTGGTCCGCAGTTGCCGAAGCCGATCACGCGAGGGGCCGGGCCGCTGGCGCGGTCGTCGACGAGCAGGTTGCCAGCGTGCAGTTGGCCGTGAACGAGGCCGTACGCCGCGCGGCTGCGGTCATATCCGACAAGCTGCTCGGCGACGCACTGCGCTGCACGGGCCAGCAGCGCCACCGCTTCGGCGTCCGCAGTGTCGGCGAGCACCGGCCGCCAACTCCAGGAGCAACCCGGGTCGATGCCGGGCCGTGAGGCCGGCTGCCATGGCCGCCGGCAGAATCCGGGCGGAAGCCGCCAGTGCGCGGCGTGCTCGTGCAGTCGGGCGGCGACCGCGCCGAGTTGCCCTAGTGATTCGGCGGTGCATGTCAGCGGCGTGCCGGTCACCCATCCGCAGACGGTGACGCAGCGCAGCCCATCGTCATCTTCGACGGTCACGACGCGGCTGCCATTGCGCGCGCTGATCGGCGGCGGCACGTCGATCACGCGGGCGGCGAGCAGCGCGTCGAGCCAGACCAGTTCGCTGTTGATTTCGGAGATGTAGCGGTGCCCGGCGGGGTGGACGCGCAGCACGGCATGTTCGTCGGTGTCGGGGTCGTGCAGCTTCCAGCCGGCGAGCGGCGCGTCCTGCCACAGCTCAATCGTGGTGCGCGGCGAGAAGTCGTAGTGGCGCAGCGCAACGCGCGCCAACTGTGCGGCCCGCGGGCCGGCCGGCGGCATAAACATCACTGCTCCCAGGATTGCGTCATCGCGTCGTCAAACAACGTCGTGAACCGGCGTTTGAGAGCGCACGCGCGGGACGGAAATACCCCGGAAAACCGGGCCGCCGTCTCTCGACTCCGCACGAGCCTATGGCCGGTGGTGGCCCGGCCGCTCTCCCTGAGCGGAGGAGATTCGCGGCGAGGTCTTGGCCAGCTGGACAACAGCATGCCAACGGGCCGCCCATACGCTCTGGCGGCAATGAGCGAGATCAGTCGCGCGAGGTATGCCGCGCTCTACGGACCCACCGCCGGCGACCGCGTCCGGCTTGCCGACACGAATCTCCTGATCGAGATCGAGGAGGACCGCTCATTCGGCGGTGAGGAAGCGGTCTTCGGTGGCGGCAAGGTGATTCGCGAGTCGATGGGAATGGCGACCGCCACGCGCGCCGACGGCACACCCGACCTGATCATCACCGGCGCGATCGTGCTCGACCACTGGGGCGTCATCAAGGCAGATGTCGGCATTCGCGACGGCCGCATCGTCGCGCTCGGCAAGGCTGGCAACCCCGACACGATGGATGGCGTCCACCCCGGCCTCGTGATCGGCCCGTCGACTGAGGTGCTCGCGGGCAACGGCAAGATCCTCACGGCCGGCGCGATCGACTGCCACGTCCACCTGATCTGCCCGCAGGTGATCGAAGAGGGCCTGGCGTCCGGCGTGACGACGATCATCGGCGGCGGCACCGGGCCCAACCACGGCACGCTCGCGACGACCGTGACCCCCGGCGCGTGGAATCTCGCGCTGATGTTCGGCGCGCTGGAGCAGTACCCGATCAACGTCGTGCTGCTCGGCAAGGGCAACACCGCCTCGGAGGCCGCGATGTGGGAGCAGCTGCGGGCCGGCGCGTGCGGCTTCAAACTGCACGAGGACTGGGGCACGACGCCCGCCGCGATCGACCACTGCCTGAACGTCTGCGACGCTGCGGGGGCGCAGGCGGCGATCCACACCGACACGCTCAACGAAGCGGGCTTCGTGGAGGACACGCTCGCCGCGATCGCCGGCCGGACGATTCACGCCTACCACACCGAGGGCGCAGGCGGCGGCCATGCGCCGGACATCATCAGCGTCGCCGGCCACCCGAATGTGATGCCGTCCTCCACGAATCCGACGCGCCCGCACACGATCAACACGATCGATGAGCACCTCGACATGCTGATCGTCTGCCACCACCTCAATCCGTCGGTGCCGGAGGATCTCGCGTTCGCCGAGAGCCGCATCCGCCCGTCGACGATCGCCGCCGAAGATCATCTGCACGACCTCGGCGCGATCTCGATGATCGGCAGCGATTCGCAGGCGATGGGCCGCGCCGGCGAGGTCATCACGCGCACCTGGCAGACCGCGCATGTGATGAAGGCGGCACGTGGCGCACTGCGCGGCGATGGTGCTGCCGATAACCACCGTGCGCGCCGGTATGTCGCGAAGTACACGATCTGCCCTGCGGTGTCGCATGGGCTCGAACGCGAAATCGGCTCGGTGGAGCCCGGCAAGCTCGCCGACTTGGTGCTGTGGGATCCCGCGTTTTTTGGGGTCAAACCGGAGCTGGTGCTCAAGCGCGGTGCCGTCGTGTGGGCGCAGATGGGTGATGCGAACGCTTCGATTCCAACGCCGCAGCCGATCGTGCCACGCCCGATGTTCGGCGCCTCACCGACGGCCGCCGCCGGCCTCGGCGTGAACTTCGTCGTACCGGCCGCGCTCGGAGATGGCCTGCCGGAGCGGCTCGAACTGACCCGCGAATTCGTGGCCGTGGAGAACGTGCGCGGGCGCGGCAAAGCCGATATGCCGCAGAACGATGCGCTGCCCGATATCCAGGTCGACCCCGACACCTTCACCGTGACGATCGACGGAGACGTGATCGAGCAGGCGCCGGTCGCCGAGCTGCCGATGGCCCAGCGGTACTTTCTCTTCTGAGCCGCGTGCGCGATGGCTTCCCCGTCTGATCTACTGTTGCTCGCCGATGGCCGGTTGCCGGCCGGTGGCCACGCGCACTCCGGCGGGCTGGAGCAGGCGATCGAACTGCGCGATGTGACCGATATCGCGTCGCTGCGCGCCTTCCTGGATGGGCTGCTGCGCAGTGCGGCACACACCGCGATCGCGGTGGCGGCGACGGCGGCGCGCGCGTGGGCGGCCGGCGACGACGATGCCCTCCTGGCGCTCGACGCCGAGGAGTCGGCGCGCACACCATCGGAGGCGTTGCGCGTCGCCTCCCGCGCGCAG
>JASGGQ010000049.1:0-17119 GCA_047604965.1 Patulibacter sp. | reverse complement strand
CCAGACCACCAGCCAGCCTGACACGACCCCAACCACCACTAATGCACGATCCGGGGTAGGCCCAGCGGTGCTGGAGGGTCTGGATGAACCGTTCGGCTTTGCCGTTGGTCTGCGGGCGGTAGGGCCGGGTTCGTAGGTGGCGAACGCCGAGTGCGTGGCAGGCGATGGCGTGCGCGGCGGAGCGGTAGGCGGAGCCGTTGTCGGTGATCACGCGTTGGGTTTCGATGCCGTAGCTGGCGAAGAACTTGATCGCTCGCCGCAGGAATCCGATTGCGGTCGTGGCTTTCTCGTCGCCGAGGACTTCGGCGTAGGCCAGGCGTGTGGCGTCGTCGACGGCGACGTGCACGTACTCCCAGCCGGTGCGGCCGCGATCAATGCCGGAGGCGTCTCGGCGGCGCGGGCGGCTGTTGCGTGCCACGCCGGTGATCCGCTTTCCGGCGCCGCTCTGGATCCGACCGAGTTTCTTGATGTCGATGTGGATCAGCTCGCCTGGCCGCTCGCGTTCGTATCGGTGAGCCGGCTCAAGACCGATCCGGCCCAGCTTGCCGAGCCCCTCGCGCTTGAGGATTCCGCTGACCGTCGAGCACGGCAAGCCCAGCAGGTCAGCGAGCTCGGGTGCGGTGAACTGGTAATCACATGGCCCGTATTGCAGGTATCAACAAGCCCAGCAGGTCAGCGAGCTCGGGTGCGGTGAACCGCAGTCGGCGCAGCGCGCAGCTCAGATCGACCGTGGCCCGGTCGGTGCGGTTCGCGACGTGCCTTGGCGCCGACGATCGATCCAGCAGGCCAGCGTCGCCCTCCCGGCGATAGCGAGCCACCCATTTGCGGCACGTCCGCTCGCTCGCTCCGGCCGCTGACGCGGCCTCCGCGAGCGAGCGGCCCTCCTCCACAACGCACGCCACCATCCGGCGGCGGCCGTTCAGACTGAGCGCAGCGTTAGCGTGCAGGTTCATCCGGAACTCCTTGGAGCTGTAGGACTCGAGAACCCACAGCCTCCAAGGAGGGCCGGATGAACAACGTGCTCAGGAACTACAGCTAGCTGCGGCCGGTGAGGACGCTTTGCGCGGCCTCTGCGAGCAGCGCTGCTTCGCGGTTCTCGACGGGCTCAAGGCCGAGCGCTCGGAAGAGGTCCGCCGCGCTGAATGTCGATGCTCCCGGTCGCCTCATGAGCGTGCGCAAGTGTCCGGTGACGAGGTCGGATGCGTCGAGCGTTCTGATCACGGTGCGGTGGCGAGTTTGGTCTGCCGCTCGGCGCAGGCCGCTGTTGTGCAACGGCTTGAGCTTCGACCACTCGCCGCCTGGATCGATGTTGCCTACTGCGAAGAACGCGCAGCCGATGGCATGCTCAAGCCCTACACAGTCACCGAGTTTCTCGATCTTTTCGTCGAACATCTCGGTCCACTTCGAGAACGCCTCGTTGGGGAGCAGCGAGGCGGCGGCGCGCCGGCACCAGTCGAGGATCGGCTCCTCGTGGCAAGGTGGAACGGCTTGCCACCAGCACAGCCCGGCGAGTGCCACGACGCCGGACTTGAGCTGCCAGATGCCCTCGTGGGCATCACCTTGGAGCCTAGCTTCGCTGAGCTCCAGCTCAGCGAAGCCGCGGTCGAGCAACGCGGTCGCCGCAGCAGTGAGCCGAGCTTTTGGATCGTGGTCGTCGAGGGCGGTCGGCGCGAGCCAGGCGAGGGCGTACAGCCGATCAGCGTGCGCCGGACACAACTCACCGACAGACGCCGAGCGGCGCAGTCCGGCGTAGAACCTCGCCGCGAGCGCGTCGGCCGTGCGAGCAGTGGTGGCGGCGACCGATTCGGCCAAGTCGATGACCGAGAACTGAGCGCCGTCCTCTGCGGGGTATCTTGGGTTGACTGGCGAAACGATGCGCAGCCGCTGCGTACGCGCTGCGAGGTTGGCGGCCAGCTGGGTTTTCTGCCGCTGCGCCGTGCGCAGATCGAGCAACGTGATCGCCTCTGGCGTGTCGCCCCACCCAGGCTCCCAGTCCAGAGGGGCAGGGCGAGGGTCGTGCTCGTCGTCGCCGGATTGGTCAGGGTTGGCGATGGTGTGCACGCGTACGTCGACGCCGTTGGATTGCGCGGCCAGCCAGGCTTCGGTCTCGCGAATTGGTACGTCCGAGGTGGCGAGCAGGTCGATCGTGGTGACGCCGTTGAGGAGCGCACCGAGCGCCTGCTCACCGGAGGGGGAGAAATGCGGCCCGAGAACGACGACGAGCGCCGTACGCGGCGTCTCGGCCGGCGCTGGCGCGGCGTGCGTCCACGCAGCATCGAACCGCTCCCGCGCGAGCTCCAGCGCCTCGGCAGCCGCCTGCGCCTCGGCCTGAGGGAGCTGGGGCCACTGCTCGCGGACGGGATCTTCGCTGTTTCGGGGATCGCGCAGCACCTGGGGATGGACGACCTGATGGCGAAGGCTCGTTGAGGGGGATTGAGTGCTCGCCAGTCGGTAGTTGGCCAGCGCGCCGCGACGGACGGCTGCGGGCGCGGCGTCGCCGGCTTCATCGGCGACGCCGACCTCGGCGAGGAGCGCGATGCGTGCGAGATCCTCCTGAGCGTCATGGCTGGTAGCGGTGCACAGGGCGTCGTGTAGCGCCCGCGCCGGGTGATCTTCACCAATCGGGGGCGCGCCGTCGTCGTTGACGGCGGCATAGTTGTGGCGCGAGAGCCAGCGGGCGAGGCGATCAGCACCGGCTGCGCCCGACTCGTCGCCCTGCTCCACCCGCTGCAGCAATTTGTGCAGCATCAGCAGGGCGTGCGGGTCGAGTCGAAGCTTCGCCTGCTCGAAGCTCTTTGCGGCCTGGGCTCTGAGTACGGCTGTGTCGATCCCGAGGTTCGAGTCGAACTTGCTCCACTCGGGCAGCTGCTCCGGATCGGGCGTTCTCTCGGTGGCGTTCCAGAGGGGCGGAAACGAGGTGCACAAGTACCCTTCAACCCGCTGCGCGCACAGCACGCTGAGCCAGCCTGCGGCGGCGAGCGTGGCGTATGACAGTGCGTGTATGCCGGCGCCGATGCGTGCTTCGATCGGCGGTGCCGTGCCGCGGCCTGGAGGCGTTTGGGGGAGGAGATCAAGGACTGACGCTGCGATGGCACCAAGGGTGGAGGGCACGTCGAGCGGCCGCGGGGTGGTCGCGATTCTGAGATCGGCGTGTTGGAGCGCCGGCCAGCGTTCCTGCACGGCTTTATCCTGGAGGGCGCGGCACAGCACTTTGGCTGCCACTGCGGTGTCCAACGGGTTGTACTCGAGGTTGCCTGTCGCCGTGGCGCGGGGAGGCTGATCGGTGCCGATCAGCAGGAGGGTCCACGGGCGAGGATTGCGCCGTGCGATGTTGTCGAGCGTCGCTGCGATGCGCGGCATCCAGGCGGTGTCGTTGCTGAGCCGGTCGGCGAGCTTGGCACCGGCCCGCTCGACGAGTTCCTCGTTGAGGTTGGCGAATGTCAGCGGATCGTCGTGCTCGACGACGTCGAGCTTGCGCACGATCGACCGGTTGAGGATCGGCAGCAGGACGGTGCCGTTCGCGCCGCGGTCGAGCGGCGCAAACAGCACATCGGTTTCCGCGATCGGCTGGAGGACGATGCGCTGCGGAGACATGCCGCCATCGTGACGCACCTCGCTCGGTGCCGACGTGAGCGGGCGTCCCGTCACGACTTGGACTTGTTCTCCAGGTGCTCGCCGAAGTAGCCGATGTGGATCTTGTCGGTTAGCCCGTCGGTGTCGTCGTGGAAGAGGATGCGTGGGGCGGGGAAGCCGCCCTGCTCGATCTTGATGTGGGCGGGCATGTACGTCCGCGAGCCGCGACCGCAGTCTTCGCTGATCGTGCGCGTCCGGAGCTGACGGAACTTGGGGTTGTTGTCGGTCGTCTCGCTCTCGCTGAGCGCGATCCAGCTGGCGGACACCGACTCCTCATGGCCCTCCGCGCAGTACTGCCGGAAGTTGCCGCTGAACGCTCCGGCCGACTTCGCGCTGGCGTAGGCGTTGAGCGCGCGCAAGGCGCGCCACCCGCGTTTCGCCCACGACGTGCTGATGTGCGTGTCGAGCTGCTCTGCGTGCTCCCACTCCGCCTCGGGGAACTCCACGAACGCGAGGTGCTCGCGGACGAGCGCGGGGATCTCGCCGCAGGTCTCGGGGGAGACCTCCGGAGCTGGCGGGCAGGCGCTCGCGTCGGGGGCGCTGCTCGACGCGCTCAACTGCTTGCGCAGCCACGCCACCTCGCCGCGAAGCTGCTCGCACTCCTGTTCCGTCTCCGCGGCCGCGACGCGCACGCTCTCGACCTCCTGTTGCGCGCGCTCGCGGGCGTGCCGCTCGTTGCGCAGCTCGCGCTCGGCCTCGTCGACAAGCTCGTAGATCGCATCGACCTCGCCACCCTGGCGGTGCTGCCCCGTGATCGCATCGCGCAGGAGCGGCGTCCACGCCGCTGGCAGCGGCTGCGCGCACGCGGCGCGTTGCAGGGAGGAGGCGACGATCTCGGCGACCGCTGCTGCCGGTCGCCCTTCGAGCCGGTGGGCCGGCACGAGCCGGTGGCTCCAATGCGAGCTTTCAGCGCTGAGCCCGGGGAGGTAGCTGCGTATCGCGCCGCTGTGCACGTCGAAGTCCTCGCCTACGCTGTCGAGGAGCCGCCGGGATAGCAGGCTGACGGCGCCTGCCCCAAGCATGTAGACCGGGGCGATCCCCTTGAGGCGCAGGTGCAGCGCGTCGGCGCGCTCCTGCGTGGTCTCGAGCTGGGAGGCGGCGAGCTCGGCTGCCGTCGGTGAGATGACGACCAGCGGGATCTCGCGCGCGGGGTCGAGCAGCTGGGTCATCAGGTCGGGGACATCGCCCGGCTCGATGAGCTGAGGAGCGTCGAGCAGCCTGATCTCGCCGCGCCGGCAGGTGAGCGAGCGCAGCAGCTCTCGCATGACGCCAGGGGCCTTCGGGATCCAGGGGAACTCGAACGCCTGCGCCCCGGAGCGGTCGAGGTCGACCCATGCGGCACCGCCGCCGCCCCAATGCAGGAACGTGGTCGTCGTCTTGACGGTCTCGCCGTCTTTATGCTCGGTCCAGGCGCTGCGATACGCCCAGCTGCCGTCGCGCGCTTCTACGGCGACCTCAACCTCGTTGGCGATCGTGGCGTTCTCGCGGAACTGATCTGCGGTGACGAACTCCGTGCGGCTTCCGGCAGGCGGAAGCTCATGCTCGCCTGCCGTCTTGTACGCCAGCCAGCTTGCGACCGCCGCCGGTCCTCGCTCGCGGATCGCGTCGTCGTCGATGTTGACGACGCTGCGCCAGATCAGTGCCATGGATCCGCTTCCTGGGTAGCTCGGCTTGACAGCAGAGGTGCTGCGCTCATCTCATGCAGGGTGACAGCGCGCGCTGGGGATGCAACCGGGCGCAGGGAGAGCGCGTCGGGCGACCTCAGACGCGCTGCCTTGCGATCGCGGTGATCGGCCGGCCGCTGCGGGGCCGCACCGGCTGCGGCCGGGAGCGGCGGCGGGCCGGGGCGGGCCGGCGGACCGACGTGCCGGGAACGGAGAGCACTTGCCCGAACCCCTGCGCGACGTAGCGGCCGGTGCCGAGGAACGGGCCGGCGTTCGCGATCGCGGCGAGCGTCGCCGCGTGCGGGCCGGCGGGAAGGACGAGCTGCACGGTGCCGATGCTCGCGTCGACGAAAAATCGTTCGCGCGGATGGCGGACGCGTTCGCGGCGTACGTCACCGGTGACGACGAGCGCCGCCTCCGCAGCGGCATGAACGCCGGGGGCGTCGCAGGCAGCGGCCAAGCGGGAGCCGGGTGCGTGCTCGATGATCCGCTGGCGCCAGCGCTCGAGCAGGCGGCGCGAGGTGATCTCGGGATCAAGCGCGCGCCGCTCGACGCCGCTGAACACCGTTGGCGATGCGAGGCGCAGCGCGACGATCCGCGTCTCGTCGCAGGCACCGAGTGGCGCGTCGTCGCGCAGCTGCGTGCCGATCCACTCGGCGCGCGGTGCGAACGTCCAATGGTCGGGGACGAGCGGTTCACCAGGCGTCAGCGACACGATCAACGCGGTGACGGCGTCGGCGCCGAACGCCGTCACGCGCACCTGCTGGCGGCCGCGCTGGGTGAGCAGCGGCGACACCGTCCAGCTACGTGTGTGAAGCCCCGGGTCGTCGTGCATCCGTTCCGCGAGCGCAGGATGTGCGGCCTTCGCGTGCCGCAGCACCCCGCGCCGCAGCAGGTTCGCGCTGCCGGGGGTCGGCCGCGTCGGCCCGAGCACCGGGATGGTGAGAGAGAGCGCAAGCGGCGGAGCGTCGGCGGGGTGGGGCGGCCGGGTGGTCATGCGCCCATCTCCAGAAGCGGTGGGGTGCGGACAGGGGGCTGAAGCTCGTCGATTCCGTCGTTGGGAACGGTTCCGGGCGGAACGGCGGAGATACTGTGCGCATCGGGTAGCGGCCTATACCACCTGTACCCCTCGTTACCCACGGCACCTGGGTTGGCATAACGGGGCCTCGGGTACAGCACGGGAAGGGGACCTCGCGGTGATCCGAAACTTGCGCGTTCGACGGCGTGCAGCGCTTGGACGTGCGGGAGCGCGTTCATCGCTTCGGGGGCAGACCCGGCATCGCGTGCTGCTTCAAGCAGCGCGCTCTCGAGGGCGACCAGCGACGCTTGCGCGTGTTGATGCGGCGAGTCGTTCTCACCCGGAGTGCGCGCTCGGTAGCGCGCGGCACGATGATCCCCACGCTCGATATGGGAAACGTCGAGCTTGACCTCGACGCTGGCATTGCCGTAGCCAAGCGGGACCGCGCCGCCAAGCGCAAGGCGCGCAGCTGGCGAGTGCTCAGCATTCCGGCTGCGGGTTCCGAGCACCCAGAGCAGAGCACCGAGCTCGGCGGCAGTGAGATTGTCGAAGTCGATCGAGAAGGTGAATGCGGTCCCAGTCCGGACCCAGCTGCGCACCGAGCGGTTCTGCTTCGTGCGCAGGCCGCCCGGCATCAGAGAGCCGTACACGACGTTGTCGGCCCTAGGAGCTTGACCTGGCCCCGGAGCATGCGCGCGCCCGACGAGGTGCTGGCCGTCGACCGCAGTCGGATTATCTGGAGCCGGGCCAGGCAGCGGCGGCATGCGCGATTCGCCGCTGCGCTGCCAGTAGCGCTTAACGCCAGGCAGCTTCAAGCCGCGAGGCCCTGTAGTTGGACCGTAGAAGGCCTTGAGCGTCGGCTTGGGGGAGGAGAGGATCGCGAGCGGAAGACCAGGATCCCCCCAGTCGACTTTCCAGTGCCCAGACGTATCGTGGCAGGAGACGGGGCTGAAACGCAGGTGGCTGCGGTAGGCCGCGTCGCGTGCACCGCGTTGCTGGACGACGTATCCGAAGACGCGATCAGCCGAGGAGCAATCGCTGCGGCTCAAGCTCGCGACCATCGGGCGAACATGGTCGGGCAGCGCTTCGGCAGGAGCTGGCCGCTGGATGCGGCGGGGCGCGTACGCGGTCGGCACGACCTCTTGGATCTCGTCGTTGTCATCGAACAACGCCCACACGAGCTGCTGCTCTTCGAGCGTGCGGCCGGGCCACGCCCACTGCCCGCGCACGATCCCGGCGTCGGGCTCGCCGCTGCCCAGGCCTCGCTCATGATCAGAGGCGATCTGCGTCCACTGAACCTCCGCGATGGGCGGCAGCGGGACCTTTTCGAACTCGTCCTTGCCGGTCAGCACCTCACCATGGGCGCAGCGTTCCAGGATGAACAGCTGCTCGTCGTGCTTGTTGCTCGCCGTTCGACCGCTAATCCGCATCCGGCCCCGCACGAGTGCTCGTACCAAGCCGGGGTCGGTGGGATCGGAGACCGTCGTGTCGCCCCAGATCGGGACGTTACCTCCATCGGGCTGCTCGGCGAGTCTGGCTCGCTCTGAGTCAGCTTGGACGCTGCGGCACGCACGCGCGAGGTCGTCGGGCGTGGCAGCCTCAGATATGCGCGCCAGCGACACGACGCGATAGAAGGTGCGGTCTTGCCGGCCTCTCTTCCAGGAACACCAGACAACGGCTGCGACGACGTGAGCGCCGTGATCGTCAACCGTCAGGGGATTGTTGATACCGACCATGCGCGCTGAGGACTTCCACGGTCGATGGCGGCTGGGGTTGAACGGCACGGCCGCAAGGTGTTCGTCGTCCCCCAGATACTGGTCCCGCAGGCGCTGGTAGACGAGCTTCCCGTCCTCGTCGCGTGAGACGCGAATGGGCTCGAAGGGGTCTCCCGCCTGCCCTGGCTGCGGCTGCTCGCGTACGGTCAGCGGCTGCTGCTCGGGGAAGGTAGTGAGGCGTGAGCCGGTGAGCGCGGTGTACTGCGCGCGGATCGCGCCGCGCACCGTGGTGGCGCTCAGCAGCGGTCGTCCGTCCGGGGTGGTCGGGCAGGCGAAGGAGCCGTGCTCGGAGCCGTGCTCGGTGCCGTCTCGGAGCTTCTGGTTGTAGCTGGCCTCGTCGAACAGCACCAGCGGCGTCTTCGCTGTGAGCTTGACCTCCAAACGGCCGTGGTACCGGTCGGGGAGGTACTCGTCGTGGCCGGGAGGCGCGCCGCGTCCCAGCTGCCCCTTCGGCTCGGGCGCGAAGGGGACGAAGGTGTAGGGGTTGAGGAACTGCGGCACCGGGAACCTCCGCTACGCCTGCTCGGTGTTCATTGCGACGTACAGCTCGTCGGCGACGTACGCCGCGCCGTGGTGGCCGACGGCGACGATCTCGGTGGCGCTGAGCGTGCCGCCGCCGGTCAGCCGGTAGTCGTGCTTCAGCGTGGTATGCACCGGGACGTCGCTCGCGTTCAGGGGCTGCCAGCCGCTGGGGCCTTCGGCACCGTCCGCGTCGCATTCGACCGCGATGGCGATCGCCCCTGAGCCCTCGACGTAACGCACCTCGCCCCGCGCGCCGAACGCGCGGATCTCCCAAGCGTCGTCCACCGTGGACGCGGGGGACGGCTGCTTGTCGCCTTCGCGCGTCCAGCTGCCGCCGTTGCAGTGCCAAACCTCGTAGGCGGAGCGCCTGGAGACGAACGCCCAGCCGTCGGTGAGCCACGCTCCAGCGTTGGCCAGCGCGTCGGCCGGTCCGGTGTCGTCTGAGCCGGCCGGGGCCTGCCAGGTACGCAGCGTTTGCCGGCTCATGCCGATCCCTCCTGCAACGCGCTGACGGTGTCCGTCTTGCGTGCCGCCTCGGTGAGCTCGTCCGCGTAGCGCGCCCAGCTGTCGATCAGCGCGTCGGCGTCCTCGTCGACGCCGGCACCGGCGGCGAGCGTGGTGATCAGCGCGCGCAGGTGTTCCGCGTGATCTCCTCGGTGCCCTGGGCCGAGGGCGACCGGCGGCGGGGCTGCGGCCGGCTCCTCGGCGCCTGGGGCTTTCTCGTCGGCTGGGATGCCGTCAGGAGCGGCGACGGCCGCGGTCGTCGGCCGCAGCCGCCCGAGGCCGCGCGCGCCGCCGAAGCCGATCGCGAACTCGCCGTCGCTCCAATCCAGGAGCGTCAGCGCCAGCAGCACGATCGACGCGGCCAGCAGCGATGGGTCATCCTCCGGCAGCCGACGCCGGTCGATGCGCAGGGTTGCCTTCTCGAAGAGCTCCTGACCGGCCTCGGGGCGGGCTTCGAGCCTGGTGAACGGACCGGTCGGCACGCCTCCGCCCGTCCACGGGCTGCGGGGCAGCATCGTCTGCGCGTGGAACGCGGCGCGTGGAACTGCCTCCCTGTTACCAGTTGCGTCTGCGTCTGCGTCGGGCTGCGCGGCTGCTCCCGCGTCGTCCTGGTCAGCCCAGGTGATCTCGCGAAGCAGCGCGCGGACTTGCTCGTCGATCTCCGTCGACCCGAGCAGCTGCTCCCACTGAGCGCCCGAAATGGCGATCTCGGCGCTGCCGAGGATGTCCTCAACGCGCAGCGCGCCAGCCCCCAGCTTCCACGTTGGGGGCTGGGCGCTCGTCGACGCGGCACCGGCCGCGGCAGCCTCATCCGGTTGGCCGGCCTCGTCGACCTCGTCGGCCTCCGCCTGCGCGAGGAGCTTGGCCCGCGCATCGCTCAACCCGAAGAGCACGTCGGTAGGAAGGCCGCGCGTGAGCGCGCGGACGCGGGCAGCGGCCTCAGGCACGCCGGATGCGCCGACGACGGTGGCGAGGATCCGCTCGGCCTGGGCGCGCAGAGCGCCGCGCACCCCGCTGCCGTGGAGCACGGGGATGCGGCCGTTCGGCGTCTCCCGCGTTGCGAGCACGTGCGCGAAGGTGCCGGCGGCGTCGCTGTCGAGCGTCATGGCGCTCGAGCCGTCATCGGATTCGAGCGCGAGCGCGATGCTGGCGATCGGCGCGGGCTCCAGCCATTGCGCGTGGTCCTTGCGCGCCTGCGCCCACGTCGCACCGCTCTGCACCAGCTGGGCGATCGCGGGCTCGTTCGTCCACGAGCCGACCGTGGGCGGCGTCAGCGTCGCGACGACATCGGTGAACCTGCCGAGCTCCACCAGATTGCTCGGTGGCGCTAGCTCGATCACCTCGGCGCGCTGGAGCTCGGCGTCGCCGCCGAGCCCTTGCCCCCAGCCGGCGCCGAGCGAGAGCCCGTCACGCCGCACCGTTTCGATGAGCGCCGCAGCGACATCAAGGTCACGGCTGCCGTTCCGCGTCTGCAACGTGGCGCGATCGAGCGTGAGCCGCACGTGGACGGTGGCGCCAGGCGCGACCGTCTCCTCGGTGAAGAGCTTGCCGTCGCTGGCGATCCCGGTACGCGGGTCGATGGCGGTGCGGCCGCGGACCGGTTGCTGCGCGGCGATCTTGGCAGGCGTGATCGGCGCGTCGCAAACGGTGATCAGGCTGGCGCTGCCGCTTGCGTCGTCGGTCGACCCCCAGAACCAGTCGAGGTCGGGGCAGACGGCGGCGCGGAGCGCTCCGGCGAGGCCGGTGCCCGGCACGTACGGCTTGCCGTCGGCGCCGATCTCGACCGGGAGGTCGATGAGGGCGTCCTGCCGGCCGGCACCGACGCGCAGCGGTGCGCGCGTGACGAGTGTCAGCGAGATCGCCACGTAGCCGGGAGCGTGGCTCATGCTGCTACCTCCACGCGCTTGCTGGCGTGGTCGCGCCGCCACCTGCGAACCACCTCTTCGTATTCGGCGGCCAGCATCGCCCGCTGGGTTGCCGCTTCAGCATCAGTAGAGGCAGACAGCGCTGCGAGTTCCCGGTCGACCGCGGCGCGGATCTCACTTGAGCAGCGCTCCCGATTCACGAGCTTGCCGAGCCAGCCGCTGATCTCTGCCTCGCGCGCCTTCGGGTCTTCGTCTCGCGACCAGCGCTGGATCCGGCGCACGAGCTGACCGGCATTGCTGGCAGAGAGCTCCGCGCCGGAGTGGAAGCCCAGCTCGTGACGGCGTGCCGGGTTGTTCGCGCGGACGACGGCGGTGGCGCGGTCGACGTGGGCGGCGGCGGTGACGCTCGTGCGCGATTCGGTTGGGATGTAGATGGCGGTCAGCAGGTCTCCGTTGCCGGGGGCGATCCGCTGCGCCGCAGGCCGCAGCGTCGCATTCGGTTGCGCTGATGCCGTGCTGTGCAGCGCGTCGCGCGTCAGGAGCCAGGGCGCGGAGACGACCTCGCCGAACCCCTCGGCACGGCGTTCGCCGATGCCTTCGAGCTCGAGCCGCTTGATCTCCTCAGCGAGAATCGGCGTGTCGTCCTCGCTGGTCAGCACGATGCAGCTGCCGCGTGCGGCGCCGATCAGCGTTGGCCGCGGACGCTGCCACGCGCGCACCCACCCGGCGATGCGGGTCGCTTCGACGGCGGCCTGCGGCCGGCCCTTGCCGTCGCGGGCGATCACGAGGTCGGGGCGATCCAGCTGTTTGCGAATCGCCGCGAGCAGCGCGTTGGCGTCTGGTGACCAGGTCAGGCGCGCGTCTCGCACCAGTGCTGGGCTGCGGAGCAGCAGCGCGACATCGGCGCGCTCCTCCTGGCCCTCCGCGGGCGCAAGGGCTTCGGCGCGGGCAGCGAGCAGGGCGTGGCCGTAGTCGTCTTTGCTGGACTCGCCGATTGCCGCTTCGAGGCCGTGCAGCTGCTCGGCGACGGCCTCGGCGGTGACGTTCAACAGGTCGGCGTGCCATCGCACGGCGCAACGGAGCACCGTGCGCGCCGGCAACGCGCGCGTGGTGTGCAGGCCGCCGGAGGCGACGGTCGGCCGCTGCCGGCCGCCGTCGATGATCGCGTGCGCGTGGTCGGACATCGCGATCACCGGGGCGGTGGTCATCAAGGCGCCGCTGTCGTCACGTTGCGGTGGGGTGATCCACGCCGCAGGATGGGATTTGAGCCGCCGCCGCGGCGCGTCCGGATCGTCGTCCTGCACCGCCCAAAGCGATTCGGCGACGCCACCCGCGGCGAGCGACGGGGCGTTCTTCTCCGTGCGCAGCAGGCTCGGCGTTGGCAGCGTGCGCATGCTGCCGACGCCCGGCAGCTCGACGCTCGGGACGGCGAAGGTCACGATCAACCGCCCGGTGCTGATCGCCCGATCGACCGCGCTGCGATCAGCGCCCGCAGCTCGCAGCGCCTGCGCGACGATCGGCAGCAGGTACGTGCCGGGGGCCGCTTGATCGGAGGTGCGCTCGTTGCCGATCAGCTGCGAGGCGAGCAGCAGCGGGGTGAGCGCGGCGACTTCCAGATCGACGGCGCGCCACACGTCTTCGTCCACACGTCGGTCCGGCGGTGTGGTGGGTTGCGAAAGCGGCTGCCGTTTGAGTGGGGCGAACTCGCCGACGGTTGGCTTCGCGACTCCCAGCCCGCGCCGACGTTGCGCACCGATGCTGGTGGTGAGCTTGGCGGCGTGCGCAAGGAGCTGCTCCGCATGCGCGAGCTTGCACTTGCGTTGCGCCAGCAGCGCGCTGTCGAGCGTGATCGGCGCGACGCATCGATGCCCGCCGTTGACCTGTTCCCGCAGGCGCATCGAACCGGTGAGCGCGGTGCCGCCGGCACGATCGTTCGCCGTGGAGATCCTGGCGGTGGTGACGCACACCGCGGCGGCGCGGTCGGCGTCGCTGATGGCCAGCAGCGCGGGGCGCACGCTGAGCGCGGCTGCGGCCTTGTCATCGGTGCCACCGGTCCCGAAGACGGCATCGCGGACGGCGTGCCAATCGACGCCGTCGGCTTTGCTGAGCCAGCTTGCGATGACGGTCGCGCGTTCGGAGAGCAGCCCCGTCAGCGTCTTGCCCGGGATCGATGGCAGCCCGTCGATGTCACGCTGCACGCTGGCATCAACGCCGCCCGGAACGCCGGCGCCGGTGCCGATCCGCCACGCCGACGGCAGCTCGATCGTCAGATGCGCACGCTGAGCAGTCATGCACCACGCTCCAAGGCGGCGAGATCGAGAACGTCAAGCGCGCGGGTGGCTTCCGGCCGCGGCGCATCATCTGCGGTGGCCGCAGCATCGGGCGGCGGCCCGTCGGGCCAGAACAGGGACTGGGAGCCGTCACTGGCCGACCACTTCGGCCCGGAGAGCGCGTGAAGCTGATCGCCTACCTGGCGGACGGCGGCGTTGAACAACGTCTCGGCGGTCTCTCGATCGCGTCCGAGGGCCTCCCGGATCGCCCAAAACTGACGGCGGCCCGGCGAGTTGGTGCTGACGCCCGCTCGCACCACGGCGTCACGCATCGCGATGAGGTCGTCCCAGCAGTGACGCTCCAGCCACTCCACCTGCGGGGTGGTGGGGTTCGCTAGCGGCGTGCCGATCGCGTACGGCCGCGCGAAGCGGTCGACGCCCAGCCGATCGCGGATCGCGTGAAGATCGCCGCCGACGCTGTCGTAGTGGACGTGGAAGTCCAGGGCGCAGGCGGAGACGTCGATCTTCTTGATCGCCTTGGCGGAAGCAGTGAGATCCTCAGCGAGCCGGTACGCCGCGAGCATCGGGAAGTGCGGCTTGATGATCGCGACGCCAGCGCAGGCACCGAGGCCGTTGGGCGTTTTGCCGAGCACGGCTCCTTTCCACACTCCCTGCCACAGCTCGGCGAGGAACTCCGCGTCAACGCCGGGCAGCGCGTCGGTGAGGCTTGAAGGGACTTCGTCGCACTCCTGCTGAAACGCGTTTCGAGTGAGATCCGGGAGTCCTTTGAGGATCGCGACCGCGGCGTCGAGGCCGAGGCGTCCTTCGGTGTAGAGGGTGAGGTCGTCGCCGCCGAGGATGAGCGGCACGATCGGCAGGCGCTCGTCGTTGTCGCTGCCGCCGTCAGGCTTCGCGTCGCGGACGGCTTGCGTCATCAGCTGGTCGACGAGCCGGGAGAGGCGCTGGAGCACCGCGGCGTAGAGCGCTGATGCCAGCTCGGCGTTCGTCGCCGAATCGTCGGCGATCTCGCTTGGCCGGATGTACCAGTCACGCAAAGCAGCGTCTGCTGCTTCGGCCTCGATGGCATCACCACCCTGTCGTGCCTGCCGTACGTTTGCGCGGATGGGGTCGAGATCTTCATCCCAATCTGCCAGCACGTCGAGGACCGCGCGATGAATCCCTCCGAAGAGGTCACCGAGCCCGTTGATGTCGATGTGGACGCACGCGGCCCAGCGCAGATGCCCGATCGCGTGCTCGAGCTTGTCGATGGTCGGGAACGCGCCGAGCTCCTGGCCGAAGTCCGCATTCAGGCGGATACGTGCCTCGTCGCCGGCGTTGAACTGCTTGTACGTCGGCGGCGAGAGCCACCGTCGGGTGTCTTTGGAGACGGAGACTTGCCGTGTCGCCGCGTAGTCGCTGGAGGCGCAGGGCTCGGTCAGCGGGTTGCGTTGAAACCGCCTGAGGGCGGGTGGTAGGGGCGTGTCGGCCGGGGCGTCGGCCTGCGTTTGCTCCCAGAGTGGCGTGCAGCGCGGATCGGCTGCGGCCGAGCGGCTGACGCGAAGTTCGAGGCCCGGCGCGTCGCACAGGGCGCTCGTCGTGACCTCGGTGATGATCTGCTCGGCTGCCCGCTCGGCGGCGTCGCCATCTGGCGCGGTGACGATGACGGTGGCGATCCCCGAGGCCGCGATCAGCGGTTCGGCGTTGACTTCGTCGTGGCCGGTGGCGTCGCGGCAGGCCTGCTCCGTCCAGTCGCCGAGCTTCGCCACCAGCTCGGAGCCGCCCATCTGCTCGCGGAGGCGCGGCGAGGCGAAGATGTAGCGCTGGGTGCCGGTGGTCTTGAACCGGACGACGACGGACTGCATGGACCGTCGTTTGTATGGCTACGAGCGTTGACTGGCCGCAAGAACCCTGTCACCACGGATGTTCGGTGCCGCGGGGGGGGGGGGGGGGGGTGGCCCCCACCGCGGTGTGGCTCAGCCGGGCACCTGCCCGCTGCCCTTGCACTTGGAGCACACCGACGAGCTCCACGCGCCGGGGCCGCCGACGCCGTACCAGCCGCTGCCGTCGCAAGCCGTGCACACTGCCATGGGGATTCCTTTCGGGTGGGTTGCCGCGTCGCCGTCGCGGTGTTGCAACGGCCGACGCTGGAGGGAGAACGCGGTGGCGGGCTGCCGCGTCAGGGCAGGCCGTGCGTCGGTCGACGCGATGATCCGGAGGTGGCGGCCGGCGGATCGCGGATTCGCGCCGCGTAGCGGCGGCCCGGATCAAGCGCTGGCGGGCAGCGAACCGGCCGCGATCATCCGCACAGCACGCAGAAAATGCCGCTCACGCAGGGGAAACCCGGCTCATTCGCCGGCGTTGCCGCCCGGTTGCCGTGTGCTAGCCTGCGGAAACGTGCGAGCGTTTCCTGGGGCCGGCACAGGCGCCCCCGAAAGCGCCCGCAGGACATAGGCGCACGGCGACTAGGGGTTCCAAGTCGCCCACCGGCGATGCCGGACTACAACGGACTTCACCTGCCTTGCACTCGACTACCACAGGTTCCAAGTCGCCCACCGGCGATGCCGGACTACAACGCAGATCTACCTGCTGACGCAGCATGATCTTGGCGGTTCCAAGTCGCCCACCGGCGATGCCGGACTACAACGTTGACCAAGACGAGCGTCTTTGTCCCCTCTGCAGGTTCCAAGTCGCCCACCGGCGATGCCGGACTACAACAAGGCCGACCAGTTCTTGATCTGCACCGTCGGGTTCCAAGTCGCCCACCGGCGATGCCGGACTACAACTGATCTGGATCGTCGTCTGATTGATCACCGTGGTTCCAAGTCGCCCACCGGCGATGCCGGACTACAACACCCTTAACCCAGCCTTTGACGGTACCATTGAGGTTCCAAGTCGCCCACCGGCGATGCCGGACTACAACACGATGGTCTTGGCGGAGTCGTGCGTGTGCTCGTTCCAAGTCGCGCACCGGCGATGCGGGACTCTGCCGTGACTCGCCGCGACTGTCTTCTACGCGATCACGAACGGGTCAAGCGACTGCGCTGGCGCGGCGCCGGCCGCGATCGACGCGTTGACGCAGGAGGCGCAGACGCGGTAGACGAGGATCGAATCGATCGCAGGGTCGATGATCGACACGACGCGGTCGAGCACGTCGGCCAATGCCGTCGCATCGACGTCCAGCTCCCAGACGGAGCCCTGCATCCGGTCACCGACGCGATCAAGCGTCGCGTAGACGCGCTGCCGGCGGCGATCGTCGCCGATGTCGTAGGCGATCACGTACCGCATGACGCTACCGCAGCAGCACCGGCACGTACGCAGCCGTCCCGTCGTGGCAGCAACGGGCGAACTGGCGCGCCTGCTCTGCGAGCCCGCGGCGGTACGACAGCTGCTGGCCGGTCGGCTCATGCGTGAACCGCGACAGCATCCGCCGCTCGTACTCCCGCAGGAACGTCACCTTCGCCGCGCCGCTCATCCGCACCCCGCCCGTGCGCGGGTCGCGCGTGAAATCGTCCGGTCGCAGCAGGCGTCGCCGCACGATCGAAAGGGCGAGGCCATCAACCAGTATCGGCCGGAACTCCTCCATCAAGTCCAGTGCGAGGTTCGGCCTCGACGGCCGCGGCGCGTGCAGCACGCCAACCTCCGGCACCAGCCCTGCTTGCATGCAGGCGGCGACCACCTCTTGCGTCAGCAGCACTGCGGCGAACGAGATCAACGCGTTGACCGGGTCGGTTGGCGGTCTCCGCACGCGGCCCGCGAAACCCCACTCCGGAGCCAGCAGTGCCCGGAACGCGGCGTACTGGGCTCTGCTCGCCCAGCCCTCCGCGCCCATCAGCTGATCGGACGACACCGCGGCGCGCACCCGCCCAAG
>JASGGQ010000048.1:0-17728 GCA_047604965.1 Patulibacter sp. | reverse complement strand
CGCGCACGGCGCCCGGCTGGAGCAACTGCGCCGTGCGCGGCGCCGACGTTTGCATCGGTGATCAGTAGGTCGCGCTGCGGATCGGTCGCCGGCCAAACGCGGTTGCCGAACCACACCGGATACACCGTGTCAGCGGCGCGCGCGAACGCGAGCCGCCGTCCGCCGCCGGCTTCGAGTAGCCGTGCGACGACGGCCTGCATGAAGCTGCGCCCGGCTTGCGGGAGGAACACGTCTGCGGCTGCTTCGTAGATCGGCAGCCGCTCGGCGAAGAGCCGGCCGAAGGTCTCTTTGTCGCGTGCGAGCGGACGGTCGCTGCGCTGCACGCGCCGCCAGGCCGTCGACTCGTCGATCTCCAACCAGCAGACGGTGTGCGCGCGCAACGCTTCGCGGACGCGCGCGCTCGTGAGCGCGCCGCCGCCGAGTGCGACCGGCGTGCCGTGGGCGACCCGTCCGAGCACGTCGAGGATGGTGCGCTCTTCGATCTCCCGGAAGCCCGCTTCGCCGTGCGCTTCGAACAGCTGGGGGATCGTGCGTCCCGCGTCGGTTTCGATCTGCGCGTCGATGTCGACCAGCGGCCGGCCGAGCGCGTCGCTGGCAGCGCGCGCGGCCGTCGACTTGCCGGCTCCCATGAAGCCGACGAACACGAGCGCCCCTGGCATGGCCGCTAGCCGGCGACCGGCGCCGTGTGCCAGCCGATGCGCTCGCGGTAGGAGCGCAGCGACGCGAGCACGTCGTCGATGTGATCGCCACCGAACTTTTGGCGGTAGGCGTCGGCGAGGACCAGGGCGACCATCGCTTCACCGACGACCCCGGCGGCCGGTACGACGCAGGAGTCGGTGCGTTCGCGCAGCGCCTGCGCCGGTTCGCCGGTTTCCAGGTCGACGGAGCGCAGCGGCTTGGTGAGCGTTGGGATTGGTTTGACGGCGGCGCGCAGCACCAGCGGTTCGCCGGTCGTCATGCCGCCTTCGAGGCCGCCGCTGTGGTTGGTGGTGCGGTGGATGCCGTCCGGGCCGCCGAAGATCTCGTCGTGCGCTTGGCTGCCGGGGGTCGCGGCGAGCTGGAAGCCATCGCCGATCTCGACGCCTTTGTGCGCTTGGATCGAGCCGACGGCGCCCATCAGCCGGCCGTTGAGCCGTTCGTCCCACGCGACATGCGACCCGAGGCCGGGCACGAGGCCGAACGCCTGCACTTCGTAGGCGCCGCCAATCGACTCGTTGGCTTTGCGCTGCACGGTGATGTGGCGCACCATTTCGCGACTGGCGTCGGCGTCGAGACAGCGGACCGGATCGTCGTCGACGCCATCGAAATCGGCGAGCGTCAGCGCCTGCGTGCGCGGCGGCGCGACGACCGGCCCGATCTGCACGACATGCGAGCGCACTTCAACGCCGACGGCGTTCAGGAATGCGCGGGCGAGCGTGCCGGCCGCCACGCGAGCCGCCGTTTCGCGGGCACTGGCACGTTCAAGGATGTTGCGCACGTCACCGGCGCCGTACTTCCACACGCCGACGAGGTCGGCGTGGCCGGGGCGCGGCATCCTCACCGGTTCCGGTTCTTGATCGACCGGCCACGGATTCATCCGCGATTCCCAGTTTTGGTAGTCGCGGTTGGGGACGGTGATCGAGATTGGGCCGCCGAGCGTCTGCCCGAACCGCACCCCGCTGGTGACGACGACGTGGTCCTGCTCGATTTTCATTCGCCCGCCGCGTCCGTGACCGAGCTGTCGGCGCGCCATGTCGGCATCCATCGCTTCGCGCTCCAGCGCCAGCCCGGCCGGCAATCCCTCCACGACGGCCGTCAGGCCGGGGCCGTGGGACTCACCTGCGGTAATGAAGCGAAGGGCGTGCAGCACGCGCAGCAGTGTACGGGGCGACGCTGCCACGGCGCCGCCCGCCGCCGCCGAAACTACGCTCCAGCTCATGCGCGATCGCACCTGGCCATTGGCGCTGACCGCCGTCGCCGCCGCGTGGGTCGTTTCGGCCTGGCGCACCGAGTTCGGCGACTACTCGATCGTTCCCGCCGATAACAACGCGGCGCCAACGATCGCCGCGCTCGCTCGCGGCGACTGGCCGGCGGCGACGGCGGCGATGCCGGCGCAGGGCGCAACGTCGATCCTGCTGCGGCTGCCGTTTGCGTGGATCGGTCGCAACGACCTGGCTTGGACGTATCGGCTGGGGGCTTTTGCCTGCATGCTGGCGGTCGTCGCGTTGGTGCTGTGGCTCGATCTCCGCATGGCGGCCGAGCGACGGCCGACCACCTACCGGCTGTCGCTCGCCGCATGCCTGCTGATCGGGCCGATCGCGCTCGCCCCGCTGCGCGTCGGGCATCCAGAGGAACTGGTCGGTGGCGTGCTGTGCGTCGCCGCGGTGCTCGCCGCGACCCGCCAACGGGGCATCTGGGCCGGCGTCTTCCTTGGACTGGCGATCGGCACGAAGCAGTGGGCGTTGATCGCGGCCCCGGTAGTCCTGGCGTCATTTGATCCGCCGCACGGCACCGCACGCAGCCGCGCGACGGTTGGCGTGGTCGCCGCGCTCGCCGCTGCGGCCATGATCCTGCCCGGCATCGCCGCCAATCCGGCGCGGTATCACCTCACGACCGGCCACTTGACGCAGACGACGCGCGTGTACGCGCAAAGCGTGTGGTGGCCGGTGTCGCGGCAGCGCACCATCGACGTCGAGCTCGGTGGCGGGGAACGCCGCACCTCAGAGGTGTTCGTCCTTCCCGGCAAGCTCACGCGCGGTACCGCGACGTTGCTCGCCGTCCTGCTCGCTGCCGTGTTGACCGGCTGCCAGTTCGCGCGGGGCGGACTGCGCGATCCGCTGGCCTGGCTCGCGGTAGTCCTGGCGCTGCGCGTCGCGCTCGACCCAATGAACCTCGACTATTACGCTGCCCCGGCACTCCTGGCGCTCGCCGCCTGGGAAGCCAGTTCGGCAGCACCTCGGCGCGCACTCCCGCTGGCCACTTTGCTCGCGTCGCTGCTGCTCTGGGCGAGCTGGTCGGTGCCGCCGCAGTGGCCGGCGCTCAGCCATTTTGCGCTGTGGGCACTCTCGATGGCGCCGCTGCTGCTGCTGTCGCGGTCCACCAGCGGCGAACGGAACGTGGCGTTACGAATCGCTGGTTTCCGTGCCCACCTTGACGATCGTGATCGTCACCGGGCTCGCCGCATCGGCGTCAGGCGTGGTGCCGGCATCGGTCGCTGCCTCTGCGTTCGGCGTGATGATCGCCCGGTCGCCCACGGCCAAGGTCAGGGTGTCGCAAACGGTCTGCGACGGCGAGCAGGCGCCTTCCGGTGCCGTCACCGTCGCGTTCGACGAGATGGTGAACACCGCGCTACCGGCCTTGCTCTTGTGGCTGTAGACGAACAGCGGGTCGGTCGCCGTTTCGTCGGGGAAGACCGTCTTGCGTTCCTGCTGTTCGAGCAACTTCGCCGGTTCGGTGCCAATCTGCAACAGGAGCGTCAAGCCGTCCTTCACCGACTTCGAACTTGAGCTTGTGCTCGGCGTCGGGGTTGGCGTTGGGGTCGCTGTTGCACCGTCAAGCAATGCTGCGGCGTCGGTCGATCCGGTGCTCGCCGCGCCATCGACGCTGGCCGTCGCGGCACCCGAGGCGCCGGTCGCGCTGCCGGTGCCAGTCGACGCCTCCGGCGTGCCCACGGCGGTACTGGTCGACGACCACGCCAGCGACGTATTGCGCACGGCGAACGGGTCGAGTTCCTTGTTGCTGACCTTCGGCGCCTTCGAGAGGCCGGTCGTCGTGCTCGCGGTGAGCGCGAGCGGCTCGCCGTCGGTCAGGCCCGGCGTCGTGGCGACCGGAGCGGTGGCACTTGTCGGTGCGGCCGAGCTTTCGCCGCTGCCGACGACGACCGGGACGGCCACCGTTGCGGCCGCGAGCGCGAGCGCGACTGGCCAGAGCTTCTTGTCGACGAGATCCTTGCCGATGCTCTGCAACAGATCGTTGCTCATCGCAGACCTCCGATCGCAGCGGTTCCGGTGCTGCTGTGCGTTGCTGCGCCTGTCGGCGCGGATGTCGTGCCCGCTGAGCCCGTCGAGGTGCTGGGCGTTTCGAGGGCGGGGCCGTAGTACACCGAACCGGTGAGGCTCGCCTTCAACTTGGTCGCGCTGCCGTCGTCGGACGTCTCCGGCGCATAGGTGATGCTGTCGATCACAAAGAGTCGCCCGGTGCCCCGCTTGAGTTTGGCGTCTCGGAAGACGACTGAGCGTTGCACTTCGCGCAAGAACTTCTCGATCGAACGGTAGGTGCCGGTCAGCGCAAGCGTCAACGTCGTGCGGGCTAGGCCGCCATCGATCTGCGTCGAGGAGCTCGAATATGCGGGCGCGACCGCGTCGGTTTCCTTCGCGCTCGTGTTACCGGCGCTCGGCGAACTGCTCGCTGCGCTCGCACCGGATGCGCCACTCGCGCTGCTGGCAGACGAGCCGGAGCCACTGCCCCCGCCGGTCGCCACGCGGTAGTCGTCGAGCGTGACGCGACGACGATCGGCAATCGTTTGGAGCTGCACCAGCAGCCCGGCGGTGTCGTCGGTCTGGGGGACAACCCGCCCAAGCCGCACCAGGGTGGCTTGCGCATCAGCGAGCGCCTTACGCGCCGACTCTCCGGCGGCGAGCGACGCTTGAGCTGCCGCAAGCTGCTGCTGCGCGGAGGCGCGTCCGCCTTCGGCGGCGGCGATCTGCGCGCGTTTGGGTGAGATCACGAGGAACCAGACGGCAAGCGTCGCAATCACGACGGCGGCGGTGGCGATCAGGAGCCGGTTGCGTGCTGCGTCGGTCACGGCGTCGTGCCTCCGGTGGCGTCGGGGGTAGTGGTCAGCGTCGCGCTCGCACCGTCAGTGGAGCCCGCGCCGGCGGTTGCCCCGGCGGCTGGGGTCGTCGCTGCGGGCGTCGCCACAGCAGCATTTGGCTGCGTCGCCGTGGTCGGCGTGGTCGCGGCGGCGTCAGGCGTGGTGGCGGTGGTGGTGGTGGTGGCGGCGGTCGTCGTCGTCGCGTCGGCCGCTGGGCGGGCGGTGCCGGCCTGGTATTGCACGTCAATCGCGAAGGTGCGGTAGCTCTCAGCAACGGTGCAGGCACCGGAGCCTGCGGCATCTCCCGCGGCGGTCCCGCCGGCAGTCGTGTTCGAAAGCGCGACGCTCGTCACGCGCCGCATCGCTTCGAGGCGGCTGATGAAATCTGCGACCGTCTCGGTATCGGCGGCGCAGCCGTTGATCTTGACGGTCGGCGCGCCGCCCGCCCCATTGCCGCCGCCGACATCCAGCGACAGCGTTGAGAGCTGGACGTCGCGCGGCGTGACGCGCGCGAGCTCACGCATCGTCCCCGCCCAGTCGAACCGGGCCGAGGCAAGACTTTCGATCGCGCTCACGCGCTGCTGGACGCTGGTCAGTGCCGTCTGATAGCTGCCGTACCCGGCGGCCGCAGTCGCGTGCGAGTTGGCGGTCGCGGTGATCGTCTGCGTGTCGCGCTTGGCTTGGCTCAATTGCTTGTCGGCGTTCGCGTAGGCGTAGGTGCAGAGCAGCGCGGCGCCGAGCGCTCCGACGACGACATACGCAAGCCCGCCGGACTGACCGGGGTTGAAGCCGATCGACGATCGCTGATCGGCGGGGACGAGGTTGACCGCTCTCATGCTGGGTCCTCCCCCATCGCCAGGCCGGCCGCGACGGCGACCTGCCCGGGTTCAACATCTTCGACGCCGTCGCACAGCGGGACGGTGCGCGGGACGACGGTCAGGCCGAGTTCCTGCTGGAGTGCCTCGGCGAAACCGGCGATTTGCAAGGCCGGACCGGTCAGCACGACCTGTTCGATCGGCAGTGCGTCTTGCGCGACCGAGCGCTCGAAGTCCATCGATTGGCGCACATCGCCGGCGAGTCGCCGAACTCCTTCGACCAGGTAGTAGCGGGCGGCGGCGACGATCTCGGCGTCGCCTTCGACCTCCGCGACCGGGGTCGCGACGCCAACATGCAGCAGCCAGGCACGCGCATGCTCGATCGTCAAACTCATGCGTTCGGAGAGCGCTTGCGCAGTGTGCTCAAGGCCACCGCCGACGACGCGAGTAAAGGTGCAGATTCCGGTGCGCATCACTGCGAGGTTGGAAAGTCCGCCGACGGAGAGCAGTAGCTGGTCGGGGTCGGTCGGCAGTTGCAGCGCGCGGCTCATGCCGAACGCGGCGAGATCGAGTCCTTCGACCCGTAGGTTCGCGGCCGAACACGCTTCGAGCAGCGGCGCGATCATGTCGCGGCGCGCGGCCACCAAGACGACGCGGCGCCGCAGGCCGTCTGGCGTATTGATCTCCCCGACGCTCACGTAGTCGATGACCGCAGATTCGACCGGCATCGGCAGGTCTTGTGCCGCCTTTTGCTGTACGACCAGTGGAAGGTCACTATCGGAGACCGGTGGAAGGTCCATGACGCGGACCACCACGCGCTGGTTCGCGAGGCCGATCCGCACTTTGCGGCTCAGCCCGCTTTGGCCGTCCCAAAGCTCGGTGAGCGCATCGGCGAGTGCCTGCGGGTCGGCAACTTCGCCGTCGCGAACGACCGATGGGTCGAGCGCGACGCAGGTCGCCCGCTTGACTTGCGCCAGTCCGCCCCGCGCGACCTCCGCGACGGTCACGCGGCCCGGTTCGATTTCAACGCCAACGTAGGTCGGCGCCTTCTTGGCCCGCGGCGCGCGGCGAAGGCCACCTTCGAGCGTTTCGCGCAGCGACGGCTTCGACGGCGCTTGCTCGCTGCCGGCCTCCGGCGGTGTATTGGCGTTCTTCATGCTGGGGAGCTGCACAGAATGTCCTCTGCCGGTTGTTCGGCAGCGACCAACGGTGCTTGAGGTGCGGCCATGCAGCCACCGAAAATTGGCGCTTGCCGCACCCCCGCATCTGCTGATATCGAAACGCAATACTGATATCATCCCGGCGAAGGTGGTATCCAGATGGCTGCGATTACGATTCGAAACCTCTCAGACGAAACGCATCGGGCGCTGAAGGTGCGAGCGGCGTCGCACGGCCGGAGCACCGAGGCCGAAGTGCGGACCATCCTTGATGCAGCGGTGTCCCCCCCGGAGCGAGTCCGGCTCGGGTCGTTGCTCGCCGAGATTGGACGAGACGCCGGCGGCATCGAGCTTGAGTCTCAGCCCGATATGCCTCCGAGCGAGCCACTCGATCTCTCGTGATCCTGCTTGATACGAATGTCATTTCAGAACCGCTGCGCCGCTCCCCTGATGCGCGCGTTATTGCGTGGCTCGATGCGCAGGACGCCGCGTCGCTGTATCTGCCAACGATCGTCCTCGCTGAAATCCGCTACGGGATCGCTGCGCTGCCAGAAGGCAAACGCAAGCGCGACTTGCGCCGACGCTTCGAAGACGAGTTCTTGCCGTTGATGGCCGATCGGCTGGTGCCTTTTGATGCGCCGGCCGCCACCGCATATGCGGAACTCCAGGCAGTTGCTCGCCGGCAGGGCACTCCGCTCAGCGACTTCGATGCGTTGATCGCTGCGACTGCGCGCGTCACCGGATTTGCGGTTGCCACGCGCGACACCGCGCCATTCGCCATTGCGGGCGTCGCGGTGATCAACCCCTTCTCCAACGAGAGTTAGCCGGCCGCAGCGGTTCAGAACTGCCGCAGGTACCAGTCGATGAGCTGCTCGCCGTAGAGCCAGCCGATCACGGCGCCGGCCGCGAGGAACGGACCAAACGGCAGCGCCGTCTTGCGGGCGCGGGCGCCGTGGCGCACCATCAACGCGACGCCGACGACCGTTCCCAGCAGGAAGGCGATGAAGACTGCGGGGATCACTGCGCGGCCGAGCGCGAGCGCGATCACGCCCATCAGCTTCGGATCGCCCATCCCCATGCCGCGCGTGAACGCCAGCGCGAGTAGCACGAACGGCGCGACGACGGCCGCCGCTGCCAGCAGCCGCCCCGGCTGGCCGCCGGGATCAAGTGCCGTGCCGGCGACGACCAGGGCCACCGCTGCTGGCAAGGTGATCGCGTTCGGGATGCGGCGCGTACGCAGGTCGATCACCGTGATCGGCACGAGCGCCGTCACGAGGATCACGCCGAGCGCGATCCGCGCCGCATCGCCCCAGCCGATCGCGACGACCGCGACGTACAACGCGGCGGTCAGCAGTTCGATCAGCGGATACTGCGCGCTGATCGGTGCCGAGCAGTGGCGGCAGCGGCCGCGCAGCGCCAGCCACGACACCACCGGAATGTTCTCGGCCGCGCCAAGCTGATGGCCGCACGACGGGCATCGCGAGCGCGGCGCGACGACCGATTCGCCGGCTGGCACGCGCGCGATCACGACATTCAGGAACGAGCCGACCGTGAGGCCGAGCGCGGCAGCGAGCAGAAGAGAGAAGAGCACAGGTCAGCGGTCCTTGAACGGGGCGCCCTGGATGATCGGCGCGCCACGCCCGAACTTGCGCCGCTGCTCTTCGCGGCCGGCCGCCCCGCCCCTGCCGGCGCCGCCGTCAGCCCGACATCTGCTCCCACTGCTTCTTGACCGTCCAGCCCTCGCCGCCGATGTTCAGATACTCATAGCCGGGCGGCTGATAGGAGCGCAGCGTGTCGTCATAGGTGTACGCCTTCGTGGTGTACCCGGCAGTCGGTGCGGTCGCCGTGTCGCCGCGGATGATGTTGACCGGCCCGTGGTACTTCTGGATGATCGACCCGTTCACCGTCAACGTGCCGAGCGTCGCACCGCACCACCAGCGGTCGAGCATGAAGGAGCCGTTGAGCGCCACAATCGACGCGTCGATCTGGATGCCGCTCGGGTTATATGCGAGCTGCGTAACGCCGGTTCCGGTCGTGCCGATCGCCGTGGTTTCGTTCGTGCCCGTGCCGCCGCTCACCGTGCTCGCCCCGCCGGTTGCTTGGAACTGGTCGCAAGCGGCCTGCGTCGAGGCCGAGACCAGGTGCGCGATCCGCACCCAATCGGTCGCGACGAGGCCGAGCACCGCCGTGGTGGCCGTGCTGGTTCGCGTCACCGAGCTGCGAATCACGATGTCGTGCTGCGCAGCGATCGTCAGCGAACTGCTGTAGGTGCCGCTGACGACGGCGATGCCGCAGCCCTCGCGGCTGACGAGCTTGTTGTTCGGCGAGGTGGTGTAGGTGCCGCTCGGGTCGTACCCGTACTTGATCGTCGCATCGGGCACATACGAAAGATATTGGGAGTAGCAGTTCGATCCGGCCGAGTTGACCGCGATGATGCCGTTCGCCGGGAACGAAATCGCCGTCTCCCATTTCACCGATCCGGTGCCGTCGTACGACTTGCCGAACTGCACCTGGTTGCCGCTGAGATTGATGTAGGTCAGCCCGGTGCGGGTGTAGGTCGAGGTGGCCTGCGCACGGAGCTGCGAGTTGTCGCTTGGGATGTAGACGGGGTCCTGAGTGTTGCTCCACGTCCCTAGCGTCGACGAGCCGGTCGCGTTGGCGGTGCTGGTGGTGCCAGTCGCAATCGCACTGACCTGCGGCTTGTTGGTGGTCGCGCCGCTCGGGCAGATCCGGGCGGTGCCGCTGGCACCAAGCGTCGTGTCTTTGGTGGCGCGGAAGTCCGAGCCGGAAGGGGCCGCGGTCATGATTTGGTCGGCCGGTTTGCGTCCGAAGCCCATCGATCCGCAGATCCGTAGCGAATCGTTGCTGCGTACCGGACCGGCGAGCTTGCTGCTCGAATACTCGCTCGCGATGTGCGCCAGCTCCCAGCACTTCTGCGGCGGAATCGTCTCCGTTTGCGACGTGTTCTTCGTCGCCCAGGCAACGAGGTTCGGAACGGCGGTCAGCGTAATGGTGCGGCTTTTCCAGGTCACTCCCCGGTACGAGCCGTCGGTCCACGTTGGCGACTTCCAGAGCCGCATCGTCGTGCCAGGGTAGTACTGCGTCGCCCCGTACTGCGACATGTTGCCGTTCGCACTCCCCCACGTCCACGGCGTGTCGGTTGCCGCGCTGGAGTTCGATGGCGCGTTGAAGGTGGTGCCGGAGTTGTTCCCGGTGCCGAGCGTCCGCGTTTTCGCGGTGTAACTCACCCAGTTCGAACCCGACTTCTTATAGGTATACCCCCAATATCGAGCGGTCCAATCACCTTTCGTGTACGACGAACTCGATGCTGCTGAGCGGCGCAGGATCGTCGTGCTGGGCGTGAGCGCGCTGCGCAGCCCGCCGGTCGTCGTGTAGGCGTACTTGCTGCAGTTCTGCTGCGCCCACGTTGAGATCGTTTCTGCCCCGGCAGCACCGCCCCCGGTCGGCTTATCCGACTCGATTTCGGTGTACGCGCTCGCGTACCCTGGGGTGCTTTCCATCAGTGCCGGCGCGAGCGTCTCGTAGTTCGTCACCCAAAGGTAGTCGGTCAGCGACGAACTCCCGAGGATGGCGCGCACCATCCGCACCGGGCCGGTCGTGCTGCCGTCGCGCAGGCTTTGCGCGCTGACGCGCACGTTGAGCGTCGCCGGCTGATCGCCGGTCAGCAGACTGTCGGAGCCACAGGTATTCGTCGCGCCGGACGGCAACAGTACCTCGATCGTGTACCGGAAGCTGCCGCTTGCGTCCTGATACCAGTGCCGCGTGTCGGACTCCGTGCCATTACCAGAGCCCGACCAGAAGGTCGTGCCTGCCGACACGTTGATCGCGGCATCCATCGAATCGGGATAGGTTCCGCCGGTTGGATGGCAGGTGCGCCAGTACGCCGAATTCTGCGAGAGCGCTTCGAGATACAGGTTCAGCACGCTGGTGGCGTCGGTCGTCGCTTCCTTACGCGACAGGTCGCGCTTGCCGAGCGGCGTATCGCCGTTGACGGAAACGGCGACGGTCAGCACCGCGCCGGCCATCATCACGACGGCGAACATCGCGACGATCATCGCGACGCCACGCTCGTCGTTGCGTAGTCGATCGATCAACTTCAGCATGTCGTTCCAATCGGGGCCCGGTTCGTGAACTCCAGCGCGTTGCCTTTGACGACCCGCGTCGTGCGGGCGCGCACCGAAAAGTTCACTTGCACCCCGGCGATGCTGCTGTAGTTCCCGACGGCGCCGCCGCTGTAATACCCGACATACGAAAATCCAGAGGAGGTGAGCTGCGGCTGGGCCGTTGGGCGCGTCACCGATGGCGTGGCGGGCGTTGAAGGCTGGGTGAGGATGGTTGGGCTTGGGGTCGTGGCCTGCACCGAGGAGTAGTAGGTGAAGATGTCGGTGCCGCGCACCGAGGAGGTGGAGCCGATGCGGGACACGTCGGTCGCGACCGTTCGCGTCGCCTGCCGCGCCGATGGCAGTGTGGTCGCGCGTTGCAGCAGCTCCTGCCAGGTCACCGCCGTGCCATCGGTGTGTACTGCCGGGTATCGCGTGACCTGAAGGTCGCCGACGACCGAACCGCTGTCACGCAAATCGTTGCTGTTCGCGATCCACTCGATCTGGACGATGTCGGTTGCATCTGCACCGGAGGCTGAGTAGCTGCTGTAGAAGGCGATCGAGTCGCTCGTGGCGTAGATCAACGCCGGATAGCTCAGCGTGTCGTAGCAGCTTTGACCATGGAGCAGCGCCATGATTTGCTCCATTCCATCGCGCCCACGGCTCATCGTCTCCATCCGCATCGTCGTGCGGATCCGTGCCTGCGTCGCCGCCATGATCACCGAGTACGCGGCAGCGGCGACGATCACCGATACAACGGCGCCCATCAGCACCTCGATCAGCGTCATGCCGCGATCATCGGCAAGCCGGGCGCGGCCGTTGGCAACCCGGGCGCGCAACCACAGGCGCGTTACATGCACGGCGTGCTACTCGCTGTCATCGCCTCGACGGCCGAGGTCGTGATGGTTTCGTAGTACTCGAACGGATTTTCGGTCGGAACGCCGAGAATGTTGCTCGGTGCTGGGAACTCGATCGTCACCGACGGCAAGCCCAGGTAGGCCGTCTGCCGCGCACCCGGTGCAGCGACCGCAACGGGGACCGACGACAGGTTCACCCACACCGGCATCGGGAACGACCCCAAACTCTTCGTGAGCGTTGCCTTTTTGGTCCCGATCAGGTACGCGATCAGGTCGATCGGGTTCAGCAGGCTCTTGACCAGCGTGATGACCTGGTTGATGAAGGTCGGGATCAGCGTGTCGAGGACGAACTTGATGACGTTGACGGTCGTCGTGAACACGGCGGCGATGACGCCCGGCAACTTGCCGTTGATGATGTTCTGAATGATCGTCACCGCCGACACGAGCGTGACCATGATCGGCGAAAGCACCGTCGCGGCCATCGAGTCGTACAGCGTCCATTTCGTCACACCGATCAGCTTTTGTGGCTGCGTGCTGAACACGCAGGCGCTGAGCGTCGTGCTGGCCGTCGGCACCGACGGATCGGTCAGCAGCCCGTTGGAGTCAGTGGTGCGATCCCAGTAGGTCTCTCCGCTGTCCCACACCTTGTTGCTGTTGGCGTCCTTGTAGAGCCGCACCGTCGCGCCGCTCACCCCGCTGCCGGCCGCGCTGGAGCTCAGGCCACTCATCGCGCGCACATCGACCGAGGGCACGTTGACCGTGGCTTTCGTGACCGTGTCCTGCTCGGCCGCCAGCGTGAAGCTCGCCGACGCGCCAGACATCGCCGACGTTTCCGAGCCAGCCCACGCCTGGTAGGTCGTGTCGCTCTCTGGCCACGCCAGCCCGGCGTCGTTGTAATCCCAGATCGTCCCCGCAGTGTTCCAGGCGGGGTCGCTCGCGGTGGAGGTTTGGCCGGTGGTGTTGACCGCCGCCGACGAGCCCTGCTGGAACATGAACGAGTCGGGCTTGACCGGCAGCCCGGTGGTGATCGTGGTTCCGTTGGCTTCGCGCCGCTTGGTGATGAAACTGATCGTCAGGTCGGCCGTGTCGGCGGAGCGCAAGCGCACCGTCACGGCGCCGCGCTTGCCCTTGGCGATCGAGCTGGCTGCGGTCGCGGCAAACGACTTGGTGCCCGAGGTGATGCTGGTCTGGCCGGTGTAGGTTTCGTCGATCACCATGCCGGCCGGTGCGGTGACGGTGGCGGTCGGCGTCGTGCCGGCCGGCACGGCGAAAACGAGGCACTGCGACGACGATGAGCTCACCAGCAGCGGCTGCGTCGCCGTCGGCACATTGACGGTGGCGCCGTCGACCGGGTTGCCGGAGGCGTCCTGCACGTACACGAGGAAGTACCCCTCGGTGAAGTCGTCGTCGGTCGCTTCAGCAGAGATCACGCCGTCGAGCGAGACCGGCGTATCGTCGCCGTCAGCCCACAGGCCGTCGGTCGACGTGTTGCTGGTCTTGAGCGTGACGTCAACGGTCGCCTGCCAACGCTGCGAGCTCTGCACGATGTACGCGTCGGTGTCGCAGGTCGCGGCATACTTGCCGCCGCCGGTGCCCGAGCCGTCGGAGGTCAACGAGCTGGTGACGGTGAACGAAAAGCCGGAGCGGGTGATGACGGTCGGCGTGCCGGCCGTCCCGCCGCTGCTAAGGCGATCGAGTTCGCTGGAGGCGATCTGCGCGGCGATCGCGCGCTGCTGCTGCGCGACGCTCGCTTTGTCGCCGGAATCGAGCATGTCGAAGAGGCCACCGCCGGTGCCGCCGTAGACGCCGACGGCGACCGTCATCAGCAGCAGCATCGCGAACATCGCCTCGATCAGCGAGAAGCCGCCATCGCCGCGCAGTCGACCAGGACGCCGGCCGTGGGCGCGGCGCCGCGTTCCGGGGCTGGGACATTGCCTACTCATCACCCTTCGGTGATCGACCGCCACCTGAATACGGTCCTATGGAACTCGACAGATAGCCGACCGGGGCGGGTTTGAACAGGGCAGCCTTGCCGAGGCGGGTGCGCGGCGCGGAGCGTTTGGGTGCGCGTCGTGTGGCGCCCAAGAGCGGCGCTTGACGACGGAAGTAGCACGCGGTGCTACATTGTGCCTATGGGGCATCAGCGCATTAGCCAGCGTGACCTGCGGCTGCGGTCCAAAGCGATCATGGACTCCGTCGAGCACGGCGAGTCGTTCACCGTCACGCGCGATGGTCACCCCTGCGCCGAGTTGATCCCACTCCGACCACGCCGGACGTTCGTCCCCGCGTCATCCTTTCTGGACCGCACTGCCGGACTGACCGCGACCGACGCCGAGCGCTTCCGCGCCGATCTCGACGCGCAGTTGGAAACGCACGCCGAAGACCCCTATGACCGTTGACGATGGCGTGGCGCACCGGCGCGGGCTGATCGACACGAACATCGTGATTCTCCGGGATTGGCTTGCCCCGTCAGATCTTCCGCAAGAGGTCGCGATCAGCGCGGTAACGCTCGCGGAGCTCTCGGCGGGACCGCATGCCGTCACCGGCGACAGCGACGCGGCAATCCACGAGCGTGCGCGGCGCATCGCGATTCTCCAACGCACAGAGAGCGAGTTCGACCCGCTGCCGTTCGACGCGACGGCAGCCCGGGCATACGGCCAACTCATCGGCGCGACCGTCGCGGCCGGCCGCAGCCCCCGCCGTCGAGTGGCCGACCTCCAGATCGCCGCGACCGCCGTCGCCCACGCACTCCCCTTGTACACGACCAACCCAGCCGACTACGTTGGCCTCGATCGTTGGCTCAACGTCGTCGCCGTCACCCGTCCAGCGACCAACGCCTGAACACCGCAGCGTGCTCGGCTCAGAGCATTTGACTGAGCGGCGTGCGCCGCCGGTGGCGCGCGCGGTTAGCTGCCCCAGGAGGTGCCGGCGCAGTCGCCCTGCGTCGTGCCACCGTCGGTGGTCGAGCACGTACGGACGGGGGTCGGCGACGCGGTGCTGCGCGTGATGATGAACCAGTTGCCACTCTTCGACCGTGCCCAAGCGCGGTACGTCGTCGCGGTCACGTTCTCGACGTAGGCAGCGAGCGTGCCGCCTGAATCGAACAGTCCCACCTTGCCGGTTCCGGCCAGCTCGCCGTCGGGGCGCAGTGTCGAAGCGGTCGAGGTGCCGGCCTGGCCGGCGTACTTGCGCAAGATCGTCGTTCCCGAGCAGGTGAGGTACGTCTGCGTATCGACGAAGCACGACTCAAGCGCCCGCGACAGCTGGCGCACATACTCCTGCGCGTCGGCATCGTTGGATCTCGCGACCTGCGCGCGGAAGGTTGGAATGCCGATCGCCGCGACAATGCCGATCAGCAGCACCGTGAACATCACCTCCACGAGCGTGAAGCCGCGGGCATCGCGAGCGCGCTTGCCGACGATCATCGGATCACCCTCACTGCGTGCGTCGGCGCTGGCCGCTGCTGCCTCGGGATCGTCATTGCCGCTACCACGTTCCACCAGATTTACAGTTGCCGATGTTCGCACTCGCGACGCAGGTCCGATCGATCTGCCCGTCGGCGTTGCGCGTCGCCATGAACTTGCCGCCAGATTCCGAGAAGGAGGTGATCCGGAACGCACCGGTCGTGGGCGTGTCGATCTCGATCTTGACCTCGCCGGCCGGTGGATCGCCGCTGCCGGTGAAGACCGGCACGCCAATGTCGTGCGAGAAGCCGGTGCCATCGGCGCAATCTGCGGTGCTGGCAACGGTCACACCGACCTCCGTCCAGCAGGAGATCACCACCGAGAGCGCGCTACGCACCGCCGTTTGCGCGGCCGCATCGTAGCCACGATCGCGATTCGAGAGGATGGTCGGGGCGGCGATCGCCGCGAGCACGCCGATGATCAAGATCACGACGAGCACCTCGACGAGCGTGAAGCCCTCGTCGTTTGCCCGCGCATCGGTAGCCGGATGAGTTCGCATCGTCTTCCCCCTCCAATCGGAGTCGATGTTCGGCGCTTGAGCATGCCGGCCTGCCCCCCCTCTTGCTGCACCGCCGTACGCAGCGCACCACCGGGCCAGAACGACCGACGGGGTGGCCGGCGCCGTGAGAGACGCCGGCCACCCCGCTCAAGCTTTCACCTGCCGCGATGGCGGCAGGCTGGCAGCCGGTGCTACCAGGTGCCTTCGGCGCCGCCGGCGACCCCATCCTTGCAGGCACCGACATCACCACTGGCCGGCACCTTGCAGCTGCGAGTCGTCGTGCCGTCAGAGCCCTTGACGATGCGGAAGATGTTGCCCGACTGGGACATCGCCGCAGCGGTGTACGTGGTCGACGTGCCTGCCGTCACCGTGACCTGCCCCTTGGCCGTCGGGTCGGAGCCGGCCGTGCCGATGGTCAAACCGGTGTTGCCAAGCTGCGTGGCAGTGGTGCAGGAGGTGTAGTCCTGCGTGGTCGCGAAGCACGACTCAACCTGCGAGACGAGGTTGCGGGCGTCGCTCTTGGCAGAGGCGTCCTGGCCCTTGGCGCGCTGGCCAAGGAAGTTCGGGAGGGCGATCGCGGCGAGCACGCCGATGATCAGGATGACGACGAGGAGCTCAACGAGAGTGAAGCCCTGCTCATCGGCGAGACGATTACGCATAGTGTGTTTCTTTCCAGAGAGGAAGGTCCGGGATACTGGTGCTGCTGGGATCAGCACTCCGGATATCGGCCGCTCGCCGCCGCACTTGCAGGATCTCACCGCCGGTTGGACGGACGGTCGATGCGCGCGCGCCGCCGCGCCGAAGATCAGGGGTGCATCAACCGGCGGGAGGCGCCGCTCAGCCGAAGATCGGTGATCCAGCCTCAGTCGGCGGCGGCGATGAATTCGCCGCTTTGCGCGTCGTAACCCGGCTCCCACGTGCCGGTGCCGCGACACCACGGGCACGGCAGGCTCTCATGCGTCTCGCCCCGACCGGCGAGCACGCGCCCACTCGCACGGCACGCCGAACAGGGCTGCGGACCGGCCGGTTCGCTCGCGCCGGCGCCGCCGCGCTTGCGCGGCGCGCTGCGTTGAGTCTCGGAGGTCGTCGAACCGGCCATCGCCCCCGATCGTACACTCGGCGGCGACCGTGAACACCGCCGGCCGCTTCGCTCCCTCCCCCTCCGCCGACCTGCACCTCGGCAATCTCCGCACCGCCCTGCTGGCCTGGCTGGCCGCGCGCGCCCGCGACGCCCCCTTCCGCCTGCGGATCGACGACCTCGATGCGGCACGCAGCCGCCGCGAGTTCGCGCAACGCCAACTTGCCGATCTGGCCGCGCTCGAACTCGCGCACGACGGCGAGATTCCCCACCAGTCAGCACGCACGCCAAGGTACGCGGCGGCGTTCGAGCAGCTCCGCGCCGCCGGCCACCTCTACCCATGCTTCTGCACGCGCGCGGAGCTGCGCGCCGCCGCCAGCGCACCGCACGGCGCCCCCACCGCCGGCTACCCGGGCACCTGCCGCACGCTCACCGCAGCCGAATGCGCCACCCGGACGCGGCAGCTCCGCGATGCGGGCCGCGAACCGGCCTGGCGCTTTGCCAGCAGCCGCAGCGCCGTGATCTTCAACGACCAGATCTGCGGCCCACAGTCGCTGGCGGCCGATGATGTCGTCGTGCGCCGCGCCGACGGCGGCTTTGGCTACCAGCTCGCCGTCGTGGTCGACGACGCCGATCAGGGCGTCGGCGAAGTCGTGCGCGGCGCCGATCTGCTCGACTCCACTCCGACGCAGCTCGAACTGCACGCACGGCTCGAACTGGCGCCGCCACAGTACGCGCACGTCCCGCTGCTGCTCGGCCCGGACGGCCGCCGGCTCGCCAAACGCGACGGCGCGCCATCGCTCGGAGACCTGCACGCCGGCCGCCACACGCTGACGCTCCCCGGCCTCCCGAACGGCGCGGCAGCCGACCCGATCGCCGTCCGCAGCGTGCTCGCGGCCAGCGTCGGACTGGCCGACCCGCTGGAGCGCCCAACGCTCGCGGAAC
>JASGGQ010000047.1:0-17750 GCA_047604965.1 Patulibacter sp. | reverse complement strand
GAAGCCGAAGCCCCACAAACCGGGGCTTCGGCTTCTAACGCAACATCCGGGCTAACCAGGCGGCGGGCCGCGCGTGCGCTGTGGTCACTACCCTGTCGGGCTGCTAGGCGGCACTGCATGTCGCCCCGCGCTGGCGCCCGATCACCTGCATCCTCCGAGGCTCACCGAATGTCCGACGCTCCGATCACCGCGACCCCACCGACGGCCTCCTACGAGGCGACCAAGGACGAGGTTAAGCGCGTTTGCCTGCTCTACTCCGGCGGGCTCGACACCTCGGTGATGCTCAAGTGGATCCAAGACGAATACGGCGCCGAAGTGGTGACCGTCACCATCAACCTCGGGCAGCCCGGCGAGGACTACACCGAAGTCGAAGCGAAAGCCAAGACGCTCGGCGCGATCGACACGTACACGATCGACGCGCGCGAAGAGTTCGCGAACGAGTATCTGATCCCGGCGATCAAAGCCAACGCGATCTACGGCCTGAACTATCCGCTGTTCACCTCGCTCGGGCGCCCACTGATCGCCAAACTTGCCGTCGAGATCGCCCGCAAGACCGGCTGCGACACGATCGCGCACGGCTGCACCGGCAAAGGCAACGACCAGGTGCGGATCGACGGGACCGTCGCGACGCTCGCCCCGGAACTGAAGATCATCGCGCCGGTGCGCGACTGGAAGATGGGCCGCGAAGAAGAGATTGCGTACGCGCGCGAACACGGCATCCCGGTCAAAGGCACCGCGCCGGGGCAGCCGGCGCCGTACTCGATCGACGACAACCTCTGGGGTCGCTCTTCGGAAGGCCGCTGGATTGAGGATCTCTCGCAGGCACCGATCGACGACGTGTTCCAACTCGTCACCCGCCCCGAAGAAGCGCCGGATCAGCCGGAGATCATCGAGATCGACTTTGAACGGGGCGTGCCGGTCGCGCTGAACGGCGAGCGGCTCGGGATCGTCGAACTGATCGAACGGGTCGCCGATTACGGGATCAAACACGGCGTCGGGATCGTTGACCACATCGAAGACCGGATCGTCGGCCTCAAAGTCCGTGACATCTACGAAGTTCCGGCCGCCGCGATCCTGATCCCCGCACACGCGGAACTCGAACGCCTCACCGGCACGATCCACCAAAACCAGTTCAAAGCCGACCTCGACCGCCAATGGGCGTACCTCGTGTACGCCGGGCTGTGGTGGGAGCCGCTGCGCAAAAACCTCGACGCCTACATGGATTCCGTCAACGAGTACGTCACCGGCACGATCGGCGTCAAGCTCTACAAAGGCTCGGCGCGTGTGGTCACCCGCCAATCCCCGCACGCGGTGTACGACGCCGCGCTCGCGACCTTCAGCGAATCCGGCGGGCTCTTCAGTCAGCAAGCGTCGCCCGGGTTCATCGAACTCTTCACGCTCCAGTCGCGCCTCGCGTGGCGCCTGCACAACGAGCGGTAGCCGCGCCGGGCGCCGGGGCGCGGAGGAGCTGCCGCGCGGCCGGAACTCAGCCGATCGTCCAGCAGGGCTCAATGCGCCCACAATGGGTGTAATGTGGTATGTGATCTCGTCAAACGGGAATGGTGTGCCATGGATGGCCTACAACGCACCGGGGGCAACGACAACATCACCGCAGTTTCAGCGGTCACCCAGAGTCGCGCGCAGGAGCGGCTCGCTGAGGAAGCGGCGAAGTACCGGCTCCCCGGTATGGCACTTGGGGATGCCACGGCATCGAGTGACGGCAAGCCGAAGCCGGTGCCGCCGGTGAACCTCGCGCAGCTGCGGACCTGGGTCGCGCACGAAACCGGCATCGATCTGTACGCGTAGCCCCTCAACGCGCGGCCCTACCTCCCCGGCGACGCCAACCAGATACGCGGCCGGCAGTACCGTGATACGCATGAGGAGTACACGGCCGTTCTACACCGCGCTGGGCTGGGTCACCTGGGCGGTGGCCAAACGCGCCATCAAACGCAAGCTCACCGGCGGGCACGGGGCGCAGCGGTGCCGCAAACTGCTGTGCGGAGCCGTGGTGGTTGGCGGCGTCGGCGCCGGTGCGTACCTCGCGGCGTCCGCAGGCACGCCGGAGCGACCGCAATCGCGTCGATGACGGCCCAGCGCTACCGTTCTCGCGTGCCCGACCAACCGACCGACCCGGAATCGACAGCGCCGGCGCCCGGTGGCCCGCCGGGGCGCAGCCTCAGCGAGATCCTCGCCGAACTGGCGCAGCTCTCGCACGCCCACCAAGGTGAGGCCTCGGAGATGCGCGGTGCCGTATCGGAGCTGAGCCGGGCGCTCGCGCGCCTGTTCGAGATGATCCGCACCGATCGCCACGAGCAGCGTGAGCGCATCGCACAGCTCGAACGCGAACTGAAGGTGGTGCGCGGGCAACTCGCCGACGCCGGCTTGACGCCATTGACCGCGCCAGCAGCCAACGACTTCGACGAACTGCGCGCCGCCGCCGAGCGGCTGCGGGCGCGCACCGCCGAACTGATGCGCGACGCCGGGGACGCCGATGATGGGGAAGCATCGCTCGGCGCCGACGATCGCGCTAGCCCGATGCGGGCTGATGGGACGACGCTCGACGAACTGCTGGAGCCGGCGCCGGAGGCCGGGCCACCGGTGCTGCGGGTGATCGACGGCGCCGTCGCGCCCGACCGGCCGGCGGCGCCAACCGAACTGCCGGACTCGCCGCCGGCGCAGCCGATCGCTGGCGACGGTGAATTTGGCGATCGAGAACTGGACGGCGATGGCGATCTGGATGTCGAATGCGACCTGCCGCTCGTACCAGCCGCCCAGGCCACCGCGCCAATCACCGCGCCAGACGACGCGCTGCCCTCCTCTGCGGCCCGGCTCCCGCCGGTGACGGGCGCTCCCGCGCGGCCGCCCGCTCCGGAGCCGATCGCCGTGTCGCCGCGCCCAGCTCGCAAACGGCCGCTGCTGCGTCGTCGGCGGATCGACGCCCGGAAGCTCACCGGGGTCGAGCCGGTCGCGGCGCTCGGTTCGATGGTTGCCGCGATCGACCCGGTGTGGACGGCCGGATGTCCGCTCGATCTCGTCGTGGCCTTCACCGATGGTGGGGCGCTGCGCGTCGCAGGCGGCGACCGGGTATCGCTGCGCGTCGAGGAGGTCGAGCCTGGGGTGGCGGCGCGCTGCACCGTCACGGCGACCCGGCGCCAACTCGTGCCGCTCTTCGGCCGGCTGGAACTGACCGACGCCGAAAGTGCCCCGCTGATCCACGGCAGTCGCCGCGACGCCGACCTGCTCGTCGGCTGGCTCGACCGGGCCCAGCGACTCGCCGTCGAACCGCTGTAGCCGTCGCGCACCGATTCTTCCCGCTGCTTGCGGAAAACGCGCCGCCACCGGGCGTGGCGGCGGCTCGGAGCATCCGTGGGCTCTGCGATCCTGAACGGGCCACATGAGTTCCACGCCGTTCGCCCACCTGCACGTTCACTCCGAGTATTCGCTGCTTGATGGCGCCTGCAAGATCAGCGATCTCGCCAAGCGCGCCGCCGCGTTCGATCAGCCGGCGATCGGCCTGACCGACCACGGCGTGATGAACGGCTCGCTGGAGATGTACAAGGCGGCCAAGAAGGAAGGCATCAAGCCGATCCTCGGCTGCGAGATCTACCTCGTCGGCGACCTGAACGCTGAGAAGCGCCAGAAGTCGACGCACCTCACGCTGCTCGCCGAAAACAACGCCGGCTACCAGAACCTCGTGCGCCTCTCATCGGAGGGGTACCTCAAGGGACTCGCGCGCGGCAAACCGGCCTGCGACATGGCGATGCTCGAAGCCCACAGTGAGGGCATCATCGCGCTCTCCGGCTGCCTCGGCTCCGCCTCTTCCCAGGCGATCCTGAAAGATCGTCCGGAGGTCGCCCGCCGCCAGATCGACAACCTCGCGCAGATTTTCGGCGCCGGCAACGTGTACGTCGAACTGCAAAAGAACGGCATCCACGACCAGGACATCGTCAACGAAGCGATGGTCGTGATCGCGCGCGACGCCGGCCTGCCGCTCGTCGCCACCAGCGACGTGCATTACCTGCGCCGCGAAGACCACCACCACCACACGGCGCTGCTGTGCGTGCAGACGAAGTCGACGTTGCAGAACCCGAAGATGATCTTCGAGAACAACGAGTTCTACCTCAAGTCCACCGAGGAGATGCTTCAGGAGTTCGCGGACTGGCCGGAGGCGGTGCCGATGGCGGCGGAGATCGCCGAACGCTGCGCCGTGGAGATCGAAACCGGCAAGATCCTGCTGCCCCGCTTCCTGCCGCAAGGCGAAGACGAACACGCCTACTTGCGCGAGCTTGTCTACGCCGGCCTGCGCGAACGCTACGGCGATCCGATCCCAGCCGACGCCGTTGAGCGCGCCGAGATGGAACTCGGCGTAATCAACAAGATGGGGTACGACGCGTACTTCCTGATCGTCTGGGACTTCATCAAATACGCGAAGGACCACGGCATCGCCGTCGGCCCGGGACGCGGCTCGGCGGCCGGTTCGCTGGTCGCGTACACGCTGCGCATCACCGATCTCGACCCGCTCACATACGACCTGCTGTTCGAACGGTTCCTCAACCCCGAGCGCGTGTCGATGCCGGATATCGACATCGACTTCTCGGTGCGCGGACGCGAGCGGGTGATGCAGTATGTCAAGGAGAAGTACGGCTCCGAACGGGTCGCGCAGATCATCACCTTCGGCAAGATGTTCCCGCGCGCCGCGACGCGCGACGCCGCCCGCGTGCTCGGCCACGAATACGCGATCGGCGACCGGCTCTCCAAACTGATCCCCGACCCTGAGCAGGGGCGCGCCCCGAGCTTCGAGAAGTGCCTGGAAGACGGCACCGAGCTGCGCAAGGAGTACGACTCCGACCCGGTCGCGCGGGAGATCATCGATGTCGCGAAGGGTCTCGAAGGGATCATCCGCAACAACTCGATCCACGCCGCTGCCGTGGTGATCTCCGACCGCGACCTGACCGACATCGTGCCGCTCCAGCTTGCCGACGCCGGAGTCGGCCCAGACGGCAACAAGCAGTACCGCGCGGTGACGCAGTTCTCGATGAAGCCGGTGGAGGAGCTTGGGCTGCTCAAGATGGACTTCCTCGGGCTGCGCAACCTCGACGTGATCGAAGACGCGCTCGACATCATCGAGCGTTCGACCGGTACCCGGCCGAACATGAGCACGCTGCCGCTCGACGACGCGAAAACCTTCGAGATGCTCCGCGCGGGCGACTCGATCGGCGTCTTCCAGTTCGAATCGGAGGGCATGCGCAAAGCGCTTAAGGTCGTGGGCCCGACGAAGTTCGACGACCTCGTCGCGCTCGTGTCGCTGTACCGCCCGGGCGCGATGGACTCGATCCCGACGTACGCGCGCGGCAAACGCGATCCCGACTCGATCAACATCCCCGACTCGCGCCTGCTGCCGATCATCGGCCCGACGATGGGCGTGATCCTCTACCAGGAGCAGGCGATGCTCATCTCCAAAGAGATGGCTGGCTTCTCCGGCGCGCAAGCCGACGACTTGCGCAAGGCGATCGGCAAGAAAAACCGCGAAGCGATGGCCGCGCTGAAGCCGATCTTCTACGACGGCTGCCGCGCCTCGGGTACCAAAGAAGAGGTGATTGAGTGGATCTGGGCGACCAATGAGAAGGCGGCCGACTACTCCTTCAACAAGTCGCACGCCGCCTGCTACGCGCTGGTGTCGTACCGCACCGCGTGGCTGAAGGCGAACTATCCCGCCGAGTACATGGCGGCGCTGATCTCGTCGGTGATGGACACGAAGGACAAGGTGCCGTTCTTCGCCGCGCAGACCGAGCAGATGGGGATCGAAATCCTCCCGCCGGATGTCAACCTCTCCGACAACAGCTTCCTGGTCGTCGACGGCAAGATCCGGTTCGGGCTCGAAGCGGTGAAGGGCGTCGGTGGTGCGGCGGTCGACGCGATCAAAGCAGCCCGCGCCGAAGGCGGTGACTACATCGACATCTGGGACTTCTGCGAGCGGGTCGACCCGCGCGCCGTGAACCGCCGCGCGATCGAAGTGCTGATCAAGAGCGGTGCGTTCGGTTCGACCGGCCACACCCGCAAAGGCATGCTCGCCGTGCTTGAGCAGGCGCAGGCCGCCGGCTCCAAGGTCCAGCAGGACGCGCTGCTTGGCCAGGCATCGATCTTCGACTTCGGCGGCGAGGAGAGCGCCCCGGCGGTGACGCAGAGCCGCCCGCCGGTGCCGGCGGAGGAGTTCGATCACGGCGAGCTACTCGAGATCGAAAAGGAAGCGCTTGGGCTGTTCGTCAGCGAGCATCCGCTCAAGCGGGTGCGCCCCGCGCTGCGCGCCGCCGTCGATACCTCGATCGCGAATCTCGCCGACCACAAAGACGGCGCCTGGATCACGATCGGCGGGATCGTTAGCACCGCCCGCAAAATCCGCACGCGCTCGGGTTCGAACATGATGTTCGCGACCGTCGACGACCTCGAAGGCGACGTGGAGATCGTCGTCTTCAACCGCCAGCTCGAAAGCTTCGAGCATCTGCTGCAACCGGACAAGCTGGTGATCGTCCGTGGCAAACTCGAACACAAAGATGGCGGCAAGCTGTCGATCCGCGCGCAGGACGTGCAGGAGTTCGCGCCGACCGAAGAGGAGCTCGAAGAGGCGCAAGAGCTTGACGAGGTGCGCGAGGTACGCCGCTCCGCGCAGATCACGCTGCAACTCCAGCTTGGCCGACTCACCCGCTCCGGCCTTGACGACCTCCGCGACCTGCTGCAAGACCACGCCGGTGAGGCGGGCGTCGTCGTCGAACTGCTGGGCGACGGCAACGGGCACGGCGAGGGCGTCGTGCGGCGCCTGCGGCTCGGCGACGAGTTTCGGGTGCGGCGCTCGCCGGCACTCGCGATCGCCCTCGAAGAAGCGGTGCCGGGGCTGACCGTCGCGGTTGCCGCAGCGCCGCGCTGACGCGCTGCGGGCCCGGCCGCCGGCAAGCGGGGGTGACGACCTCTGGTGCCCGGCGTGTGGCGGGAGCCGCAGTTCCGGAAGCGGCATCGGTCGCGCCGGACGGTTACCGTTGGGCGCGATGGCTCGCTCGCACGACGATGAACGACGGTCGCCGTGGCGCGGCCCGCGACAGCTGGCCGCGCTGGTGGTCATCGCCGTCGCGCTGGTCGCATTCGTGATCGTTGGCCTCACGCCGTCGAAGGCGCCCGAGCCGGCGCCGACGACCGCCATCGCGACCACGCCGACGCAGCCGAGCGGCTTGGTGTACCTCGCGCTCGGCGATTCGCTGAGTCGAGGCGTGCAGCCGGACGACAGCGTGACGCTCAAACACGGCTATCCGCGCCAACTTGAGCGCTCGCTGCGCTCCGACCTCGGAGTACCGGTGACACTGATCGAGGCCGGCTGCGGCGGCGCGACCACCCAAAGCTTCATCGACGCCGGCAAGACGTGCCAGCCGGACGCGCCTGTGCCGTACGCCAACGACGGTACGGGCACCAGTCAGTTTGCGTATGCGATCGGCGAGCTGCGCGCCCGCCGAGAGCTGCCGACGCTCGTCACGCTCTCGCTTGGCGGCAACGACCTGACGCCTTGCGCCAAGCCAGACCGCACACAAATGCAGGACTGTCTCGACGCGACGCTGCCGCAGGTCAAGCAGCGGTGGAAGCAGATCGCGACCACGCTGCGCGAAGCGGCCGGGCCGCGCACCGTCTTCAGCGTGCTGACCACCTACGACCCATTCCTCGGGCTGACGAAGGTCGCGCCGAGCAGCGATCTCGACCGGGCCGTCGTGCAGTTCCACACGGCGATTGTCAAGCGTTACAACCCGGCGTTGCGCCGGATCTTCGCCGGTGCTGGATGGAAGATCGCCGACCTGGGCCGCGAGATGCACGAAACGGCGCGCACGACGCGCGGCAGCAGTCGCGCGCTGCGTGCCGTCTGCGATCTCACCTGGGCGTGCAGCAAAGCCGACATCCACCTCAACGACGAGGGATACGCCGTCGCGGCGAGCCTGATCGAAGCGGTCACGCTCGACGCGCTCCACAACAACGTCGCCGGGAGCTCTGGCGGGTAGCACACGCGCCATCGTTGGCAGGCTTGCCTCGTTTGGGGCGCCCCTGCGGCATACCCGGCGCCCGCCCGCTACGAAGCTGTCGGTGCGCCGTCCGAAGCGGCCGCTGGCGCGCGGCGGATCGCGACGGCCAGCTCACCGGCGACGAGGCCCCACAGCGCCCCGCCGATCGGCAACGCCAACGCCAACGGCAGCAGCGCATAGAGGTCAGCGGTGGCCGGCGCGATCGACGTGAGGCCAAGCTGCGTCGCGACCGGCACGAGCACGAGCCGGAAGATCGCGGCGACGATCAGCGCCGGTAGCGCGACCGCCGCCAGCACGGCAGCGGCGGCTTCCGTCACGCGCAACACGTGCCCCCGCGTCTGGCGCCACGTTCTGCCGACGGCGCGAACCACGCCAATCTGATCGTCGAGCGCGACCGTCGGCCACAGGCTCACCCTGATCGCGACGATCACGAGGGCCACGACGCCGACGGTGAGCAGCGGCGTCCCGAGCTGAAACTGAATGCGTGAGGCGGCGGCGCCGAGCGCGGCGAGCGTGGCGAGCGCGGCGCCGAAGAGCAGCAACTGGACGATCAGCGTGATGGCCAGCGCGGGCCACGCACGCAGCGCAGTCAGTTCGCTGCGGCTTGCCCGCGTCGCCCCGACGACCAGCCCCGCCGACGCCACCCAGGCGAGCACGAGCACCAGCAGCGCGGCAAGCAGTACGAGCAGCAGCACGCCGGAACGCTCGGGGCGCAACACGATCGCGCCAGGCGTGTCGCGCGCCGCCCCGGCGACGATCCCTTGCAGTGCTGATGCGCCACCTCCATGCAGCACGCCACGGATCGCGAGCAAGGTGGGAAACACCGGCAGGGTCAGCAGTACAGTGACGCCGATCGTGGAACCGGGCGCTTGCCGGAACGCCGTCCAGGCCGAGCCGATCGTCGCACCGACGGAAAAGGGGAGGGGAGAAGCAGCGCTGGCCACGGGCGAACACCGTACCGCGATCGGGTCACGCCACCTCGAAGCTTGTGTGCCGTAGCGCACTATGTCCGCCGATTTCGGCAGAAAACCAGAGAGCTCCCGCGAGCCGGTCGCCCGTCGATCCGCTGGAGCGGATACGGTCGGCAGATGACCGCCACGCAGCGGCGGTCGCCTCTGTCCTGTCCTGCGTGTCCACGAACCCTCTCAACGTCCTCCGGGTGAGCTTGTCACTCCTGGTGCTGGCGCTCGCAAGCTGCGGCCTGGCCGGCTGCGGCAATCAGACCGGCAGTGGCCCCGAACTGACGCTGATTTCGCTCGGCGACTCGCTGGCGGTCGGCGTGCAGCCACGCCTATTCGGCGGCGGCACCGAGACGGCGCAAGGCTATCCCCGACAGCTGGCGACACTGCTGCGCAATCGCGGGCGCCGCGTCAAGCTGGTGGAGCTCGGCTGCGGCGCCGCGACCTCCAGTTCGGTGATCTCTGGCGGACGCGAGTGCGCGCCCAAGCGCTCCACGCCGTATCGTAATGAGGACCCCGCCAGCTCCCAGCTGGCCTACGCAGAGGGGCTGCTCTCCACCCTGGGAACCCGCCCGGCGGCCGTGATCCTCGACATCGGCGGCAACGATGTCGGCTCTTGCCTCAATGGTGGGGCGGTACCGGACGATTGCATTGCTAGAGCGGGCCGCAACTTGTCCAAGAACCTCGACACGATCCTGACGCGACTACGTACCGTACGACCGGACGTGCCGGTCGCGATCCTCAACCTCTACGACCCATTCCTCGGGCTCTGGCACACGCAGCCAGACGCTCGCCGGCAGCTGATCGCGCTGCACCGTCAGTTCTTGCAGCAGGTCAACGCCACGATTGCGACCGCCGCGCAGGATCACGGCGCGCTGCTCGCCGACCTCGGCGGACGCCTTTCGCAGACCCAGACGCCGCAGCCCGGCGACACCGATCCGCCGGCCGTGCGTGCCATCTGCGCCAACACCTGGATGTGCGTGACGCCACCGCAGGTGCCCGATATCCATCTGCGCCGGCGCGGCTACGCGCAGGCCGCAGCGGCGCTCGACGCCGTCCTGGCCCCCCGGCTGATCGCGGCGGCGGCCTCGCCATGAGAACACTCGCGATCCGCATCCTCGACCGTGCCCGCCACCGCGTCGGCACGCAGCTCGCGCTCGGCCTGCTCGCCGGCTTGTTGGTACCGACCGTCGCTTTGGCGTTGCTGACGACCGTCTGGCCGGCGGCCGGCGGCACCGCGCTGTATTTCGTGGCCGTCGCCTACCTGATTACCTGCGCGATCATGCTCGTCGAAGCGAACCTCGCGTGGCGCCCGCAAACCGCCCGCTTGCCCGAGGCGCCAAGCGACGGCTGGGAACCGGAAGTGACGATCGTCGTCGTTGCCTACCTGCCGAACGAAGCTGGGGTCGTGCTCGATTCGTTGCGCAACCTCTGCGAAGAGGTTGACATCCCCGGGCAGCACCCTCAAGTGATGCTGGCGTACAACACGCCGCAGCCAATGCGGCTCGAACGGGAGCTGCAAGCGCTCGCAGCCGAGATTCCGATGCTCGACGTTGTGCGCGTCGAAGGCAGCACAAGCAAAGCGCAGAACGTGATGGGGATTCTCCCGCATGTACGTGGCGACATTGTCGCGATCCTCGACACCGACCACCAGCTGCGTGCTGACGCCGCCCGCCGTGCGATCCGCTGGTTCGACGTCGGCTACGACATCGTGCAAGGCCGCTGCGTGGTCCGCAACGCCCGGCGCAACTTGCTGACGCGCGTGATCGCGTTCGAGTTCGAAACGATCTACGGGATCGCGCACGTCGGCCGCTCGCTGCTCGTTGATACCGCGATCTTCGGCGGCGCGAATGGCTGGTGGCGCACCGACGTACTCCGCGAAATCGGCCTCGACCACCGCATGCTGACCGAGGACATTGACTCGTCGCTACGAGCACTGATGGCCGGATTCCGGATCGTGCATGACCGGGGCGTGATCAGCACCGAACTGGCGCCGACGACCCTCTCGGCGTGGTGGCGGCAGCGCACACGCTGGGCACAAGGCTGGTTTCAGGTCACCCTGCGCCATTCCGGTGCGATGTGGCGCACGCCGGCCCTGCCACGCCCGACGCGGCTCTACTGGGCACTGATGCTCGGGTGGCGCGAAATCTTCCCGTTCGTGTCGTTGCAAGTCGTCTCGATCATGCTGTCCGAACTGCTGCTCGGCCGCGGATTGCACGCGAAAGCAGACCCATTTCTGATCGCGACGACCGTGATCGCGTTCAGCAGCGGAGTGATCGTCGGCGGCGCCGCCTGGATGGTGGCCACGCGCGATACTCGCTATCAGCTCGGACGCCGTGGTGCGCTGCTCGGCATCGTGCTGTTCATCCCGTACACCCTGTTGCGCAACGCGGTCGCGATTGCCGCGATCGTGCGCGAACTCGTCGGCGATCGCCGCTGGCTCGTGACGCGCCGCGCCGTCGCCGCCGTGCCTGCGACCGCAACGACAACGTCCACTTCGGAGCTTCCCGCGTGACCCACCCGTCCCGCCATCTCGGCCGCTTTGCGCTCTGCTTGCTCGTGCTGCTGGCGATACCGGCCACGGCCTCAGCCGCCAGCCAGTTTGTGCGATTCAGTACCTCGGACTCGGCGCCGGTCAAATTGACTGGCGGCGTCGCGCAGTTCCAAGGCGCGGCCGACATCCCACGGCGGTGGGGCTCCTACCAGGGCACGGTGAAGCTCGGTTGGGGCGCGAATCCCAAGCTCGCGGCGAGCTCCGCGTTGCAGATCACCGTCGACGGCCGCGTTGTCGGAACGCAAACGCTCGACGGCACCGCCGGCTCGGCCAGCTTCACGATTCCGCGCCGGTCGATCAGTAAGGATCAAACGGCGGTGCAGGTCGCCGTACAGGCACGGCTTCGTCTGCGCGACGAACCGTGCCCCAGCCCCGACGATCTGCGCGCGTTCGTGCAACTCACCGCGAGTTCAGGCGTCGAACTGCGAGGGAGCTGGCGCGACTCGGCGATCAGGCTCTCCGATCTCCCAGATGCTGCGGTAACCAGCGTCGGTGCCGCGCGCAGCCGGCTCGTCGTCGCGTTCCCATCGGCGCCGACCCCGGAGATGGTTGGCGCGGCAGCGCTCGCCGCTGGTGAAATCTCGGCCGTTTCGGGTCGTGGCGAGATCGTGCAGGTCAGCACGCCGGCGAACCCGGTGCGTCCCGGTGCGCTCGACGCTGTGCTGCGCGTGACGCCGACACAAAGCGCCGCGAAGATTGAGGTCACCGCCGAGGGCGCTGCCCCGACCATCACGCTGTCAGGTGGCGCCGGCCAACTGCTGCGGGCCGCCGGTGCGCTGCGGCCGTCGATCGCGCGCGGCCTGCGTGGCAGCGCGGCGACGAACCTCCCGGCGCTGACGATCGTGCGCAAAACGCTCCCACGGCGGCTGCCACTCGACGCCGGCAGCTTCAGCGGCTTTGGCAAAGGCACCGTCACCTCGTCGTTCACGATTCCGCCGTGGCGTGAGGCGCTGCGTGGCGCACGGCTGCGGCTCGCCGTCGACTACGACGCGCCGGCCGGCGGGCGCGTCGGTGTGCAAGTGAACGGCCGCAACGTCGACACCGAGGATTTGCGATCCACCGGGAGTCCGCGCTTTACCGTCGAAGAAGAGCTAGCCGGGCGCGGGCCGGCGTTGCAACGTGGCGACCTGCTCGCCGGGAACAACAGCGTGCAGCTCCAAGTGCAGCTCGCCTTCCCGAACCACCGCTGCGAACGGCCCGATGAGGTGGGCAGCGTCAACCTCAGCCAGTACGGCTCGGTCACGCTCCTGACCCGGGCGCGGCCGGCACTGGCGACGCTCAGCGTCTTCCCGTTCCCGCTCGACGCGCAGCCCGGCTGGAAAGGTGCGACGGTGCAGCTGCCGGAGCAGCCGACCGGCGACGAAATCGCAGCCGTGATCGGCACGCTCGCGGAGTCGCGCCGCCTGACCGGCGAAGCAGCGGCGCCGACGATCCGCTTCTCGACCGATCCCCCGGCGCGCGGCGCCGCGCTGGTGCTGGCGCGCCCCGGCGCCGTGCCGGCCAGCCTTGCGCGGTCGGTCACCGGACCGGTCGATACCGGGGTCTTGGCGGCGGTGAGCCGTGGCGGTTCGGTGCAATTCCTGGCGGTCGGGCCGCGCGCGCTCACCCCGTTCTCGACGAACTCCGCGACCGGCATCGTGCAGGGGCGCGTCGCTGAAGTGCTCTCGCCGAGCCGCGTGGTGGTGCGCGTCGCCGACGCGCAGCGCGTGACCGGGGTCGAGCGTGGCGCGGCGAGCTGGCGTTGGCCGCTGATCGTGATCGCGTTGGCGCTCGTTGTCCTGGCCGCCGTCGGGTTGCGCGGCGCCGTTCGACGCCTGCGCCGCGAGGAAAACGAGTGACAGCCGCCGCCGCAGCGCCGTCACAGCGCGACGCGGCTCCGGCTGGCGGCGCGGCGGCGGCTGCTGCTGCGGCGGCCGAACGCAAAAAGCGTGGCCGGCTCACCGAGCTCGATGCCTTCCGGGCGTTGATGGTGCTCGTGGTGTTGTTCCATGCGCTTCAGGCATCGGTCGGCGATCTCGACACCCACGCGATGCGGGAGCTGTCGATCGGCGGCGTGATCCTCGGCAACATCGACGTGCTGCTGCCGATCTTCTTCGTGCTGACCGGCTTCGCCGTCTACTACCAGCTCGCCGCGCTGGTACTCGGCGGCAAGCAATTGCCGGCCAGTCGCGTGTGGCTCGTCAAACGTGCGTTGCGGCTGCTGCCGGTCTACTACCTGGTGTTCATCATCGTGTGGGTCGTGCGCTACGGCGGTGGCCAACAGCAATGGACCGACCTCGCTTGGGGCCTGCTGCTGATGCAAACCTGGTCGACCGATCACATCTTCCGCACGATCGACCCAGGGTGGTATCTGAGCGTCGAGTGGCACTTCTCGCTGCTCGTCGCGTTCGCGCTGCTGCCGTGGATGCGCGCGATCCGTGGCTGGCCGCGCCGCAGCCAGCTGCTCGCGTTGCTGGTTCCCCCGGCCGCGTTGAGCGCGCTGACGATTTGGTGGCGCTCCAGCCTGATCGACGCGAAGGTGCCGGGCGACCACTGGGGTGCGTGGTTCGCTCCGCCGTCGTGGGGGATGATGTACGGCGTCGGGATGCTGCTTGGGCTTGCGCTGTTGCTGCGGCCGCCGCACCGCTGGCATCTCCCAGCCCCGGCGCCGCTGATGCTGTGGGTCGGCTCGACGGCCGGGATGATCTACCTGCAAACCCAGCGTGGCGCTGACAAGTTCGCCAGCGTTTGGTACTTCCAGCTCGCGACGATTGGCGTCACGCTCTGGTTGATCGCGGCGATCGTCGCGAACCCGGAGTGCCGCACGCGCCGCTTCATGCGCTGGGCGCCGATCCAAGCGCTCGCCGCCGCCTCATTCGTGACGTACATCGTGCACGCGCCGATGTTGCGTTCGTTCGACGCGCGCGGCGTCTTTCCGCTCGACGTGCCACGCATGTGGTGGTTCTCCGCGATCGCGATCGTGATCGTGTCGCTGTTCGTCGGCTATCTCGTCCACCGCTATATCGAAGGGCCGCTCGCATCGCTGGAGAAGCTGCTCGTGCCGAAGCTCGACCGCGTCGGCGAGGCGGTGCGCAGCACCCGGCCGACGATCGCGCCGGGCGTGGCACTGCCGGCTGTCGAACTGCTGACGACCGAAGGCGTGATGCGCAACCTCCACGACCTGCCCGGCGGCCGGCCGCTGCTGCTGCTGGTCCACCCGGACGGACCGCTCCCGAAAGACCGGCGTTTTCATGGCGCGACCGCTGCGGCGCGCACCTTGGATGGCGTGCGCGCGGCCGCCGCGTCGCGTTCGTTTCGCCTCGCGACGATGTCGCCCGCGCCGGCCCCGATCCTGCTCGCCGACCGCACCGACGAAGAGCACTCGTTGCAGCCACTGGTGCGGCTCGTCGATCCGAATGCGGCGGTCGCCAAGGCGCTGGGATTGGCGACCGTGACGACCGCCGACCGCCGCGTGCTGCCGGAGATCGCGCTGCTGGTGATCGACCCGGAGGGCACGATCACCCATGTGCTGCGCGACCCCGACCCGCACCTGCTGCTGCACCGTGCGCTCAGTGCGATGGATCAGCAGCTCGGGGTCACTGGGGTGTACCAGAAGCGCCTTGAGGAGCGGCCAGCACGACCGTTGCCCGCGCTTTCCCCGCAGGCAGACGAACTCTGATCGCCGTCCCGAGCGCCAGCTCGCCCCCGAGCTGCGCCTGCGGCATCCAGGAGGTGTCGATGCTGACGCCGCTCGATGCTGCCGTGACGTGCAGCGTTTGGCCGTCATGCTCGGCGGCGAAACGCGTGCCAAGCCACAGGTCGGCGGTGCTGGAGTGCTTGCGCGACGCGGTGAGCGTGACGCGCTCCGCCGAACCGCTGACGCGAACTCCGGCCCCCGCCAGCAGGCGCGGCGCCGACAGCACCGCCGCGTTATCGGTGCCGCTGCGGCGCGCGCCCTGGCTATCGAGCAGTCCCCAGCCGTAGCTGCCATCGGGCTGCTGCCAAAGCCACGAAAACGCGCCGATGCCGGCACGTAGCTGCTGGGCACGGTGGACGTGGCGCAGGGCATCCCACACGCCGCCTGCTGCGCCCGGAAACTCGCCGATCGCCAGTGCCGCGCGAAGACCGCGAGCTTCCTTGACGAACGCCGCGTACTGCTTGGCGACGCGCGCAGCGGTCCGGCCGCCCGGCTGCGTGCCGTACACGTCGACGTACGCATGCGGCGCGTAGACGAGCTGGCGATCGCTCAGTTGAGGCAGTGCGGTGATGCGCGCCGGCTCGGTCGCGCGTGGGCCTTGCGGCTGCACCCAGATCGGCGCGCGCTCGCCACCGGCGCGCAGTCGCATGACGAGGGTGCGCTGAAGTGCGCCGAGCTGCTTGCGCCAGCGGGAGGACGGGTAGGCCGGGTCGGAGGCGGTCGGATCGGTTGGCTCGTTGATGATGTCGACGCCCGCGTAGCCGGGGCCGCCGGTGCGGCCCGCCTGCGCGAGCGCGACCACGGCGTCGGCGTACCAGTCCTGGAGCGTGCGACCGCTCACGCGCGCGCCGCCGTAGAACGCGGCGGCGGCCTGCGCCGCGCACGGCGTGTAGTAGTCGGCGCCTGGGGCGCCGCACGGCAGGCCGCCGGTATCGACCGCCCACCTTGGCGCGCCGTCGAATTCGGTGCCGGTGCCAAGATCGGCGGCGTAGCGGTCCTGGTGCATCGACAGCACGGTGTAGATCCCGGCGGCGCCGAGCTGGCGGACCGTTTCGGTGACGCGCGCGAGTTCATCGGCGGAGAGCTGGCCGGGCTGCGGCATCAACCGCGACCACGAAACGGCGAGCCGGACGGCGTTGAGGCCGAGCGACGCCATCCGCGCGGGGTCGTCGGTCGTCAGCGGCGATGGTGCGGCGGCCGTGCCGTAATCGACGTAGGCGTTGACGCCGACGCCGAGCAACAGCACCGGACGGCCCGCTTGATCGACGAGCTTGCGCCGCGTTGCGGAGCCGCCGACCCGCAGCCGGTCCGCCTCGGAGAGCGCGCGAAGTTGCGGGGCCAGGTCGGCGTGCAGGCGTGCTGCGGCAACCGGCCCGCTCGTAGCGCAGCCGGCCAGCAGCGCGGTCGCGCCGAGTAGAACGACGGCCGCAACGGCGGCACCGGTACGGCGCAGCGGCGGACGGGAGCGGGATGCGGCCATCGCCACATATCCTGCCGGACGGCGGTCGATCAAGCGGCGCTTGGCGCACCGGCAATCGGTGCGTCGTCACGCGCGGCGCCCGCGTCGTGCAGCCGGACCGCGTACGCGACCTCCTCCGGTGCGGTGCCTTGGCCCTGCGGTCCGGGTGTCTCCAGCACGCACGCGAGCCCCTGAAAGCGCGGCTCGCGCAGGAACGCGGCGCAGCCCGCTTCGCCAAGCTCGCCCTCGCCGAGATTGGCGTGCCGGTCCTTGTTGCTGCCGAGCGGGAACTGCGAGTCATTGAGGTGCAGGCTGCCGAGCCGGTCGAGGCCAAGCTCGCGTTCGAGTTCGTCGAGCACCGCCGCGAGCGCCTGCGGCGTTCGCACGTCATAGCCGGAGGCGAGCAGATGGCACGAGTCCAGGCAGACGCCGAGCCTGGGGGAGCCGCCGGCCGCGTCGATCAGTTCGGCCAGCTCAGCGAAGGTACGGCCGAGCGTGCCGCCGGCACCGGCAGTGATCTCCAAGTGCAGCGGGCAGGACTGCGACGACGCGAGCGCTTCGGCGATCACCTCGCCGCTGCGCCGGATCGCGGGCGGCACCGGACCGGTTTTCGCGGAGCCGGGGTGCAGCACCACGCCGGCCGCGCCGAGATCGTCGCCGACTTGCAGCGAGGTGGTCAGCGACGCCAGCGACTTCGCGCGGATCTCGGGGTCGTCGGAGCCGGGGTTCAGGAGGTAGATCGCGTGGATCAGGACCGCGTCGATGTCGCTCTCGGCAATCGCATGGTGGTACTTGGCGAGCTGCTCGTCGCTGTAGCGGCCCGGTTTCCACGTACGCGGACTCTGGTTGAAGATCTGGATCGCGCGGCAGCCACGTTCAACGCCGCGCTCGACGGCCTTGTGCGGGCCGCCGGCAGGGGAGACGTGGCATCCGATCAACATGACCGCGAGGGTATCGGCTGCGACCGCAGCACCGGCGCCGGCTGCGACCGCAGCGCCCGCCCCGTTACGCGGTGACGGCCGGCGTCTGCGTGCCGGCGGGCGGGGTC
>JASGGQ010000046.1:0-18043 GCA_047604965.1 Patulibacter sp. | reverse complement strand
GCCGCAGGCGACGCCCTGCCGCGAGACGTGGATCGCGTCGGCGTCGATTCCGTTGCGCTACATGCACTCGCCGGTCGAGACGATCGACTTGCGCGATGTCGAAGCGGCCGCCGCGTTGGTCGCGGCGTTCGCGCGGCGCGTCCCTGCCGATCTCGACCTGCGCCGCAGCGCCCTCCGCTGAGCGCGCCGCCGGCCAACGCGCCGGCCGGCTGGCTGGTGCTGCTCGATATCGACGGGACGCTTGTCTGGCGGGCCGCGCATGCGCACGCCCAAGCGGTGGTGGAGGCGATCTCCGAGGTATACGGCCCGATCGAGCTGCGGCAGGTTGATGCGGCCGGCCGCACCGACCGGTTCATCGCCCGCCAGATGCTGCGCGCAGCGGGCCACAGCGACGCGCAGATCGACGCCGGTATGGAGCGGCTGCTGGCGTTCGCTGCCGTCCGCTACGAGGAGCTGTGCCCGTCGACCCTCGCGCACACCGTGCTCGATGGCATCCCGTCGCTGCTGACTGAGCTGGCGGCCACGCCTGGCGTGCAGCTCGGCCTCGTGACCGGCAACGTCGAAGCGATCGCGCACCGCAAGCTCGCCGCCGCCGGGATCGACGGTGCGCTGCGGCCGTTCGTCGGTGCGTACGGCTCTGACGCCGAGGAGCGCGACGCGCTGGTCCCGATCGCGCAGCGCCGCGCCGCCGCGCTGCATGGTTGCGCCGGCAGCTGGCCTTCGCAGCGGACGGTGATCGTCGGCGACACACCGCACGACATCTCCTGCGCGCGAGCGGCCGGTGCGCGATCGATCGCGGTGACGACCGGGGCGTTCGGCGCGCAGGCGCTGACGGCGGCCGACGCGATCGCGACGACGGCCGGTGAGTTGCGCGCCGCGCTCACGCAGCTCGGCGTCGGCGCCACCTGACGGCGCGCCTTCGGATCCACTGATCGATTCGCTGCGCGTGCTGCTGCGCACGCACGAGCCAGCACTCCCCGTCGACCGCAGCCAATCGATCAGCGATATCCCTTACGCCGGCGCGCCGGCGCCTACTTCGCGGAGCTCGGCTGACGCCTCACTGCGACGCTCCATCGCCGCGCTGACTGCGCCGATCGCTTCGGCGATCGCCTCAGGGCGCGTGAGCGGAATCATGTGGCCGCCGTCGCATTCCCGGAATGAGACGACGTTCGGCAGGTCGTCGCGCAGGCCGATCGCCGACCACGACCCGACCATCGCATCGTCGACCGCGCGCACGATGCCGACTGGCACGGTGACCTCGTCGAGCCGGCGGTCGAGCCAGTCGAAATCACGGTTGAAGTCGATGCGGTTGGCGTACAGCGAACGCAGTGTCGTCGGGCGCAACGTCAGGCTGTAGGCGTGCGCTTCGTACGCTGGGTCGACGGGGCTCGGGGCAAACGCGCGGCGGAACGCGCGGCGCACGACCAGCTTCGTGATGCCCCCGCCGATCGTGCGGCGCAGCAGGTCGCCGATGCCCGGCACGGTCACCAGCAGCAGCGCACGCGCTTCGTTGCGCATCGCTAGCGGCATCCGGCGGCCGCCGCCCATCGGGGCGGCGAGCACGATCCCGCCGACCAGTTCGGGGTGGCGGCGCGCGATCGTCAGCGCGACGGTGCCGCCGTAGGAATGCCCCACCAGCAGCGCACGTTCGATCGAGAGGGCACGCAACCCGCTGGCGATCAGGTCGGCTTGGTCGCGCATCGTCATCGCGCCGCCGCCGGTGTCGGCGAAGCCGGGGCGGTCGAGCGCGATGCGGTGGCGACGGGCGACGAGCGGTTCGACGTTGGCCCAGTCGCGGATCGAGCCGGGCAATCCGTGGATGAAGACGATCGCCGGTTCCTCGCCCGGCAGTTCGGTGACATGCAGTCGATGTTGGCCGACGGTGACCGAGCCGCCGGGCGGTGCCGGCGGCGGATCTGCGCGCCACACGACAGCCCCCCAGGCGGTGAGCGCGAGAGCAGCGAGCAGCACTGCGATCAGCAGGAGCAGGAGCATGGTGCCCTGCAAACGTAACGGCCCTGCCGACGCGTTTTGCGTCGGCAGGGCCGTTACTCGACGATATGTCAGGTCGTCGGCGCTACTTCTTGCATTTCTCGCTGTCCTTCGCGGCATCTTGCGCGACCGTGTCGACGCCGCCCGCATCGGTGTACAGCGCCGACACTTGGAAGTTCAGCGTTTTGCATGGGCCAAGACCGGCGACCGGCATCTTGTACTTGCCGTCGACGCCGTCGACCGTGACCTTCTTCGTGGGCGGCTTGATCGTCGCGTTGAACGCCTTGACGGTCGGGAAGACGCCGTCGATCGGCATCTGCACCGTCGGGCTGACGGGAATGTACATCTGGAGGCCGTAGCCGGTGCTCGCGTCGGTGGTCGTCGCGGAGCTTTGCAGCGAGCCGACGATCGCCTCGTCGATCACGGCCGGGCGGCTGGCCTGGACGCGCGCCAGCACCGAGTAGCCGGTCCCGAGATACAACACGGTGGTGGCGGTGATCTCACCGACTTCCGGGCCGCCGTCGGCGGTGATCGTCGCCGAGCCGAGCTTGGTTGCCGACGGGCAGCTGCGGGTGGCGACGAAGGTTGCGACGTTGCAGAGCTTGAAGGGGAGCGGGTTGAAGACGAGCTGGTCGGGCAGTTTGGCGACGATCGCTTTCAGGCGCAGGCTTCCGTCGGTCGTCGCTGCGCGCTCGGCACTACTGAAGCTGGCAGTGAAGGTGGTCGGCGCACCGAGAGTGAGGGTGCCGCGCTTGTTCGGGCTGACCTTCATCGAGAGCGTCGCGGCCGAGGCCGCTGGGGTGATCGCCAAGGCGGAGAGGGCGCCGAGCAGGGCGACGCGGGAGAGGGATCGCATGAAAGCTCCGTGTGGTTCGTGGAGGGGGCGGTGAAGCGCGGGGACGAAAGTGGCTTCCGTGACCACTGACACGCTACACCGCCGTAAGTTGCGGTGCGGCGGTTACGTGGCGCTCCAGAGGGCGTCGGTGCCGAGCGGCTGTTCGACTGCGCCCGCTTCGCTCAGCGCGGCGCGCGTTTCCTCGCGCGAGCGCTCCATCACGGCGGCAACCTCCGCCGTTGCCAGCGGCGTGCCGGCCCAGCGCAGGACCTCGAGCGGATCGGTGGCGGCGGCGGCGCGCTCCAAGCCGGGCGCGACATTCGCGAACGCGACGTCGTATGCGAGCGCCGGCACGTAGCCGGGAGCTGCGACGATCCGCTCGCCGCTTTCGAGCACCAGCGACGGGCAGGTGTAGCGCCAGCCGCCATCCCAGCGCGCCAGCCGGTCGGAGAGCTGGATCGCCGCTTCGCTCGGCCGCCGGGCTGCCTGGAGGTCGGCGGCCAGCGCCGCTTCGGTCGCCGGGTCGGCCGCCCAGTGGTCGAGCTGCGCGCTGTCGATTCCGGCGGCGTGGGAGGCCTCGCGCAGCGTGTGCAGCTCGTCGAGCAGACCGCCGTAGGCCATCGCTTGCAGCCGCAGCTGACGCAGCAGCGCGTCGGCAAGCGGGGCGCCAGCATGTTCGCGGACGGCGACGACCTCGCGGCAGGCCGGCAGCGTCGCCGCGACGGCACTGCGCAGTGACAGGTCGAACGGCATGCCGGGATCGTCAGCAAAGCGCGCGTACGACTGCTGGAGCAGCTGCGGCGTGAGGCCCTTCGCCACGTACTCCTCACGGCTGCTGGCCAGCCCGACCATCCGGGTGACCCACGAAAGCTGGCTGCCGTACCGCCACTTCAGCCGCCAAAGCTGCGGTTCGGCGCAGTATGCGTACGGGCAGGCCGCATCGGTGAAGTGGGTGACGGTGACGGTCGCCATGCCCACCACGCTAGCCGCCCTGCTCGCCCGCATTCCCGGTCAGGCTGTGGTGGTGGCCAGCGGCGCGCGATCGGGATGTGGCGGCGGGGATGCCGGTAGGGTGCCGGCCATGGCGAAGCTCAGCGGCCAGTCCACCAGCGAGATCGAGGCCCCGATCGATCAGGTGTGGGCGGTGATCGAGGATGTTCCGAGTGCCGCGCAGTGGCAGGGCGGTTACCTCCGGATGACTGCACTCGAGCACGACGGCGACGGCCGCGCGACGCTCGTGGAGGTCGTCGCCGACGGCAAAGTCAAGGAACTCGCCAGCCATCAGCGCTTTACTTACGACGCGCCGACGAGCTTGCGCTGGGAGCAGACGAAGGGCGATATGAAATCGGTCAGTGGCTCCTGGACGCTGGAGGATCTCGGCAACGGCCGCACCCGCGCGACCTTCGCGCTGGAGGCCGATCCGGGCCGCGTGCTCGGCATGGCGATCCGTGGTCCGGTTGAGGCGGCATTGCGCGCGATTCTCGTGAATCCGCGCGCCGGAGAACTCAAGCGGCGCGTCGAGCGCTAAGTGCGGTGGCGGCCAGCGGGCGCGCCTACGGACCGGAGGCCAGCGTGTAGGTCCAGGTCGAGCTGTACGAGCCGCTCAAGGTGTTTGCCGGAACGGCAAGTCGCATCGCCAGGGTGATTGTGCTTGGTCCCCGGCCGGTGTTGGCGGCGGCGTTGTAGACCTTCGTGGTGGTCCCTGCCGTCAGAGTGAGTGGAAAGCTCACGGTGGTCGTCGGCGCCACGCAGCGGCTGCCGGCGTCGCTGTTTGAGGCGGAGTTGACCGAGAGTGCGGTGGTCGGCAGCGTTTTGGTCCCGTCGGTGAACTGGGAGGCGTTCAAGGTCAGTTTCCAGCCGGCGTTGGTGCTGCCGTCGGTCGTCGTTTCATCGTCAACGGTGAACGCGGCGCTGGTCGACAGCGTTTGATTGGTGCCGTCGAGCGTGGTGCTGAACGACACCGACGATGGCGATGAGGTGAGGGTGAGGTCGGCGCTCACGCCGCACGCCGGGGCCGGGGCGAGGACGATCGAAAATGCGGTCCACTGGATACCTAGGTTTGACGTCAGCCCGATATAGGTCGACGGGTAGACGCCCGAACTGCTCGGCGCGGCGTACGCCATGGCGGTGTTGATTCCACCAAAGCCCGAACCGGTCGTGTTGACATTGGCGTTCAACATTCCGGCCGCGCCGTCGGTAATGCTGAAGCTCACCGTGCCGTCCCCGTTGCCGTATACCAGCGCCATCACGGCCGCGACGCCGAGACTGCCGGCCGTACTGGTGTAGGTCGGGGTGCTGTCGCCGGGGCGCTGGATCCCGTAGTTTCCGTTGCCGATCGTCGTCGACGAGTACGCGCTGCTGGGGCGCATGTCGCCGGTCCAATTGAGCGGGGAGCCGGTCGGGGTGACACCCGAGTACGCGGCAATCGCGCCAGCGGCTCTGGCCTTCTTATTCGTCCAGGAGGCGGTGAAGGTGAAACTCGACGCGCTGACGTCGGCTGCGGTTGCGCGCTTCCACCAGAGCTCGACCGCCCAGCTCTTGGCGTTGTTGTTGTTGATCTCGGTCCAACCGCTCGGCGTGCTCGCCGTCACCGTCGTGGAGTTCGCGTCGTTGAGCACCCACTGCGCGGCGGCGATCATCACGTCGTTGACGGCGAGCCCAGACGGCTTGGTGATTTCCAGGTCCAGCGAATCGTCGCTCGCTGAGGTGGCGGCGGCAGTCGCGGTGCCGGTACTGCGGTAGGCGACTGCCGCGCGTGCGTCGCTCGCGCCGGGCAGCGCGAACAGGATCCAGAGCAGCACGAGTCGCGCGATCAGGGGGTTTGGGAATATGCGGCTCAGGAGCATGGCCACCGGAGAGCTCCCGCAACTCGACGTCCAGTTGCGGATCTGTCGCGTCAACGCTACCGCAGCCCGCCCCTGCTGGCACCCAGATTGGACGAACTGCGCCTCTACTTCGCTTTCGACGTGGTGCTCTTCGCCGACTTCTTGGTCGCCTTGCTCGTTGCGGTGCGGGCGCTGCCGGGCCGCCCGAGCCGGTCGACCGCCGCGACCTTGACCTTGACCTGATCGTCGGCGGTGACCTGTGGGATCGTCAACTTTGATGCCTTCCCGGCAGCGGTCAGGATCTGCTTGCGGCCGTCGGTTGCGGTGATGGTCACGCGGTACTTCGCGGCGCCTGCGACCTTCGTCCAGCGCACCCCGAGCGAACGTTTGTTGCGGCTCAGCGTCACGCGGCGCGGCGCGGCGAGCTTCACCGTTCCCGGGGCGACGTAGCTGCCGAGCGCCTTGGTGGCGACCTGGCGGCCGGCGGCGACGACGATCGCTTCGATCTGGCGTTTGCCGGCCGGCCCATCAGCCGGCGTGAAGCGCAGCGCCTTCGTGCCGTTCGCGCGTACCTTGCCCAGTTCGTGCGCGGTGCCGCTCGGCAGCACCTCACGCACGATCAGCTGCTGATCGCCGAGGTTCGATGCGCGCACGGTGATCTGGCGGCTGCGGCCGGTCAGCGTGCGTACGCTCGCCGACACCTTCGGCACCGGCAGCGCCTGCGCCGTTTCGACGGTGTTGATCGTTGACCCTTCGGCCGGCGTCAGCGTCCAGCTGCCGTGCGGTTGATGGACTTGCACTTCGATCGCGTCGCCGCCGACCGGGACGGCCGCGATTGCGCTGGCGACGACCGGCTCGGTCGAGGCCGCCGGCACGGTGATCGTGCGCCCGCCGGGGCCGCTGAGCGTAAAGCCCGGCCGCACGCCGCCGGCACCGGTGACCCGGATGCCGCGCAGGTCGCCCGCGCCGAGCGTGATCGTGCGCCCGCCGGCCTGCGCTCGCCATCCGAGCGGATCGGTGGTGGCACGCGCGGCGTGGGCGCGAGCGCCACCACCGAGCGACGCCGGCTTGTACTTGTCGAGCTGGCACGAGCCGAGGTGGCTGCTGCCGCCCCACGGCCGGTCGTAGCCGAGATCGGCGGTCACCGATACACCGGTCAGGTTCTCCTTGAGTTTCAGGGCACCGCAGGCAGCGATCCCGATCGACGAGAGGATCGCGCTGACCTTCGCACAGCCGGACGCGAGCACCAGTGAGATGCACGCACCGCCGGTGCCTTGCGCGAAGAAGTCGGCGTTGCTGAGGTTGAAGCCGCCGGAGACGTTGACGCGGATGGCGATCACCGCGAAGTCGAGATCGGTGCCGCCGGAGAAGGTGATCGGCCCGCGCGTGTCGACCGCGACCTTCCCGATGGCGACCGGAAGATCGAGCACGGTCAGCTTCCCGGTGGCTGAGATCACCGCGTAGTTGCCCTGCTTGGGAATGTCGAGCTTGACGCCGCCGCCGCTGCTGGGCAGCGCGTCGATCGCGAGCGGCGTCAGGCCGGCGATCTCAGTCCCGAGCACCAGTTGCACGCCGCCGGCCAGATGAAACCCGTTGTCGGCGCTGGCGGCGAGTCCGACGCGGTTGAGCGTGATCGGTGGCACCCCCCATAGCGGCAGCGGCAGCGGCGGAATGCCGGCACCGACCTCAAGCTCGGCATGCTTGAACGCGCCGCCTTGCAGCCCGAAGCTCGCGGTGATCGCGGACTTCGCGGCCGGCGGCAAGAACACGTCGGCGTGCCCTTCGAAGGCATCGTTCTGGCCGGTGTAGGTGAGGTTGAGATCGCGGATTTCCAGTGGGCCGATCGGCACGGTGTCGGCGGTGATCTGCACGCCGTCGACGATCAGTCCCGTCTCCATCGTGGTGCGCAGCGTGGTGCGGCCCCGTACCGCATCGAGCGGGTATGGCAGGTCGACGTTGATCGTGATCGCCGCGCCCTTGGCGTCGAAGGTCAGGTCGGCCTTGCCGGAGACGCCGAGGCCGAACAGCTTGACGCCGAAGGCGGAGAGGCCATCGACGCTGTTCGGTTGCGTGACCGTCCAGGTGCGGCTGCCTTTGGCGAGCACGATCGAGCCGGCTTGCACGGTGTAGCTGCCCTTCGCGGTGACCGTATGCGCTTTGGTGTTGACGGTGAAGGTGCCGCTGGCGGGCGCCGTGAAGTCGATCCCGTTGACCCGCACCGAACCGGTCGTCTGGTACTCGGTTTTGCTCTTGCTCTCAAAGCAGGCGCCGGAGCGGACTTTCGCGAGCACCCCGGTCGCGACGGTCACGGTCGCCGGGCATGGATCGGGTGCGGCGGTGGTGCCGGGCGTCGCGGCGGTGCCGGGCGCGGGGGTTGGCGCGCCGGGGTCCTCGTCGCCTTTCGGGTCGAACGGGAAGACCCGAATCGGGTTGAACGCGCCGCCGCCGTCGGTCGTGACGACCCAGCCGCCGCCGTCGGGCGCCGCAGCGATCTGGCTGCTGCTGCCGATCGTTTCGTCGTCGCCGGCCAGACGGATCGGCTGCGACCAGGTTGCGCCGCGCTTGGACCACACGTAGTAGAGGTGGTTGTCGTCGTGGTTGTCCTGGAAGGCGACGTAGAGGCGGCCACTGGCATCCTGCGTCATGTCGTAGTTGACGGCGCTGACGGTGCCGCCGGTGATCGCCTGCGCCTCGCCGATCGTGCCGTCGTCGCTGAGGCGGCGTACGTAGTAGGGGTAGCCGCCATCGACGTCGTTCTTGGTGCCGTAGCCGATGAATGCGCCGTTTGGTCCGTAGGCGGTCACCGGTTCGGCGGCGCCCGGCACGTTCGTGTTGTCAACGAGTTGCGCCGGCAGCCAGCTCCCGGCGTTGGTCAGGCCGCTCTTGGTGGTGTCGAAGCGTCGCAGCCAGATGCCGTCGTCGGTGCCGGCGACGGCGTACGGCTGCGTTGTGTTGAGCAGGCCGAGGTCGGCGTAGCCCCACAGCCCGCCGGTTGGTGGGCTGGTGGCGCCGAGCTGGAACTTGGTGCCGCCGCCGCTCAACGGTCCGTACCCGAACTCGATGCCGCCGGTCGTGATTTGGCTGAGCACGCTCACCGCGTTGCTGCCGGGGCCCAGGACCGCCGCGTCGAGCGTGACGCCGGGAGCGACCTGGACCGCCGAGCCCCACGTCGTTCCGCCGTCGGTTGAGGTCCACGCGAACACGCCGTCGACGACCGGCGTGGTGGCGCTCAGCAGGTACGCGAGGATGATCACGCGGTTGCCGTCGGTCAGGACCTGCGTGCGGCCGAAGGTGGAGGCGTTGCTGGGCGTGGCGAAGTCTTTGCGCAGCGCGCAGGCGGTCGCGCCGCGCGGGAGCCGGCAGTACGTGATCCGGTAGGCGAACGGGACATCGGCCGTCGCGGAGGAGGCGAAAGCGATGTGGCCGGTGCCGGCGCTGTCGACCGAGATCGACGCGCCATCGCCGGCTGGGGCGATCATGCTGCCGGCGCCGCTGGCGGTGGGGCTGGCGACGAGCGCGGCGAGCAGTGCTCCGAGGAGGGCGAGAAGGCGGCGGCAGGTTGGCACGCTGACAGCCTGCCACGGTGTGTGCGCCAGTACTAGGGCAATCCCACCGAACGGGGGACAGCCGTGCTGCCCGGTCGGGTTTCGCCTGCCCGGACAGGTGCGTGCGAGACGCTGCTCCCCGCGCAGCGAATGAATCAGCGGATCACTACCCCGCCAATCGTTGCCAGCCGGGCGGCAGGCTCAGTGGTCCGGTCAGCCCGGTCGGCGTGGTCGGCGCCAGTCCGACTGCGGCGGCCAGTTCGGCCAGTAGTCGCTCTGGCCCGCCGCCGCTCAACGTGCCGAGCAGTGCGGCGGCCGGGCTGCCACCCAGCGCCAGCCCTCCGGCCAGGGCGGCGTTCGGCGCGTCGCTGTGGGTTGCGGATTTCAGTCGCGCGAGCGGCGGCACATCGGGCCAGCGCTTCGCCGTGAGGTCGCCGCGCGGCCGCCCCGCCAGCTCGGCGGCGGCGTCGATCGCTTGCTCAAGCCCGCCGAGCCGATCGACCAGGCCACGCGCTTTGGCGTCGGCGCCGGTCCAGACGCGGCCACGCGCGAGCGGTTCGAGTTCGGCGACCGCCATGCTGCGGCCGGCAGCAGCCTTCGCGGTGAAGTCGTCGTAGATCTCGTCGAGCCAGCGATCGAGTCGCGTGAGTTCATCCTCGCTGAAGGGGCGCACCGCCGACCACATCGAGGCTTGCGCGCCGGTCTCGACCAGTTCGCGCTGCACCCCGAGTTTGCCCCACGCGGCGGAGGTCACGAGCTTGCCGGCGAAGACGCCGATCGAGCCGGTGAGCGTACTCGGCAGCGCGAGGATGCGGTCGGCACCCATCGCGACGAAGTACCCGCCGCTCGCGGCGACGGTGCCCATCGATGCGACGACCGGCAGCCCCGCTTCGCGGGCGAGCGCGACCTCGCGATGGACCGCGTCGCTCGCGGTATACGAGCCGCCGGGGCTGACGACGCGCAGCACGATCGCGGCGACCTGCTCGTCGGTGCGCGCCCGCCGTAGCGCCGCGCAGATCGTGTCCGAGCCGGCCGTTGGGCCGCGCAGCGGATCGCTGCTGCTGGTGCCCGTCATGATGCCGCCTTCCACCGGGATCACCGCGACGATGCCGGGTGCGCCACGGCGCACGAGCCGCGAGCCGCGCCGCGCCAGCTCCTGCTCGACGCGCTCGCGCAGCAGCTCCTGCTTGGGGCGGCCCCAGCGGTGGACGAACCGCTGCTCGATCTCGGGCAGCTCGGCCGGCGGCGTATCGACATGGCCGGGGCCGGCGATCTGGCGCCGGATCGCGGTGTACGCCTCATCGCGGTAGCCGATCTGGTCGATCAGCCCGCGCTGGAGCGCTTCGGTGGCGTTCAGTGGCGCGTGGTCGATCGCGTCGCGCACCGCCGCCTCGTCGAGTTCGCGCCGGCGCACGACCGTTGCCACGACCTGCTCGACCAGCGAGTCGCTCAGCCGCTGATACGCCTCGCGTTGGGCGTCGCTCATCGAGGAGCGCATCGCGGTGTCCGGCGCGTTCTTGTATTCGTGACGCTGGTGGATCTGCGGCTGCACGCCGAGCCGGTCGAGTCCGTCGCGCGCGAAGCTGCCCTGCATCGCGACGCCGACGAGCGCCAGCCCACCGGAGGGCTGCACCCAGATTTCGTCGAAGTGCGCGGCAAGGTGGTAGCTCACGGTGCCGTTGCCGCCTTCGCCGAACCCCTCCGTCCAGCAAACGGTCGGCTTGCCGCCCGCGCCGAACGCGGCGATCGCGGCGCCAAGCTCCTCGGCTTGTGCGTCGCTGAGTGCGGCGTCGGCGACGCGCGCGATCAGGCCGCCGATCTCGTCGCGACCGGAGGCTTCTCGCAGTCGCTCGATCAACGTGCCGAGCACCGGCATGTGGCGTGCCCGCAGCGCCGCGATCGGATCGTGCGGCGGGGATTCCAGCAGTCCGTGGGTGAGGTCGAGTTCCAGCAGCACCGGCGTCGTGGCCATAGCCGGCACGCTACCGCCCGCACCGGCCGCGTATGATCGAACACATGTTCTTCCCGCACGCAGCGGGGATGTCGTCGCTCCCGGCGCACGATCCCCTGCATGGCAACTTCGCGCTGCGGTAGCTTCGTCCGCCCGTGGCCATTCGTTCAGTGGAAATCTCGCGTCCCGTGCTCATGCACCACCCGGTCGGCGTGTCGACGGGATGGCTGGCGGCGCAGGAGCGGACCGACGGCGCGCAGCCGCCGCAATGGGCGGTGCTTGCCGGCCGGGCGCGCCGGCATGGCGACGCGGCGTGCGAGTTGGCGGCGCTCGCCGAACCGGAGCTGCCAAGTCTCGTGGCATGGCTGCGGGAGCGGCCAAGTTTGCCGTTTGACTTTCTCTCGGTCCATGCGCCGAGCAAGCACCGTCAGCTGCCGGAACGGGAGCTGGTCGAGCTGCTCGCCGAGATCGCCGGTGGGGTGGACGCGATCGTGCTGCATCCCGATGTGATCGACGATCACGCGCAGTGGCGGCGCCTGGGCCGCGCGCTGGTGCTGGAGAATATGGACCCCCGCAAACGCGACGGGCAGACGGCCGAGTCGCTGGCCGCACACTTCGCGCTGCTGCCCGAGGCGGGCCTATGCTTCGATGTCGCCCACGCGCAGGCGATCGACCCGTCGCTCGCGGAAGGCCACGCGATCCTCGATCGCTTCGGCGATCGGCTGCGGCAGCTGCACGTCTCCGCGCTCGACGCGCGCCACCACCACGTCGCCCTCGATGCGGCCGGCGAACGCCAGATCGCGCCGCTGCTGGAACGCTGCCGCGACGTGCCGTGGATCCTCGAAGCGCCACTGAGCTGAGCGTCCCGGCAGGCGCCTCTCGATTGTCCTTGTCGCCGCCGGGAACTGCAACCGAACGTTCTTCGCCACGGTGGTTGCGTTCGTGCTGCGCTGTCCGCCGGCCGGCTGCTCCCGCGACGGGAACGGCCGGCCGGCGGCTGGCGCGCGGTTGCTACCGGAACGAGAGCAGCGTCACGTCACCGGTGAGCGGCACGTCGATCGTGCGCCCGGTCGTCGACGACTGCACGGCCGCCGAGCTGTTCGGCGTGTAGCGATCGATCGCGAACGACTGGCCGGCGGTGCCGAGCGTTACGCGGTAGGTCGTCGGGGAGATCGGTGTGTTGACGAAGCTCCAGGTGCAGGCCCAGTAGTTGTTGCGCCAGTATCCGGCGCTCTGAGGCTGCCACAGCGCGAGCACCCAACTGCCATCGGCGCGGCGCAGCAACATCCGGCGCACGGTGTTCTGGCCCAGGTCGACGGACGGTGCGGCGGTCGTGCCGACCGTCACGTCGAGCGTTCCGCCCAGCCGCACGGTGGAACCGAGGTCGCCGATCGTGCCGAGCGTGTTCTTCAGCGCGGTGTAGGCCGGCTTGACGCTCCCGGCGACCGGCGTGGTGCCGCTGTACTTCGCGGCGACGAGGCCAAAGCCGTGCGCGTCGCTCGTATAGAGCGGCTGGAGATCGAGCAGCTCGTAGAGGTAGGTGTGAGAGATCCCCCGGCGGAAGTTTTCCAGCACCAGCCGCGGCATGTACGTCGCGGCGGCCTGCGTGCTGATGCCCTTGGGCGTGCAGGCGTTGAGATTGTTGGTGTAGCCGGTTTCGGTCGCTTCGACGGTGGTGCGTCCGGTGACCTGCTGGGCGCAGACGATCTCCGGCGGTGTGACATCTGGCAGGCCCGGTGCCGGCACCGCATCGTTGTTGCCGCAGGCGCCGTCGAAGGCGAGTTCCGGAGTGCCGACGCCAGGGTACGGATGGATGTTGGCCCGTTGGAAGAGCGACGATGACCAGCCGGCGCCACTGCTGAAGGTGGGCGTGTTCTCGGTCCGTCCCGCTGCCGGAGCCAGCAGCGACGTCCAGTTGAGTTGGGTGACCCCGTAGCTCTTGGTAATCGATTTGCGGGCCGCTTGGATCGCCTGGAGATCGGCGGCGGCAACGTCGGCCCAGTTCTGGTCCGATGGGGTGAACAGATCGGGTTCGTTCGTGGATTCGAGCGTGTCGAGCATCCCGTTGTTGAGCGGCGGGTTGACCGACACGTTCTCCAGCGCCTGACGGATCTTCGCGTCGCGGGTGTCGCGGTCGGGCACGTCGCGCGGCACCGGTACCACCTGAGCGTCGAGCAGGACCTTTGGGCCGCCGGTGCCGTAGGCGTTGTAGAGATCGGCGATCCGCTGGTTGCCGGCGGCGCAGCCAGCGTCGGATTCGCTGCAGACGACGTCGCGGATGCGGGTGATACCGAGGTCGGTGATCAGCTGGCGGATCGTCGCCTGCGATGTCGTGACGTACGGCGTGCCATCCCACCGTAGGTGCGTGTTGATGCCGATCGAGTCGCGGAAGGTGCCGGCAGGCTGGGCGGTCAGTTGGGTCGCCTCGGCTGCGGTGGGAAGAGACAGGAGAGCGCTGGTGCCAAGAGTGGCGGCGTGGCGGCGGACAGGTCGCATGGGTGATCCCCCGAATTTGGTGAGCGCCGCACTCTACTGCGATGCGGTGCGTTTCGGAAGTGGTCGTGGCGAGGATGTGGAGTGGCCCAGCAAAATGCCGAAAGGCCGGAAACCGGCTTGCCGCACGGTCATGCGGTGCGCCGTGGTGCGGCACGCCGTTTTCGTGGGCGACCTGGCAGGCTCCAGGCATGGAGCCCCGTCAGGCGGCCGCACCGGCCGGTGCGCTCGATCATCTTGCGACGCGCAGCACGACGAGCTTCCCGGCGCTGCTCGCCGCGCGCGGGCGCAGCGAACGCAAGCTCGGGGAGCTGCGGCGCGACCTGCGCGAACTGCGCCTGCCGCCGCAGACGAGCGTGGTGCTGCTCGGCTCCTGGGGGCGCGCCGAGGTGACCGGCATGAGCGATCTCGACTGGTTGCTGCTCGACGCCTCCAGTGCGCGTGCGCCGGCCGACGCCGCCGCCGTCCCCCGCGCGCAGCTCGCGCTCGACCCCGACCTGCCGGGCGCGCCGCTTGCCGCCCACTTCGGCGACCTCGCCGAGATCATGGGTCGCCACGGCGCGAGCCCCGGCAGCCAGGGCACCTTCGCGACCGAGGTTCACGTCGAAGATCTCGTGCGCCGCATCGGGCTCGATGAGGACTCCAACCGCAACCTCACGCGCCGGATGCTGCTGCTGCTCGAATCGGTGCCGGCAACCGGTGCCGGCGAGCATCGCTACGTGCTCAGCCGGCTGCTGCACACCTACCTCGACGGCCGCACGCGCGACTACCGTCCGCCGCGCTTCCTGCTCAACGACCTGATCCGCTACTGGCGCACGATCGCCGTCGACTTCGAAGGCAAGCGCCGCGAGCAGTCAGATCGCAAATGGGCGGTGCGCAACGTCAAGCTGCGCACGGCGCGCAAGATCCTCTTTGCCGGCGGGCTGCTGCCGATCCTTGCCTGCCGCAACCTTGAGGCCGACGCGATGGCTGACTTCCTGCTCGACCAGTTCAGCGCGCCAGCAACCGACCGCATCGCGCACGCATTCCTCGCGTGGGACGCGTCGGATGAAGGCGTCCGCTGCTTGCGCGCGTACGACGCTGTGCTTTCGCGACTAGCCGATCCAGACACGCGGCGTACGCTCGATGGGCTCGCATACGAGCACGCGCGCGGCGATTCGCTGTTTCTTGAGCTGCGGCAGCTTGGGCACGAGCTTGAAGCAGCGCTGCTTGCGTTGCTGTTTGAGACGCCGCTGCGGGATGTTGTTCGTCGCTACTCGGTGTTGTAGCCGCGCTGCCCGCGTCTGTGCCGGTGCTCGCGTCTGTGCCGGTGCTCGCGTCTGTGCTGGCGTCGGCGTCGGCGTCGGCGGCGGCGGCCGGTGTCGGCGTCGGCTCGGGGTCGACGTCGGTGCCGCGCAGCGCGGCCGGCGGCGTGAGGCTCAACAGCGTCACCTCGTCGTCGACCGGCACCGTCAGCGCCGAACCGGTGGTGCTGCCGGTCGCGTCGGCCGAGTTCGCCGGCACGTAGCTGGTGGCCGACCAGTCGCCCTGGCTGCCGTCAAGCGTCACCTTCACCTCGCGCGGCGCGACCGTCAGATCACGCGGCGTGTAAGTCACCGAGAACAGCCCGGCGTCTTTGAGGAACGAGAAGGAGGTCGCCGGCTGCCACAGCGCGACCACGAACGACCCGTTCGCGCGGCGCAGTACAACTCGCTCGATCTCGCTCTCGGGGATCGCGGCGCCGGTTTGCGCGTCGGTCACCGTGAGGTTCAGCGTGCCGGGGCGCGCGTTTGCGCCGAGGTCGCCGATCACCGCGTTCATCCGCTGGATCGCGAGGTACGCGAGCTTCGGCGAACCGATCCGCGCCGTCTGGAGATCGGAGCCCCAGCTTGCGGTCATCAGGCCGTACCCGTGGTTGCGGTACACCGGCAACGGCGAGAGATCGACCAGCTCGTAGAGATAGGTCCGCGCGATCCCGGCCGTGAAGTTGTTGAGCAGCAACCGCAGCTCGTAGGTGGCCTGCGCGCGCTGCGTTACCCAGTCGGGCGTGAGCGTCGTGCCGGCCGTCGAATAGCCCGATTCGCTGGCAACGGCGGCCACTCCGGAGGGGGCCAGTTGCTGGGCGCAGGAGACGATCGTGCCGGTCGTGCCGCACGCGAGGTTCAGGCCCGCTTCCGGCGTGGAGTAGATCGCCGGGTACGGATGCAGGTTCGCTTCATCGGCGAGATCGGTCGTCCAGCCTGCCTCCAGCAGCGTCGCCGTTGAGGCCGGGCGGGCCATCGCCGGGGCGAGCACCGGCAGTGAACGCAGCGAGGCGAACTCCGGCTGCGCCAGCAGGCGGCGGACGGTCGTGGCATCTTCGACCGTTTGCGCCGCCCAGCCGCTCCAACTGGAGAGGTCGGGTTCGTTGACGAGTTCGAGTGCCTTGATCGCGTCGCGGTACGCCGAGTCGCGCACCTGCTGGAGGCCCTCGAGGATCGCTGCGTCGCGTTCGGCGCGTACATGCGTTTCGTCGACGTTCGGCACGACGCCGACGAAGAGATCGGCCGAGGGGGCGGTCGCACTGGCCGTGGCGAGGGCGCCGAGCCGCTCGAACGCCTTGGCGCACACCTCCGGCAGGTCCATGCAGACGCGGTCGCGAACGTGACGTACGCCGAGGTCTCGCACCGCGCCGACGAGCCGCTCGGTGGTGTCGGCCTGGTAGGCGTAGCCCTGGAAGTCGGTGTGGAGCTGCACGCCGATCGAGTCGCGAAACGCGCTGGCGGCCGGTGCCGGCACCTCGTCAGCGGCGGCGGTGGTGGCGGTCGCGGCAGCCGCAGCGGTCGTGGCGGTTGCGGCGAGGCTCAGCAGTGCGGGGCGCACGGCGCGAGCGAACAGCCGTCTGCGGCGCGGCGCGCGATGGGAGTTGGACATGACGGACGGCTCCTCGCCGCAGGCGGTGGGACAAAACCGCGAATGTGATTGGTACCACACGGCGCGCTGATCTACCACCGGTCGCAGCGGTCAAATCGGCTCGTCGCGGGGTGTCGGGCGTATGGATCTGGAACGGCTTACTGCGACGCCGGCATGGTCATCGCTGGGCGGGCCGGCAGTGCTGGCGTCGAGGGGCGTCGAGCCAGCCGCCCGGCCGGGGTACCCTGGGCTGATGGCTGCGGTCGTCGATGTAGAACAGTTGGTGTTGCTGCTCGAACTCTCGCCGCCGTTCGGCAAGAAGCAGGTGCAGACGGCGCGGCGTGCGATGGCCAAGCGGTGGCACCCCGATCTCGCGCCGGTCGGTCAGGAGCACGAGCATGAGCGCCACCTCAAGGCGATCAACGAGGCGGCCGACCATCTCGAACTGCTCGCTGAGCAGTCTCGCGGCGGGAAGGTGTCGGCGACCGCCGTGAAAGTCGCCGGTCAGGCGGCGCGCCGTGCGCGCGCCGAGGAGGGGCGCCGCAACTATGAGGCGCAGCAGCGTGCTGCCGAGCAGGACGCCGACCGCCGCAAGCACGACCCGTTCGGTAGCCGGATGCCCGACCATTCGGTCGTCCACCGCTATGCGCGCTGCCTCTCCTACCCGGAGTGGGGCGTCGGCAGCGTCGATGGCATCTACTTCACCGGCGACGGCGACCACGTACAGCAGTGGGCGCGCGTGCGCTTTCACGAAGGCATCCGCACCGTGCCGGCCGGTTCGCTGCAATTCGTCGATTTCACCCGCCCGGACCCGGCCGCCGAGCGCGTCGAGCGGTTCATGACGGCGGCGCGCCACGCGCTGGCTGAGAATGACTTTGCGACGGCGGCGCAGCGGCTGACGTATGCGCGCGACGCGCAGCCGCGCAACCCGGTGGTGCTGCGGCTGATTACCTTCGCCTTCTGGCAGTCCGGCAATCTCGCCGCCGCCGGCCGCTCGGTGCGCGATTGGATTCGCGTTGAGCCGGGCCGGCCGGCGCCGCAGCGCTACGCGTCACGGATCTACGAAGCGATGGGCGCGACCGATCTCGCGCTCGGTGCCGCTGAACGAGCGGCGCAGCAAGCGCCCGACGATGCCGGCGGCTGGGAGCGCGTCGGCCGGCTGCGGCTTGCACGCTTCGATCGTCGCGGCGCGATCGTCGCGCTTGAGCGGGCGCGGAGTCTCGGTGCGACCGCCGAAGGGCTGCTCGATCTCGCGCTGGCGCATCAGCTCGCCGGTGATGTCGGCGCGGCGGTCGCCGCCGCCGAGCAGGCGACGGTGCTCGATCCCGATTCGCCCGATGCGTGGAGCCGGCTGGCGCACTGCCTGGCACGCACCGATCTGGTGAGCGAGGCGCTCGTCGCGTGCGCCGCCGCGCTGGCGCGCGGTGCCGGCGACGAGGTGGAGCATCTGCGCGATCGCCTCCAGGTGATCGCCCCGCGCGAACTTCCCGCGTAGCCCGGCACCCCGAACGTTGGTCGAGCGTCGAGATTG
>JASGGQ010000045.1:0-18131 GCA_047604965.1 Patulibacter sp. | reverse complement strand
GCCCGCCAAACCCCACCCCGGGCTGGGGGGGGGGTCGCCACCCGGGGGTCGCCACGCCCCGATGTCGTGTTAGAGCTTGATCGTCTTGGTGGTCGCGAGCCCGTTGACGGTGACCGTCAGCGTGGCCTTCTTCCCCTTGAGCTTCTTCTTCAGCGACTTGCCGGACGCCGTAGCAGTGAGCTTGACCTTGGTCTTCTTGGTGGCCTTCAGCGTCGCCTTGCCACTGGCCACCGTGATCGCTTTGGACCCTGAACGGCCGACGACGCTCGGTGCCACCGTGATCGCCACCTTCGCCTTCCCGGCGAGCGGCGAGCTGACCTCGATCGTGGCGCCGCTCTTGCTCACGAGCGCCGCGATCTTCGCGGTCGACGTCTTCCCGAAGACCGGGGCATTCGGGTTGGCACTGCTGCCGGTCGAACCACTGGAGCTGCTGCCCAAAGAGCTGGAGCTGGTGCCCGAATCGCTCGCGACGCTGCGCGCCGCCTGAATCGTCGCCACGCTGACCGGCCCGATCGACGGATACTTCCCGGTCGCCGAGAGTGTCACCACCGGCGAGGAGAGAATGCAGTCCAGTGGGGTGGGCAGCGGCTGCGGCGTCGCGACGAGCTTCACGCCCCCGGCATCGCTCCAGCCCACCAGCGTGCCATCGGGCGAGAGCGCCGGATGCCACGGCTTCGCATCGGCCGGCAGCTTGCAAGCACCGGGATCGCCCGGTGCCACCTCGACCGGTGCCTGACCGGCTCCCGGTGCCGGGAACATCCAGAGTTCGTCGGCGCTGGTGGATACCCGCAAGCTCATCGCCAGCCGGGTGCCGTCTGCGGAGACGTCGAGCGCGGAGATCTCCCCCACGCCGGAGGTGTCGATACCCGGCCAGGGAATGAACGTGGATGACATCAGGGCGAAATCCGACACACCGACGGTGTAGTCGCCGGTCGCGCCGACCACCCGGTCGCCGCTGAGCAGCGCCGGGAACTCGGCTGCGGTGAACCGAGGCGGCCCGCCGGCGGACACGATCGTGGTGTTGGTCGGCAGCGCGTAGAATCCCGTCGTCAGCGTGCCGACCGGGTAGCCGTACACGTAGTCAGAGAAGCCGTAGAGCAGCAGGCCGGCGCCGGGCGTCAGTTGGAGCCCGAGCGGCATCGCAAGGAGCCCGCCGGTGATCTTGGCATCGAACGGACCCTGCTTGAGTTTCTGACCCTGCTGATCCCACACCGTGAACGTGCCGTAGTAGGGATTCCTGTTGCTCTCGTAGCGCACCGCCGCGACGTACCCATCGTCGGAGACGGTGACGTCCTGCCAGTTGCCGTCGCCCTCGGTCAGACGCACCTTCTGCGCGCCGTCGGGTGTCGAGATCCACACCTCGCCCCCGTCGATGTAGGCAACGTCGGCGTGGGCGGCGGGCACAGCCGACGCGGCGCAGGCGGCGGAGAGCCCGACCGCCAGGATCATCTTCCGGAGCATCACCCCACCTTACGCCGGTGCACGCGTCCACCGGATGTCGCTCAACAAGTCGCGGGGCGCGGCGACCGCCAACCGGCTCAGCGGTGGGGATTCCGGGATGATCGGCCCCAACGGCGCTGCTCGCGTCGGCGACGCTGGCGTCAACGACGCGCTTGCGCGAGCGCGGCCTTGCGGCCCTGCTCATGCAGCGCGGCGTACAGCGTTTTGATCTCGTCGAAGATCTGGTCGGCGGCAGCCTGCGACTGCTCGCGCGTCGGCTCGTCAACCTGCTCAAAGCGGATCGGGTGACCGTACTTGACGGTCACCGTCGGGAACTGGCCTTTGCGGAAGTTGCGCACATGCGACGATCCGAGGATCGCCGTCGGCACCACCGGGGCGCCGGTCTCCAGCGCGATCCTGCCGATCCCCCATTTCGCTTGCGCCGCCAACTCGCCGGTGCGCGACCGGCCCCCTTCGCAATACATCACCATCGCGCCGCCATGCTGCAAGATCGCCTTGGCGGTATCCATCGCGCGGGTGTCGCGGTTGCCGCGCCGCACCGGGAAGGTGCCGCCACGCATGTACACGCCCTGGATCGGCGGTACGAAGAGCTGCGACTTGGCCATGAACTGAAGCTTGCGCCGCAGCGCCGCCCCGGCAAAGAAATGGTCGATGTGCGAGAAGTGGTTCGGCGCGATGATCACCGGCCCGCTGGCGGGCACATGCTGCGCGTCGATCCCACGCAACCGGAAGAACCCGCGGACGAACAGCACCAGCAGCACGCGAACGGCCGTGTACACCCAGCCGGGGTTGGGGTGACTGTTGGTGTAGGCGTAGAAGCGGTCGAAGTACTCGGCCGGGCGCGGGTCCACGTAGACCTGCTCCTTGAGCTTGACGAGCTTCTCGTCGGCGCCGGGCTGCGGGGTCGTCTCTGCGCTCACGGCGAGAGCGTACCGCCGTCGCCGCTGATGCTGCCGCCGCCGTGATGAGCGCGCAGCGCACCGCCGGCACGACAGCGGCTGGTGATCGGCCGCCGCGCGCCGAACTTGACGGCGTCGGCGCTCGCGCACCGTCTCCCTCATACGAATGCCGAATTGCAGCGCGGCGCGGCAGGCACGCGGCGGCCCTGCGGGAATCCCACCGCCGAGCGGCACGCCGCGCCGTTCCCCCTCCGACCCGTGCCTTCCGAGCCATGCCAGTTCGCCGCATTTAGATGAGTGATTTCACGACCGCGCACTGCGTCGGTGCGCGCCGCGCCGTAGGCTTTCGGGCCATGCCCGGGCAGCTCCTCGTCGACACCCCCGCTGACGGCGTTCTGCGCCTGCGGATCAGCAACCCCGCCAAGCGCGGCGCGCTCGATCACCCGATCCTCGACGCAATCGCCGAGCAGCTCGACGGCCTCGGCAGCGACGTGCGCTGCGTGATCCTCACCGGCGAAGCGGGACGCTTCTCCTCCGGCTACGACATCGGCCACATCCCCGCCGACCGCTTCGAGGAGTTGGCCGAACCACTCGTCGCGCATCCATTCGCGAGCGCCGTCGAAGCGCTCGACCGCTGCGATACGCCGGTCGTCGCCGGCCTCTCCGGCCACACGATCGGCGGCGGCCTAGAGCTCGCACTCTGCTGCGACCTGCGGATCGCGCGCGACGACATCAAACTCGGGATGCCGCCCGCCAAACTCGGGCTGGTGTACTCGCACACCGGGCTGATGCGCTTTCTCGACGTGATCGGCGAAGCCCGCACCCGCGACCTCTTCCTGCGCGGCAAATACATTGGCGCCACCAAAGGCGAGCTGTGGGGGCTCGTCAACGAACTCGTGGGGGTGCCCGAGCACGTCGCCGGCCACCGCGACGAGGTGATCGCCGAAGCGCACGCCAAAGCGCTCGACGACGCAACGGTCGCCGCCGCCACGGAGATCGCCGGCAACGCGCCACTCTCAGTGCGCGGCAACAAGCGAGTGCTTCGCACGATCCTGAGCGAACGCCGCCGCGTGCCGGACGACATCGAGCAGTACCTCATCAAGGAGCGCAAGGATTGCTTTCAGTCGGGCGACTTCCTCGAAGGCGTGCAGGCCTTCGCGCAGCGCCGCACACCGAACTGGCAAGGCAAGTAGCGCCGGGCCGGCCGCACCCTGAGCCTCAGCGAACGCGATGCGGATCGTCACCTGGAACGTCAACTCGTTGCGCGCACGGCTGCCGCGCGTGCAGGAGCTGCTCGAAGCGCACCGCCCGGAGGTCGTGCTGCTCCAGGAAACCAAGCTCACCCCCGAGCAGTTCCCGCATGAGGAACTCGCCGCGCTCGGCTACCGCGCGGCCGAGCATTCCGCCGGGCGCTGGTGCGGCGTCGCGATCCTCGCGCGCGAGGAGCTGACGCTCACCGACCCAACCCACGATCTGCCCGGCAATCCGCTGCCCGACGAGGCCCGCTGGCTCGAAGCGACCGTCGATGGCATCCGCTTCGCCAGCGTGTACGTCGTCAACGGCCGCGAACTCGGCCACGAGATGTACTTCCGCAAACTGGAGTTCCTGGAGGCGATGGCGGCGCGCGCCGCGACGCTGCGGGAGGCCGCAGTACCGGTGGTGATCGCGGGCGACATGAACGTCTGCCCGGCCGACATCGACCTGTGGGATCCGGCGGCAATGGCCGGCGCGACGCACGTCAGCCCCGCCGAACGCGCAGCCCTGGCGGCCGTCCGCGAACGGGGCGATCTGGTCGACGCGCACGTTCACCGTTGGGGCGCGGGCGCGCAGCAGTTCACCTGGTGGGACTATCGCGGCGGTTCGTTCCACAAAAACCTCGGCTTGCGGATCGACCATCACCTCGTCAGCCGCGACCTTGCCCCGGCGATCTCCGACGTGCAGATCCTGCGTGAGCTGCGCAAGGGCCACAAGCCCAGCGATCACGTCCCCCTCGAGCTCACGCTCACCCGCACGCACCGGTCGCCTCGCTGAGCGTCGAGATTTGGCCCCTATAGGGGCCAAATCTCGACGCTCAGCGGTCGTGGCGGTGGGTCGTGGCGACAGGGGTCACGTGTTGAGGGTGCGTCACGTTGTGTCGAGCGGCCCCTCCGGTAGCGTTCACCGTCATGGCCCCCTTGATCACCCGTGAAGAGGCGCTGGAGCTCGGGCAGCTCCGCGACCCGCAAGCGATCGAAGCGTTGGTCGAACGCGCGTGGGCCGTGCGCAAGGACCGATTCGGCACGAGCACCGACATGTGCTCGCTGGTCAACGCGAAATCCGGCGGCTGCGCCGAAGACTGCGGCTTCTGCGCACAGTCGCGCTTCGCCGAGGCCGAAACGCCGATGCACGCGATGATGGAGCCCGAGCAGATCCTTGAGCACGCCCGGGCCGCCGAGGCCGCCGGGGCGCACCGCTTCTGCATGGTCACCCAGGGCCAGGGCCTCTCCAAGCGCGACTTCGAAAAGCTGCTGGAAGGCACCCGCCTCGTTGCGCGCGAAACGAACCTCAAGCGCTGCATCTCGATCGGCCACATGAGCGTCGATCGCGCGAAACTCCTCAAGGACGCGGGCGTACAGCGCGTCCACCACAACGTCGAAACCGCCCGCTCGTACTACCCCGAAGTCTCGACAACCGTCCGCTACGAAGGCCGCATCCGCACCGTTGAAGCGATCAAGGCGGCCGGTCTTGAGAGCTGCGTCGGCGGCATCCTGAACCTCGGCGAAAGCCCTGAGCAGCGCGTCGAGATGGCCTTCGAGCTCGCGGAGATCGACCCGACCTCGGTGCCAATCAACCTGCTCAATCCGCGGCCCGGCACGAAGTTCGGCGACCGCGACTTCATGGACCCGTGGGAGGCGGTCAAATGGATCGCGATCTTCCGCCTCGTTTTGCCGAACGCGCTCTTCCGGCTCTGCGGTGGCCGCGTTGAAAACATTGGCGATCTCCAGCCGCTGGCCGTCAAGGCCGGTGTCAACGGCGTGATGATGGGGAACTTCCTCACCACGCTTGGCAACACGCCCGAGCAGGACCGCGCGATGTTCGAAGAGCTGGGCCTCGACATCTCCCGCCAGCCCGACAATGGCAGCAACCCAAGGCCGGACAACCGCAGCGGCTGGCTCGACGGCGAAACGCCGAACGTGATCGAGCACTACATCGACCAGGCCGCTTGGGAGGCCGGCGTGCAGGAGCGCGGGTCGGCGCCGCAGTCGGCACCGTCGCTGATCGCCCCCGGCGCCGAGCGCGTCGACGGCCCACCGACCGAGGTCGGCACCGAAGATGGCAGCGATGGCCTCAACGTCCGCCTGTGGGACCCCTCCACGCAGCTGCGCTATCGCCCGCGTCGCAACCCGCCACCACCGCGCCCCGACGGTTCACCGAACACCGGCCACGGCCGCGAAACGCGCGAACGGCGCGTCGCCGAAGCCAGCGCCAGCTAGCCGGCCGCGCGCGGCGGTGGCCTGATGACACCGCCGCGCCGATCGCCCCAACCATCCACGATGCCTGCGCCCTCTCCCCGCGAAGCACTCCGCGCCGATCAGCGTCGCCGCCTGCTCAACGCGATGGCCACGGTACTCGCCCGCGACGGGTTTCATGGCGCACGCATCCAGGACATCGCACGTGAGGCGAAGGTTTCGCTGCGCACCTTCTACGCCGAGTTCGACACCAAGGAGCAGTGCTTCCTGGAGTTGCACGAGGAACTGGTCGACCAGGCGATCCTTGCCGTCAGCCGGTCGCTCGACTTCTCGCAACCGTGGAAAGAGGTGATGCGCCAGGGGTTCGCGATCTACTACCGGGCGATGGCCGCGTTCCCGAAGACGACGCGCGCCGTCAGCATCGAACTTGCCACGCTCAGCGACGAAGCGCGTCGACAACGCGACGAGACGATGGAGCGGTTCGGCACGATGATCGTCGACCTTGTCGAGCGTGGTCGAGCACTGCACCCCGACATTCCCTCGCAGCCACTCTCACCGCTGATGGCGCGCGGGCTGATCGGCGGGATCACCGAGTTGGTCGACCGCAGCGTCGTCCACGACGAGATCGACCGGCTCCCGGAACTCGTCGACCTCACGGCCGAGATGCTGTGGCGGCTGGTCACGCACGTCGAGCCGGCGAACGCCGAAAGCCCACCGAAGGCCGGAGAGAGCGGGGTCGATACCGGCCCCGGGGGTGACCTCCGCCGCTGAGGCGGTCATGCTAGAACTCGCGATGGACGAGCTCAGCACACGACTCGACGAACTCCGTGACCTCGGGCTCTACCGGCGCCTGCGGCTCGTGAGCGGACCGCAAGGCCCTCGCGTCGTACTCGACGGCACGCCGGTGCTGCTGATGTGCAGCAACAACTACCTCGGACTCAGTGACCATCCGCGGATCCGGGAGGCGGCGGCCGACGCGGCGATGCGTTGGGGCGTCGGAGCTGGGGCATCGCGGCTCGTCTCCGGTTCGATGACGATCCACCGGCGGCTTGAGGAGCGCCTTGCGGCCTTCAAGGGCACCGAGTCGGCACTGCTCTTCGGCTCCGGGTACCTCGCGAACCTCGGGGTGATCCAGGCGCTGGGCGACCGCTCCTCGATGATCTTCTCCGACGAACTGAACCACGCCTCGATCATCGAAGGCTGCCGGACGGCGAAGGCGCCGGTCTTTGTCTACCGCCACGGCGATGTCGAGCATCTCGCGTGGGGGCTGCGCGAAAAGCTGCCGACCGGCGCGGCGGGCCGCCCGCTGATCGTGACCGACTCGGTCTTCTCGATGGATGGCGATGTCGCGCCATTGCAAGACATCGTCGCGCTCGCGCAGCATGTCGGCGCCCGCACCGTCGTCGATGAGGCGCACGCCACCGGCTGCGTCGGGCCGGGTGGCCGTGGCGCGGTCGTCGAAGCCGGCCTTGAGGGCGAAGTCGATGCAATCGTCGGCACGCTCGGCAAGGCCCTCGGCGCGTACGGTGCGTTCGTCGCCAGCTCGACCGAGCTGTCGCGCTACCTCATCAATGCGGCGCGCCCGCTGATCTTCTCGACTGCGCCGGCGCCGCCGATCGTCGCCGGCGCGCTCGCCGCCCTGGAACTGCTGGAAGGCGGAGCGGAACGGGTCGAGCGGCTACACGCCAACTCGCGGGTGCTGCATCAGGCGCTGCGCGACGAAGGGTTCACGCTGCCGGGCGAGCCGAGCCACATCGTGCCGATCGTCGTCGGTGACGCGACGACCACGATGAACCTCTGCGAAGGGCTGCTGGAGCGGCGCGTGTTCGCGCAAGGCATCCGCCCCCCCACGGTGCCGGAGGGTACGTCGCGCCTGCGCGTCACCGTCTCCGCAGCGCATACCGCGCAGGAGCTGCGCCGCGCCGCGCAAGCGATCGCCACGGTCGCCCGCGAGTTGGGCCTGCCGGTCGGCAGCGGCCCGCGCCGGCCGTCGATCACCGATGCGCAAGACGATGAACTTGGCGAGTGGAGTTCGGCGCCGGCCCGCTCGACGAGTGCTGCGCGCACGCCGCTGCGCCCCTCGATCCCGGATGCGCCGACGGCCAGCGGGTTCTTCGACGTCGAGCAGATCGACCCCGGCCTGGTGCGCGCCAGCCGCAGCCGCACGCCGTTCAGCGCACGCTGACGAGCGCGGGCAGCCCCGCTGCCCGCCCGGCATCCGCCAGCAGCGCCGGATCGGGCCGTTCAACCTCGGCCAGTCGCAGGATCGGCACCGCCGCGCGCGCCGCGAGATGGGCGAGGTTGTCGCGTTCGATCGCTCCCGGCTGCTGCGGCCACGGCGTCAGCACCACGGCGCTCACCTCAAGGCTGCGGCGGCGGGCCGCGTCGAGCGTCAGCATCACATGGTTGATCGTGCCCAGCCCCGGATGCGCAGCGATCAACAGCGGCAGGCCGAGCGCCGCCGCGAGGTCGGCCATCGTGGCGCCGTCATCGTTGATCGGCACGAGCAGCCCCCCGGCGCCCTCGGCGATCAGCACCGGCGGCACGCCGTCCGCCGCCCGCGCTGCCGCAGTGCGCGCAGCCTCATAGCGGGCCGCAACGCCGGAGGCAAGCACGGCGACCTCGTGGCGTTCGCCGGCCCAGCGCGCCGCGAGGTGCGGCGAAACCGGCGGCCCGTAGCGGTGCGGCGCGATCTCGTCGGCCGGATTGCCGGTCACGCGGGCCAGCAGTTCATGGTCCGGCGGCCATGCCGGCGCGTCGGCGTCGAGCCCCGAAAGCAGCGGCTTGGCGGCAACGACCCGCTCGCCGCAGGCCACGAGCGCCGCCGCGAGCGCCGCCGCCACCACACTCTTGCCGACGCCGGTCCCGGTACCGGTGACGAACACGCCACGCATCTCCCGCACCCTACGCGGTCGCGATCGACCGGCGCTCGCCACGCCACGCCGGTAGCGTGTCCGGCGTGGCGCCAGCAGCCAGCGACGAGTACCGCCGACGCGACCATGCCGTTCTGTGGCATCCGTTTACGCAGCAGCAGGCGTGGACGGCCGAAGCTGCCCCGGTGATCGTCGAAGGCGACGGCTGCGAGCTGATCGACGCCGACGGCCGGCGCTACCTCGACGGCACCTCGTCGCTGTGGTGCAACGTGCATGGCCACCGCGTCCCACAGCTCGACGACGCGATCCGCGCGCAGCTCGGCCGCGTCGCACACACGACGATGCTCGGGCTCACGCACCCGCTGGCGATCGAACTCGCCGAGCGGCTTGTCGCGGTCGCCCCCGGCGAACTGTCCCGCGTGTTCTACTCCGACACCGGCGCGGCAGCGACCGAGATCGCGCTGAAGATGGCCTACCAGGCGCAACTCCAGGCGGGGCAGACGCAGCGCACGACCTTCGCGTACGTCGACGCCAGCTACCACGGCGACACGCTCGGCGCGGTGTCCGTCGGCGGCATCGAGATCTTCCATGAGCGCTTCCGCCCGCTGCTGTTCGACGGCGTGCGGCTGCCGTGGGGAGACGCTGCGGGCGCCGCCGCGCTGATCGCCGAACATGGTGAACGGCTCGCCGCCGTGATCGTCGAGCCGGTCGTCCAGGGCGCCGGTGGACTGCTGATCCAGCCGGACGGCTACCTGCGGGCGCTGCGGCGGGCCACGACCGACATCGGGGCGTATCTGATCTGCGACGAGGTCGCGACCGGCTTCGGGCGCACCGGAACGATGTTCGCGTGCGAGCAGGAAGGGGTCGCCCCGGACCTGCTGTGCCTTGGTAAAGGGCTGACCGGCGGCTACCTGCCGCTCGCGGCGACACTGGCAACCGAATCGATCTACGAGCGATTCCTCGGCGGCGTCGACGAGCTGAAAACCTTCTTTCACGGCCACACCTTCACCGGCAATCCGCTCGGCTGCGCCGCCGCGATCGCGAGCCTCGATCTGCTCCAGGACGGTGGCCTTGGCGCCGCGCAGGAGCGTGCCGCCGAACTGACCGAGCTGCTGCGCGAGCAGATCGCGCCGCTGCCGGGCGTGCGCGAGGTGCGCCACCGTGGCTTGATGGCCGGCGTCGAGCTGCTCCCGCACCCCGCGCAGCTGCGCGCCGGCCACCAGGTGATCGTGCAGGCGCGCGAGCGTGGCGTGCTGCTGCGCCCGCTTGGCGACATCGTCGTGCTGATGCCGCCGCTGGCGATCTCCGCCGCGCAGCTGCGGCAGCTGGTCGCCGTGGCTGCCGAGGCGATCACCGTCGTCAGCGAGCAGCTCGGTGTGCCGGCGGTCGACCGTCCGCTCGACCGGCGGCGGATTCCCTCGTGAGCGCCGACGCTGAGCCGGGCGGCGCGGGGATGCTGCGGCCCAGCGCACTCGATCAAGCCTTCCTTGAACTTGAGCAGCACGCTCACCCGCCACTGCATATCGGCTGGGCGGTCGAGCTTGAAGGCGGCGCACCCTCTGCCGCGCTGATGCGCGCCGTGCTGGCCGGCGCGATCGGCGCAACGCCGGCACTCACGCGACGGCTGGTGCGCGACCCGATCACCGGTTCGTTGCGGTGGTTCGACGATCCGTGGTTCGATGCCGGCGCGCACGTCGACGCGCTCGCGTTGCCGTCGATGGCCGACCCGGCGGCGGTCGACGCGCTCCTGACCCGGCTCTTTGCCGAGCGCCTGCCGCGCGACCGCCCGCTGTGGCGCCTGCAAACGCTCAGCGACGGCGAGCGGACGCTGATGACCGGGCAGCTGCACCATGTGATCGCCGATGGGATCGGCTCGGTCGAGCTCGCGCTTGCGCTGGTCGGCGGGATTCTCTCCGACCAGACACCGGTTGCCCCACCGTTGCCGGCGCCGACGCTGCTCGAAGGCGTCCGCGACGACCTCGCGGGGGTGCTGCGCGCGTTGACCGACGTGTCGGCCGTCGGCGATCTCGTCAACGCGGTGCGGATCTACGCGCAACGCCTGACGGCGGCGGCCCAACCGGCGTGGGACGGCCCGCGCTTGATTGCTCGCAGCAGCGTGCCGCTCGACCCGCTGCGCGGCGGGGCACGCGCTCACGGCGGCACGGTGACAGCGGCGTTGATCGTCGCCGTCGCCCGCGCACTGCGCCCGACCGGCGTGATCGACCCGCATGGCGGCGAAGCGTTCGTGCCGCTCAACGCGCGCCGCGCCGGTGACGACCTTGCCAATCCGATCTCGGTGATCTACGCGCCGCTGCATGCCACCGGCGATCCGGTCGCGGCGCTGGTGGCGACGACCCGCGCGCTGCGCGCCGCGCGTGAGGAGGCCGGCTCGATCTCCGACATCTCGCGCCGCGCCGACGACCTGCCAGCCGCCGTCCGTGGCACCGTGACGCGCCAGATCGCCGGGCAGTTCTTCGCTCCGGTGATTGTGTCCTCAGTGCCGGGGCCGCCGGAGCAGATCGAGCTGTTCGGGCGGCGCATCACCGGCGTGTGGGGCTGGGCGCCATCGCCGGCCGGCCAGCCGGTGGCACTGACGGCGCTCTCCTATGCCGGCCGGCTGCATCTGACGCTCGTCGGCGACGCCGACGGCCTCGTCGACGGCGCCGAAACGCTGCGGACCATCGGCCACGAACTCGAACAGTTCCACAGCTGAATACGGCTACGCGGCCGGCGGTCCGGCCGGATGCGCCGTCGCGGCGCGCACGACGGCGGCACACCAATCGGTCTGCACCGCCTGAAGCTGACCGGCGACGGCCGGCGCCAGGAGCCGCGCGACCGCCCCAACCCACGCCTCCTCCGAGCGCAGCAGCGAATGTTGCTCGTCGAGCGCTTTGACGGTGAAGGCGTGGCAGATCTTCAAGCCGGGGACGCCGCCGATCCAGGCCATGCTGCGCAGCGTCGGATCGGCCTGCGCCACCTTAACCTGCGGCACGAAGATCGGACCGAGGAGGAACGACAGCCGCGTGCCGACCTCGATGACCGGCCACGCGCCACTGACGCGCCGCACACCGCGTAGCGCCCCGTAATACTGAGCATGCAGATCGGGGCGCAGCAGCCACCGGTACACCGCGTCGGCCGGCGCGGCGACCTCACGGATGGCGAAGCGCACCACACCTTTGGCGTCGGCGGGAAAACCGACCGGCCACGCCGTGGTGATCGAACGAGTCTCGGGCTCGGCGGTGCTCATGAGGCGATGGTACCCCAGAGTCCGTTGAACATCTCCGTTGCCGGGCGGCCCGTGCCACAGGCGGTCGATCGGAGATACCGGTCACACGCCGGCCGGTACCGGCGACCGGTGCGGCGATGTGGCCGGTACGATCCGCGCGGCGCCGACCGCCCGACGGCCGCCACGCCGTCCCCCGATCACCTTGGCTGCTCTCTCGTCGCTGACCGCCGCTGCGCGCCGCCGCCCCGTCGTCGCCGTGCTGCTGTTCCTGATCGTCGTGCTCGGCGCCGCGCTGCGGATCGACAAGCTCGGCACCGGGACGCGCGTCTCCGTCGATGAGCGTTCGTACCTCGGGATCGCGAATAACATGGTCGTCCACCGGTCGTACGCCTACGGCAAAGATCCGCTGCACTGGGCGCCCGGCACGCCCTTCCTCTTCGCAACCGGGATGAAGCTCACCGGCAGCGGCGCGATCGATCAGCGACTCCCCGGCCAGCGCAACATCGCGGTGTACATGCAGACGCTCGTCGGCACACTCGCGATCGTCGCCGTCTTCGCCTTCGCCGCCTGGCTTGGAGGGGCGTGGGCTGGGCTACTCGCGGCGCTGATGACCGCGATCTACGACCCGCTGGTGCTGGTCGCCCGGTCATATCTCTCCGAACCGCTCGGCGGACTGCTATTCGTGGTCGCCGTCTTCGCGATCTGCATCGCCGTCGCGCGCCCGACCCGCTCCTGGAAGCTCGCAACGGGAGCCGGCGCGCTCCTCGGTTGCGCGGTGCTGGCCCGCAACGATCTGCTGCTGCTGTTCGGCGTGCTGCCCGGCCTGGCGCTGCTGATGACATGGCGGCGAGAGAGCCTGCGAGCCGGGGCGCGGCTCGCCGCACTGCTGGTGGTCGGCGCGATCCTCACCGTCACCCCCTGGGTCACCTACGCCAGCATCGAGCAACACCGCCTGACGCCGGTGACGACCGCCGGCCCAAGCTCGCTGTGGGTCGCCACCTATCTCCCGGCCGGAGGCCGCCAGATCCTGGTGAAGCGGCAGTTCATGGATGAGGTGTGCCGCACCTTCCCCAAACGCCAGGATGCGTGCGGCGTGACGGCAACGCAGATGGATATGCGGTTGATCTTCGAGCTGCTGGAGCGCCGCCACCCCGGCCTCACGCAGGATCAGGCGATCCAAGCGGAACTGGATCGCAACATCCGCGACTATGCGCTCGGGCAACCGCTGAAGTTCGCGAACATGCTGCTCGACAAATCGACGCGCATCTGGGGCCGGCCGTGGGGCGGCGGCGCGATCGGCCGCCAAGAATCAAGCGTGTGGCAGCACCGGCTGCTGCTCGGGCTCGCCGTGATCGGCCTGTGTGCCGGGCTGCTGCTGGCCGGGCGGCGCCGGCGATACGTGGCGCTCGGCGCGTCGGCGCTCCTGGCAGTCACCGCACTGAACACGATCTTCGTGTCCGAATCGCGCATGTCGCTGCGGATGACGCCACTGCTCTTCGCGATCGGCATCGGTGGGCTCGGCGCGGCGATCCGCAGCCGTCGAGGGGACGACGAGCCGTTGTCGCCCACACCCCGCGAACCCTCACCTTCGACATCAGCATGAGCCTTTCGGTCGGCAAGCTCCCGCGCGTCAACCAGCACACCCGCATCGTCGTGCTGGCGTTGGCGATCTTCGCCGCTGCGAACGGCCTCGCGGCGCTCGCGTACGCGCCGTCCGGTCACATCCAGCATGTCGGCGAGCGCGTCGCAAGTTCACGGCTGCACCCGCTGATTGCCGGCGGCGCCTGGGCTGCGGCACTCGCCGCGATCCTGGTCGTGCTCGCCTTCGGCGTGCTGCGCAAGCGGCGTGGGGCGTGGATCGCCGGCCTGGCGATGCTCGGCGCGCTCGCGGTCATCGAGGTGATCCATGACCGTTCGCCGGTGGCCGTCGCGCTGCCGATCGCCGGTGCCGGGTCGCTGCTGGCGATGCGCCGCAGCCTGGTGGCCGAGCCGTACCGGAAACTGCTGCGCCGCCACATGCTGCCGACCGCCGACGCGCTCGATCGCACGCAGGCGCTAGTGCGCGCGTATGGCCGCGACTCGATGGCGCCGTTCAAGCTGCGGACCGATGTCGGCCACCTCTTCGCGCCAAGCGGCGACGCGGTGCTCGCGTTCCGCGTCGAGAACCGGGCCCTGCTGGTCGCCGGCGATCCGGTCGGCACTCCGGCCGGCCAGCGCGCCGTGCTATCCCTCGCACGCGACCTCGCACGCGGTGCCGGGTTGCGCTTTGGCGTGAGTACCGCCAGCGAGGAATGCGCGGAGCTGCTGCGCAACGAGTTCGGGATGCGACCGATCTACATGGGCTGCGAGGCGGTCATCCAAACCGGCGGCTTCTCGCTTGCGGGCGGCCGGATCAAGAAGGTGCGGCAGGCGCATCGTCGCGTGCAGCAGGCCGGGTATGTGCTCGAATGCCGCACCCGCCCCGAGCTGACAGCCGGCGAGCGGAGGGCGCTGCTCGAATTGCAGCGGGTGGTCCGCGGCGAGGAGGAGCAGAGTTTCACGATGGCACCCGAGTCGATCGCCGCGCCCGGCCTCGATGATGCGCTGTTGATGATCGCCCGCCATTCCGAGCGCGGGCAGATCGCCGGAGTGATGGCGTTCATGCCGCTCGCGGGCCGTTCGATGTGGTCGCTCGCGCTCCAGTTGCGTGATCCGGATTCGCCGAATGGCGTGATCGACGCACTGGTCGTCCACACCCTCCAAACAGCCCAGGCGGCGGGGATCGAGGCGATCTCGCTGAACTTCGCGGCAGCCCGCCGCTATCTGCATGAGCCGGTCGCCGGCATCTGGCCGCGCGTCGCGAAGGCACTGGCGCAACTCGCGACACGATGGACGCAGATCGACGACCTGCGGTATCACAACGAGAAGTTCTCGCCGCTGTGGGAGCGGCGCTTCGTCGTCGTCGATCATCCGTTGCAACTGCCGCACATTGCGTTCGGAACGATCTGGCAGGAGGGGCAGTTGCCGCGGCCGGACGCCTTCATCCGCCCGGCCTGGCCCCAGTGCGGCCAATGCCCGGACCGAGCCCAGCCGCATCACGCGGCACACCGGTTGCGCGTCGAGCAGCGACCACGCGCGTAGGACCGAGCGCCATCGGCACTGAGGGTGTCGCTGAGGGCCGGTGACTGCGGCGGTCTCAGCAAACCCTCAGGTAGAGCGAAGCCGGTTCTCGCACACTCCATCCAACGTGCTTTCCATGAGCAGCACACCACTTACCACCGGGCCCGGCCGCTCCCGCAGCGCCCGCCACCGGTTGGCACCACCGATGACCACCACCGCACCGCGCCAGCACGGAGCGGCCCCCCGAATCTGGAGCGACGACCAACCGGCCGCTGCGATCATCAGCGGAAGCCCGCACGCTAGGGCAGCCGACAGCACGGTGCGCCCGCTGGTTGACATCGTGGTGCCGGTCTACAACGAAGCGCACGTGCTTACCGCGTCGATCCGGCGGCTGCACGAGCACCTCCAGACGCTGCCGATTCCCACGCGGATCGTGATCGCGAACAACGCATCGACCGATCACACCGTCGATATCGCCCGCGCGCTGGCCGCCGACCTCCCCGGCGTCACGCTGATCGACCTCCCCGAAAAGGGCCGTGGCCGCGCCCTGCGCGCCGCGTGGAGCGCGAGCCCCGCCGACGTCCTGGCCTACATGGATGTCGATCTCTCGACCGACCTCGCCGCACTGCTTCCGCTGATCGCGCCGCTGCTGTCCGGTCACAGCGACCTGGCGATCGGCACGCGACTGACCCGAAACTCGCGCGTTGAACGGGGCCTGCGCCGCGAACTGATTTCGCGCACCTACAACCGCATCCTGCGCTACGCCCTCGGCGCACGCTTCACCGACGCGCAATGCGGCTTCAAAGCCGTCCGCGCCGATGCCGCCCGCCAGCTCCTGCCGGAGGTCCGCGATAACAGCTGGTTCTTCGACACCGAACTGCTGGTCCTCGCCCAGCGCGCCGGCCTGCGCATCCACGAAGTGCCGGTCGACTGGGTGGACGATCCCGACTCGCGCGTCGATGTGATCCACACCGCGATCGACGACCTCAAAGGCGTCGCGCGGCTGCTCGGCGGAACGCGACTGCTGGCCCTGCTCGGGCTGATCGCAGCGCCGATCGCCGCGACGATCACGCTCGCGTAACCCACTGCACCAACCAATCACGGACCCACGCCGATGACCTCTGCCTCCTCCACGCTGCCGCGCCAGTCTCCCCACAGGGCTGACGCGGCCCGCAGCGACGTTGATGAAACCTCACGGATCCGCCGGATCGCCGGACGTCTGCGACCCGAACTTGCGCTCCTGCTGCTCGTCGCCGCCTTCCTGAACCTTTGGAATCTCTCCGTCAACGGGGAAGCGAACACCTACTACTCGGCGGCCGTCAAGTCGATGAGCCAGTCATGGTCGGCGTTCCTCTGGGGAACGTTCGATCCGTCGGGACTCATGACGGTCGACAAGCCGCCGCTCGCGCTGTGGGTGCAGGCCGCCTCCGTGCGGCTGTTCGGCTGGAGTAGTTGGGCGTATCTGGTGCCGCAGGCTTTGATGGGCATCGCGGCGGTCGCACTGACCTACGACCTCACGCGCCGCGTGTTCGGCCGCGCCGCCGGATTCGTCGGAGGACTGGCGCTCGCGTTGACGCCGACCGCCGTCGCGATCTTCCGCCACAACAACCCCGACGCGGCCCTGGTGCTGTGCATCACGCTCGCGCTATGGGCGACGGTACGCGGCCTGCATGATGGCCGCACCCGCTGGCTCGTGCTCGCCGGCATCGCCGTCGGACTCGGTTTCGAAGCGAAAATGGCGGCGGCATTGCTGGTCGTGCCCGCGATCGGCGCCGCATGGCTGTGGGTCCGTCCTGGCGGGAGTGTGCTGCGCACCGTGCGCCAACTCGTCGCGTTCGGCGTCGCGTCGGCGTCGGTCGGCCTGGCCTGGGCGGTCGCCGTGTGGCTGACGCCGGCCGCCGACCGCCCGTGGATCTCCGGCACCAGCGACAACTCGATCTGGTCGCTGATCCTCGGCTACAACGGACTCGGGCGGCTGCTCGGGCAGGACGGCGGCCCCGGTGGCGGCGGTGGCCCGGGTGGTGGCGGTGGCGGGGGCGTCTTTGGCGGTTCGACCGGACCGCTGCGGCTGCTCAACGAAGCGCTCGGCAGTCAAGGCGGCTGGCTGCTTGGCGCCGCGATCGGTGGGGGCGTGTTGATCCTCGCCGCCTCGCGGCTGCGCCGCCGCGACGCGCGCACCGGCTGGCTGATCGCGACCGGCGGCGCCTTCGCAACGACCGCCGTCGCCTTCTCCTACGCCTCCGGCATCTTCCACCCGTACTACGTCTCGGCACTCGCACCGTTCACGGCGGCACTCGTCGGCGGCGGCTTCGGCACGATGCGCGCGCTGATCGGCGGCAACGTGCGCGGCGGCGGGCTCGGTGCCGGCGGCTGGGCCGATCGCGCTGCAACGCCGACCGGTGCCGCGAGCGACCGGTCGGAGCCTGTGGCCAAGTCTGCCGGTCCTGCCGGCACGATGCCGGAGCACCTGTGGGCCGGCCGCGACGGCGACCCGCAGGTGCGCAGCGCCGACGTGACTGACGGCGCACGCTCCCGCGAGGCGACGCTGCTGGCCGCGCTCGGCGGCACGATGCTCGTCGGCGGGGCGATCACCGAGGCGGTGGTGCTCGGCGACGCGACGCAGCTCGGGTGGCTGACCCCGATCCTCCTGGCCGGGACGATCGCCGCCGGCGTGCTGCTGGTAGCCGTGCGAAACCAGCGCGTTCGCCTCGCAGCGCTGGCCGCCGCAACCGGCCTATTGCTGATCGCGCCGGGTGTCTGGTCGGCGCAAACGATCGGTCACAACGTCGGCAGCACCTTCCCGACCGGTGGCCCGTCCGGCAGCGCGATGGGTGGCCCCGGCGGCGGTGGCCCCGGCGGCGGCGGGCGTGGCGCTGGTGGTTCCGGCGGGCAGATGCCTCCCGGCGGCGGGCGTGGCGCTGGTGGTTCCGGCGGACAGATGCCTCCCGGCATGTCCGGCGGCTCGTCGCAGAGCGGCAGCTCCTCGCAGAGCGGCTTTGGACAAACGCCGCCCAACGCCCCAGGTAGCTCCTCGCAGGGCAACAGCTCCTCATCCTCAGGTAGCTCCTCGCAGGGCGCCTCGGGCAGCAACTCGTCGAGCGGCCGTCCAAGCTTCGGCGGCGGC
>JASGGQ010000044.1:0-18416 GCA_047604965.1 Patulibacter sp. | reverse complement strand
ACAAACGGCGAGCGCGACGCCACGACCCGGTACTTCGTGCTGCCGGAGACGGCGCGAACGGTCAACGGCCGGTCGTACTCGATCGTCGTCGGCAGGACCGGCACCGGCAAGATCTCACCGCCGAGCGTTCGCAACACGTATGCGCTGCCGATCCTCGTGCCGCTGGCGGTACGAAGCTCTCCGTAGGTCCCGGGCGGCAGGTCGCCGCGCCCGCCGTCGGCGCCGCCGGCTGGCGGCGGCCCCCCGGACGCCCGCAGATCGCCATCGCCGCCGGGCGTCGTGGCTCGCTGGCCGCCGTCTCCGGTCGTGCCGCTACCTGGCGTTGTGGCTCCGCCATCCGGCCCGCTCGACGCGCTCGGCCCGGTCGTCTCGCCCGGCCCGGTCGGCCCGGCCTCGAACGGGTCGGTGCTCGAGGTGCCGCCAGAGCTGCCGGTCGCCGCCTCGTAGCGGTTCTTGACCACCACCTGACCGGAGATGAACCGCACCGCAGATTTCGCTCGGTCGTCGATCTGCTGCTGCAAGAAACGGCGCTGCGACCCCCACGTAATCGCAGACAGCGCCACGAGCCCGACCGCCGCGAGCGCCAGCAAGACCGCCGTCAACCGGGTCCGCAGCGAACGGGGGCGACGAACGCGCGCCAGCGGCCGGTGCAGCGCGCGGCGACGCAACGACCGGCGCGTCACCGTGCCGCCTTCAGACTCGCCTCACCGTGCAGCACGTCCCTACCCCTTGGGGGCACGCAGCGCGTAGCCGACGCCGCGCACCGTCGTAATCAGCGACGGGCCATGCGCGTCGAGCTTCTTGCGCAGGTACGAAATATACGTCTCAAGGACGCGCGCGTCGCCGCCGAAGTCGTACTCCCACACCTCATCAAGGATCTGCTGGCGGGTCAGCACGCGGCGCGGATTGCTGAGCAAGTACCGCAGGAGCCGGAACTCGGTGGCGGTCAGTTCGATCGGTTCGCCGCCGCGCGTGACTTCGCGCGTGTCCTCGTCGAGTTCGAGATCGTCGAAGCGCAGCACCGACTGCGTCTGCTCGTCGATCGAGCGGCGCAGCACCGCGCGAATGCGTGCGACCAGTTCCTCCAGTGAGAACGGCTTCGTCACGTAATCATCGCCTGCGGCGAGCCCACGCACCTTGTCTTCGGTGGCGTCGCGTGCGGTCAGGAAAATGATCGGCACGCGCTCGTGGGCGACACCGAGCCGCTCGGCAACCTCAAACCCCTCCAGATCGGGCAGCCCGACATCGAGCACCATGAGGTGCGGTTTGACGCGGTCGACCTGAAGCAGCGCCTCTTTGCCGGTTGCGGCGGTCGCCACGTCGAAGCCCTGGTATTTGAGGGCCATCGCGATCACTTCGACGATCGGAGGCTCGTCATCGACGACGAGGATTCGCGTGGGTGCTGCGGTGGGTTCTGACACTGGGGCGTGGGAGACGTAGAGGAATGGGAGCGGCGGCTGATCGGCGGGGGAAGGTCCGACCCTGCTTCCCCATCATCGCCCATGGTCGCGGCGGTACCGAGTGCTTCCCAGCGAACGCTCAGCCTGCCGACAGGTCCGGCGAAGCGGCGTGGCCGGAGGACTGCACACTACGCGGTACCGGCTCACGCGTGCGCAACATCAGCGCGGTTGCGCGCCACAACCCGGCGTCGCACCGCAGGGCGCACCACACTTCCCAGCGCGGGTGGCGCACCGCGCACCCATCCGGCGCGAACCGCTCGCGCTGGGCAAGCTCCGCAAGCGCGGCAACCGTCGGTCCGATCTTCGCGAGCTGCGGCGCGACCGACGCGACGGTACAGCCGGGACCGGCGGCATCACGCCAGGCGACGCGCACCAACAGCTCGCTGAGCAGCGGCGAGCGTCGCCGGCCCCGCCACAGCCGCCGCAACAGCGCGACCACCAGCGCTCCGGCCAACGTGGCAAGCAGCGCCAACCCGGCGGCTTGGGGCCGACCATGCACGCTTGCCGGCACCGGCCGGCGGTCGCCGAGCAAGCCATCGTCGCCGACGCTCCTGCCGGCAGCGGCCGGCGTCGGATCGACCGCGACCCAGCCAAAGCCGTCGAAGTACACCTCGACCCAGGCGTGCGCATCGGCATCGGTCACGCGATACAGCTCCGGGCCGATCGGTTTGCCGGTCGCGAAGCCAACGGCCACCCGCGCCGGCACCCCCATCAGCCGCAGCAGCAGCGCGGCGGCACCCGCGAAGTGCTGGCAATAGCCGACGCGACTGTCGGTCAGGAAACTCAACAGCGGCTGCAAGCCGGCCGGCGGCGCATCGGTCCGCGAGTAGCCGAACTCGCCGGAACCGACGAGGTAATCGCGGACGCGGCGCACGAGCACCAGTTGCGATCGAGTGCCGCGCGCGAGCGTATGTGCGGCGCGGATCACGGTGTCGAACGGCGTGCCGATCAGCGCCTGCGGCAACCGCGAGACATGCCGCGCCAGCGGCACTCCCATCTGCGTGCCGAGGTCGTCCCAGAGCGCAACCTGGTCGACAAAACGGCCAGGATCGGGCACCGGCACGGTGGCGAGTTGTGCGGCGGTTGCCCGCACGACCTGGGCGGTCGCCGTGTACTGCGTTCCGCGTTCCGGCGGCGTGGCGAACTGCATCGTTTCGCCGGACGAGGCGCGCCGAGCCGGAGGTCCACCGGCGATCGCGACGATCCGCCCGGCACCGACCGCCTGTACATCGGCGAGTTTGCGAATGGACACCGTTGCGGTCGCGAGCGTCGCCGCCGGCTGCGGCAAATCGCGCGACGGTTCGCGGACCGCCGGCTCAAAGGAGCGCCCGTTGAAGTGGTCGAGCACCCGCGCCCGCCACAGCGCCGGTGCGCCGCTGCGGATCTCCAGCAGGGTCGCGCCGGTGCGCGGTGTCGTGTCAGGGCCGTAACTCAGGTTCCAATCAACAGTGCCGGTGCTGGCCCGTTCGCCGTGAACGCGCAGCCGCCGTTCAGTCGGGCCGAAGGCGGTGGCAAGCGTCGCGGCAGTGATCGCGACGACCACCACGGCCGGCAGTGCGGCCCGCAGCGTTCCGGCGGTTGCCCACAGCAGCGTCGCGGCCAGCAGCACGGCGCCGTGCCAAGCGGCGTCCTCGGCGCGACCCGCCGCGAGCGCCGCCACGAACGGAGCCGCGAAGGAGAGGAACGCCCACGCTGCCGCGACCTGCCCGGAGCGGATCGCATTCGCCGCGCCACGTGCCCAGCAGGTGCCGGCGAACACCAGCCAGCTCGCCAGCCCCCACGGGCCCGGGGCCCCGGCGGCGACGCCGCGCGCACCGTCGATCAGCTGCTGGACCGTTTCGCGCGCGAGCAGCGGGTCAAGCGCGCTCTGCGGCGCGCCGGAAAGCAGCAGCGCGAGCGGCAGCCACACGATCCACGAGCTGCTGATCGCAACCGACGCGCTTCGGCTGCGCGCCCGCACCACGCCGGTGGTGATCAGCAGTGCCCACAGCAGCATCGGCGCACCCCACAGCACGCCGCCGCCGAGCAGCGGCCACCAGATCACGATTGAGGCGCCGCCGAGCAGCAGCACCGCCGCCGAGCGGGTGCGCCAGTGCGGTGAGCGCCCCGGGTTCGCGGTGGCGCTCATGGCGTTGCCCACCGGCCGTCGCCGCGCACGCCAGGCGGCAACGGGCCACGCACACGGATCGCGTGCGGCGGCGCGGCAGCGGCCTCGATCCGTACCGCCGGCGACCGGTCACCCCCGGGTGCGATGTTCGGCGGGCCCGCGCCAAGGTCGGCGAGTCGACGGTGCAGTTTCGCCCAGCCGCCGATTGGGTCGAGCAGCGTCGTCGGCGTGCGGTCGCCGGGGAGCAGCACACGGCAGCCGCCGCCGCGCGCAAATGCAAGCGCGTGGCCGGCGGCCTCGCGCGCGGCCCAGTCGACGGCAGCGCTACTCGGCGCGCCGCTGGTGTCGACGATCAGCAGCGGCAGTGCGTCGCGGGCGGTGGTGAAGGTCCGTTCCATCAGTTCGCCGCGCCGCGCGGAGGTGCGCCAATGGATGCGTCCGAGTGGCGTGCCCGGAGCGCACGGCTGCACGGCGTCCGGTTCGGGATCTTGCGCGAGATCGGCGGCGCCGTGGCGGCGGTGCGGCGCGACCGCGGTCGGTTCGGGCAGCACCAGCAGCGAGAGCGGCCGGCCGGCGACGATCGGCCGGCTCAGCAGGCCAAGGTCGTCACGGATCCGCAGCGCAGCTGGCTCAAGCGTGTGCGGTCCGGGACGGTCGATCGACCAGCGCACGGTGTGCCGCCCGATCGGCAGCGCATGCCACTTCCCGCAGCGGCAGGCGAACTCCACGCGCACCGGCAGCCCTTCGATGCCGCCAACCTCGAAGGTGATGTCGGCCGGTTGCCCTTCAACGATCTCGTCGTGCAGCAGCCAGCGGTCGAGCTGCACGCGGCGGGCGGCAGTGGCGACGGCGGCGACCGCACCGACGTAGATCATCGCGAGACCGATTGCAATCGCGAAGATCGTCAGTGAGCCGAGCAGGAATGCCGCGATGGCCAGCAGCACCGGCCCGGCCGTCAGCTCGACGGCCCGTCTCACCGGGCGTGAACCTGCGCCAACGCGTCGTCGACGACCTGCTGCTGCGCGTCGGCTGGCGCGGCGGCGACCGGCTGGATGCGGTGTGCCAGCACGGCCGGCGCGAGCAGCTGCACATCGTCGGGGAGCACGTAGTGGCGGCCTTGCAGGGCGGCGCGGGCGCGCGCGGCGGCGAGCAGCCCGAGGCCGGCGCGCGGACTGGCCCCCGTTTCCGCGAGTGGGTGGCGGCGGGTGTGCGTCAGGAGCGCGACGACATACTCGAGCAGCGGTTCGGTGGCGGCAACGGCACAGACGGCCGCTTGTGCGGCCAGCAACTCGTCGGTGTTGGCCAGCGGCGAGCCGGCCTGCGCGGGCCGCTGGCGCAGCAGCGCGACCTCTGCTTCGGCGGCCGGGTAGCCGAGCGAGAGCCGCGTGAGAAAGCGGTCGAGCTGCGCCGGCGGCAGCGGATAGGTGCCGTCGAAGCCAGCGGTCGGGTTTTGCGTGGCGACAACGATGAATGGCGCCTCGAGCGGGTAGGTGTGGCCGTCAGCGGTCACTTGCAGTTCCTGCATGACTTCGAGCAGGCCAGACTGCGTTTTCGGGGTCGCGCGGTTGAGCTCGTCAACGAGCAGCACGTTGGTGAAGACCGGTCCAGGGTGAAACTCGAAGCTGCTGGTGCCGGCATTCCAGACGGTCGCGCCGAGGATGTCCGCCGGCAGCAGGTCAACGGTCGCTTGAACGCGCGAGAAGCGCGCGGCGAGCGTGCCGGCGATGCTGCGTGCCAGCTGCGTTTTGCCGACGCCGGGGTGATCCTCGATCAGCAGGTGGCCGCCGGCGAGCAGTGTCGCGAGCACGATCTCCAGGCGGCCCGGTTCAATCAGCATCGTCCGGCAGATGCCGTCGCGGAGGCGTTCGCCGAGCGCCGCGACTTGCGCCACCGCAGCTGCCGGCGCGTCGCTAACGTTGCGCGCAGGGGCCGCCGTGCTGCTGGAGGGGTCCACAGCTCGTTCGTCGGCGTCCCGCGCGCGCTGCTTGAGCGCGCGGGCGTGGGGCGCCCGGGCGCAGGGTGCGCACCGGACGCCGCCAACTCTCATCGGGGCGAGAGGATTTGAACCTCCGACCTCACCGACCCGAACGGTGCGCGCTACCAGGCTGCGCCACGCCCCGAGAGTAGGCAGAGAGTAACAAGCCGTCAGGGTTCGAGTCGTGCGCCGCAGCGCGTTACCGTTGAACGGTGGCTCACCGGGACGAGATCGTTGCCCACCTCGACGCACTGCTGCGCAGCGATGAGTTTGAGGACTACGGGCCGAACGGCTTGCAGGTGCCAGGGCGCAAGGAGGTGCGGCGCGTCGTCACCGGAGTCAGTGCCAACCGCGCCTTGATCGACGCCGCCGCCGGCCTCGGTGCCGAGCTGCTGCTCGTCCACCACGGGCTGTTTTGGCCGTCGATCGGACCGCTCGACCAGCTCACCACCGGCCGGCTGCGGCCGCTGCTGGCCGGCGAGATCAGCCTCGTCGCCTACCACCTGCCACTCGACGCGCACCCGCAGTTCGGCAACAACGCGCTGCTCGCCGACGCCCTTGAGCTCACCGCCCGCCACGCCTTCGCGCCACACCGGGGCCAGCTGCTCGGCGTCGCTGGCCGGCTGCCGCAGCCGCTTGCGCCGCAACAGCTCGTCGAGCTCGTCGGCGCCCACACGCAGCCGCCGCTGGCGTTCCTGTACGGCCCGGAGCTGGTGCGCAGCGTCGGGATCGTCTCCGGTGGCGCTGCCGACGACATCGCCGGAGCGGCCGCGCTTGGGCTCGACGCCTTCATCACCGGCGAACCGGCCGAACGCTCGCAGGCGCTCGCCGAGGAGCTCGGGATCCACTTCCTGGCGGCCGGGCACCACGCGACCGAACGGTTCGGAGTGCGGGCACTCGGCGAACTGCTGGCCGCCGAGTTCGCCGTCGACCACACCTTCGTCGACATCGCCAACCCGGTCTGACTCTGAATCCGCCGACCGGGCGTCGCGTGGCGGCGATGGCAGTCGCGCCGGCACCATCACCGACCGGTCCTCCAGTGACGTGCATCACGGTACGATGACCGCACTTCGCGTCGCATCCTTCCCGCGCTTGCGGCGCCGCACCGACACCACCCTTCGAGGCACTTCGGCATGACCCTTTCGCTCGGTACCGGCACGACGACCATCGCGACCCTCCTGCCACATGCCGCGCAGCACTACGGCGAACGGTCGGCGACCTCGGTCAAGCGCGGCGGAAGCTGGGTGCAGCAGAGCTACGCGGAACTATTCGGCGAATCGACCGCCGTCGGCCTCGGCCTGCTCGCGACCGGCGTGCAAGCCGGCGACCGGGTCGCGATTCTCGGGAACACGTCGCGCAACTGGACGGTCGCCGACTTCGGGGCAACCCGCACCGGCGCGACCGTCGTACCGATCTACCAGACCAACTCTCCGGCCGAATGCGAATGGGTCCTGAGCGACTCCGGGGCCGTCGCAGTCTTCGTCGAGAACGCCGAACAGGCCGCGAAAATCGCCGAGATCCGCGATCGTCTCCCACAGCTGCGCGAGGTCATCGTCTGGGACGGCGAGGCCGACGGCGCACGTTCGCTGCCGGAGCTGATCGCCGACGGAGCGAGCGTCGATCCTGCCGAACTGGCGGCCCGCGCGCAAGCCGTCACGCCCGATGACCCATTCACGATCATCTACACCTCCGGCACGACCGGCCCGCCGAAGGGCTGCGTGCTGACCCACGGCAACTACCGCGCGATCGTCGACTCCTCGATGGAGTCCGGGCTGCTGGAGTCCGGCACCGACACCGAGGATCAGATCCTCTACCTCTTCCTCCCGCTCGCGCACTCGTTCGCGCGGCTGATGCAGCTGGCCTGCATCGACGCGGGCGCCGTGATCGCGTACTTCGGTGGCGACACCAAGCAGGCGATCGCCGAGATCCAGGAGGTCAAGCCGAGCCTGCTGCCGTCGGTGCCGCGGATCTTCGAGAAGCTCTACACCGTCGCGCTGCAGATGGCCGGCGCCGAGACCGTCGAGCAGGCGACGAAGGTCGGCCTCCAGGTGCAGCAGCTGCAGGCCGCCGGCCAGCCGATCCCGGCCGAGCTGCAGGCCGGCTACGACGAGCTCGACGGCCGGCTCTACGGCCTCGTGCGCGGCCTCTTCTGCGGCCGCCTGCGCCGCGCGATCACCGGCGCCGCGCCGCTCGGGATCGACGTGATCGAGTTCTTCACCGCGTGCGGCGTACCGCTGATGCAGGGCTATGGCATGACCGAGACGGCGACCGCCACCTCATGCTGCATGCCGGACGCCAACAAGCTCGGTTCGGTGGGCCGCCCGCTCCCGGGCGTCGAGGCCAGGATCGCCGAAGACGGCGAGCTGCTCGTGCACGGCCCGAACGTCTTCAAGGAGTACTGGAACAACCCGAAGGCGACGGCCGAGACGATCAACGACGGCTGGCTGCACACCGGCGATCTCGGGCGGATCGACGAGGACGGCTTCATCTTCATCACCGGCCGCAAGAAGGACATCATCATCACCGCCGGTGGCAAGAACCTGACGCCGGCCAACATCGAAGCCGAGCTCAAGCTCAGCCCGATCATCTCCCAGGCCGTGATGCACGGCGATCGCCGCCCCTACCCCGTCGCGCTGATCACGCTCGACCCGGAGACGGCCCCGCAGTGGGCCGAGCAGCAGGGCCTGCCGACCGACCTGGCCGAGCTCTCGACGAACCCCGCGGTGATCGCTGAGGTCCAGAAGGTGCTCGACGAGGCCAACAGCCACTACGCGCCGGTCGAGCAGATGAAGAAGTTCCACGTGCTGCCGCGTGACTTCTCCCAGGAGACCGGCGAGCTGACACCGACGCTGAAGGTCAAGCGCAACGTCGTCGAGGAGATGTACAAGGCCGAGCTCGACGCCCTCTACGCCTGAGCACCGGCCCCGCCCGGGGAGGTGGTCGGACAGCAGCGCGCTTTCCGCACCCTGCTCCGACGACCCCCAACCCGGGCACCCCGCCCGGGAGGCGGTCGGATAGCAGCGCGCTTTCCGCACCCTGCTCCGACGACCCCCAACCCGGGCACCCCGCCGCGGAGGTGGTCGGATAACAGCGCGCTTTCCGCACCCTGCTCCGACGACCCCCAGCGGGCGACCGGCGCCGGGTAGCCGGGCGGGTCGGTACGGTCCACCGGTGCGCTCACCCTTCGCACCGTGCCACCGCCGTGTGCCGCAGCCGGCCCTCGCCACGCTGCTGGCCGTGGCCGCCACGCTGACGCCGGCGACGCTCACCACCGCCGCCCACGCCACCACGCGCGCGCAGGTCAGCTCGTCGCTGGCCAGTCAGCTCGCGCGCTGCCGGGCAACAGTTCGGCGCTCGTGCGTGACCAGGCCTCACAGGAGATCCTCGCTCAGCGCGGCGCGACGACGAAACGGATCCCCGCCTCGGTGACCAAGCTCTTCACCACCAGCAGCGCGCTGCTGCTCGACGGCGCCGACGCGCGGCTGACGACCGAGCTGCGGATCGACGGCGAGATCGACGAGGACGGTGTGCTCCAAGGCGACCTGATCGTGCGCGGCGCCGGTGACCCCGCGCTGCGGCTCGACCAGATCACCCAGCTGGCCACCGCCGCCAAGAAGGCGGGGATCGAGAGGCTGGGCGGCACGCTGCGCGCCGACCTCGGTGGCTGGACGACGCAGCAGGGCACGCCGGTGACCGGCGGCATCTACCACTCCGACATCGGCGGGCGGATCGGCGCGCTCGTCACGCTGCGTGGCTTCGCCAGCGGCGGCGGTACCGACCCGGCGCGGCAGGTGCTCAGCCGGCTGACCGCCGCGCTGCGCGCCGGTGGCCTCAAGGGCAGCGTCAAGATCGCCGCACCCGCGCCCTCCGTCGCCGGGACGACGGTGATCGGCAAGGTCAACTCGCCGACGATCGGCGCCCTGATCGCCGCGACGAACCTGCCCTCCGACAACTTCTACGCCGAGATGCTGCTGCGCGGCCTCGGTGCCCGCCACGGCAGCGCCGGCACCACGGCAGCCGGCGTCGCCGTCGAGAAGGCGGCGCTCGCCAAGCTCGGGGTCGTGCCCTCGCTGGTCGACGGCTCCGGCCTCGCGCGCGCCGACCGCGTCGCGCCGTCGACGATCGTAAAGCTGCTCGACCAGATGGCCGGCCGCGACGAGGGCTCCGCGCTGCGTGCCAGCATGCCGGTCGCCGGCCTCAGTGGCACGCTCGCCGGCCGCATGCGCGGCAGCGTCGCCCAAGGCCGTTGCCGTGCCAAGACGGGCACGCTCTCCAACGTCTCGGCGCTCGCTGGGTACTGCACGACGCGCGGCGGCCGGACGGTGACCTTCGCGATCCTCAACAACAACGTCAACGTCGCCTCGGCGCGCAAGCGCCAGGACCGGATCCTCGCGACGATCGCCAACTGGACCGACGCCGCGCCAGCCGCCAAGAGGTCCGCTCGCCCGGCGGTGGCCAGCCGTGTCATCGCCCGACCGGAACCGGGCTTCTCGATCCCAGCGCCTGGCAGCCTGCCCGGCACCGGCGATTGAGCACCGCCCTCCCGGCGAGAAGGTGCCAAGCGGCGTGAGCCGAGCGGACCCGCGGTCGCCGGGGCCGATCGGGGGACAGCACGGCTTGAGTTCTCGGGGTGCCGACCGATGACACGGATACGCGTCCGCGCGCTTCCCATGCCGACTCGCCATCACTCGCTCACCCACCCGGCTCCGGCGCGGATCCAGCAACCCCAGTCGCTGCGGATCGCCAGTAGCGCCGCGATCGGCGTCGCGGTGTTGCTCGTGGTCGTCGCCGCCGCGGCGCCATCGGCTCGCACCGGCGCGCTCGGCGCCGCGACCGCGTTCGGCGTGCTCGCGGCGGTCGCCGCGCTGATCGGCCGCGACGACGCCGCTGCCGAGGCCCGCCACGAAGCGCCGCACGACTCCATCTGGGTGCCGGTCGAAGAGGTCGGCGCCGCGCCAGCCTCGACCTGGGATGGTGCGCTCGCAACTGCCCTGGCCGACGAGCACGCGCTGCCGGTCAGCGTCGCGAGCGTCGTCTTCCCCAGGCCCAACACAACCGACTCGGCGCTCGGCGCCGAGCACGAGCGTCAGCTGCAAGTGATGGCCGTGCGCTGGCGCGAGACGCTGCGCCCCGGCGATCACCTTGCCCGGCTCGGCGACGATCACTTTGCCCTCGTGCTGCGCGGCTGCGGCCCCGATGCCACGCCGGCCGTGCTCGAGCGCCTGCGCCGCTCGGCACCTGAGGCGTCGACGCTGATCGCCGGCGTCGCCACGTGGGACGGCGCCGAGGCGCCCGCCGCCCTGATGATGCGGGCCGAGGCCGACCGCTCGGTCCAGCCCGGTTCCGGCCTGGCCGGCGCCCTCGAGGATCCGCGCCGCCTGGCCGCCGTCGTGCGCACCGGCCTGATCGGCGGCGATCGGCATCGCTTCGACGAGTCGGCCGAATCGGTTGCCTGGCTGCTCGGCACGCCGGGCGTCGTGATCACCCTCTACGACGCCGAGGCCCAGCACCTGATCGGCGGCCATGGCGAACTGGCTGCCGGCTTCCCGGTCGCGGGCCGCCCCGCCGTCGAGACGCTCTGCCGAGATGTCGTCGAGTCCGGTCGCCCGCTCGTGGTCTCCGAACTCGACCGCCACGCCGCACTCGGCGAGCAGGCGGTCACCAAGGAACTCGGCCTGCACTCGTGCGCCGCCGTCCCGATCATCGATCCGAGCGGCCTGGTGCTCGGGACCGTCTGTGCCGTCTCGACCGACTACCACCGCTGGTCGACCGACGACATGACGCTGCTGCGCCGCTCGGCCGCCCGCGTCGCCAGCGTGATCGGCGAGCGCCGCGCCGCCCCGCGCTGAGCGCCCCGGCTCAGATGCGTACGTAGCGGGCCAGCAGGGCGTCGAGTGCCTGCTCGGTGCCCTCGACGCAAAGCCCGGTGTGCACGGGCGAGGCCTGCACGATCGTCGACGACGGCGCCGCGATGAAGCCGAAGCGGTCGCCCGCCGCCATCCCGGCCACGCGCCCGGCCGCCGGGTCACCGGCGGCCACGCGCATCAACCCGTCGAGTTGCGCGCGTACCGCATCGAGATCGATCTGCGGATCGAGAGCCCGCAGCCGCACCTCGTCGACGAGGATCCGCGCGCGCAGCTCGTCGCGACCACGGAAGAAGACGGCGGCGCCGACGTTGAGCTGCTCGCCGCGCTCGACGCGGGGCACGACGCGCAGCAACGTCCAGCTGTAGGGCTCGGCGACGCGCTCAGCCATCGGGCTGCTCCCCCGCTGCTGGCGGCCGGGGTGCGCCGACGCGCGGCCCGAGCCCGCGACCGGCCTCGGGTCCTCGTGGCAGCCCGCCGGTGCCAGGCCCGGTCGATGCCGAGCCGGTGACCTCGAAGCCTGGGCTCGCGGCCAGCTGGCGGCCCACGACCACCGCGCGCTCGCGCAGGTAGCCGGCGTAGTCGTGCTCCCCGGCCCAGCCCTCCGGCAGCTCGCCCGCGATCGCCGTCAGCAGCTGCTCGGTGAGCTGCGGCGCGAGGCGCTCGTGCGCGGCCAGCAGCGCATCGCGCCGGACCTGCGGCGTGGCGCCGAGTAGCGGCAGCAGTACGTGGTCGGCGATCTGCGGGAACGGGCGGTCGGCCTCGCCCGGGCCGAGCGTCGCGGCGTGCTGGCGGTAGAGCGCGGCGCCATGGTCGATCAGCCAGACGTGCTGGTGCCACCACAGCATGTTCGTGTTGCGCGGCGTGCGGTCGACGTTGGTCGTCAGCAGGTCGAGCCAGACGATCGCTGCGGCTTCCTCCACGGCGAGCGGGTGGCCGGCGTGCACGGCGTACGGGAGCGCTGCCGGCAGGAAGTCGAGGCCGACGTTGAGCCCGGCGCTGGCCTTCAGCAGATCTTGGATATCCGGATCCGGCTCGGCGCGGCCGATTGCCGGATCGAGTTCCAGCAGCGCGATCGGCGGGACGCGCAGCCCGAGCGCGCGCGCCAGCTCGCCGACGACGACCTCGGAGACGAGCGCCCGCAGGCCCTGACCGGCGCCGCGTAGCTTGAGCACGTAGAGCCCGTCGTCGTCGGCCTCGACGAGCCCCGGCAGCGATCCGCCCTCTCGCAGTGCGGTCACGTAGCGCGTGACGCGATGCGTCTCCATCTGGCGCAGGCTACCGGCGCGCGCCCGGGCTCAGTCCTGCCCGAGGGCAAGCTCCCAGAAGTCCATCTCGGCAAAGCCGGGGCCGAAGCCGAGCGAGCGGTAGAGGTGGCGGGCGCGATCGTTGTCCTTGCGGACCTCGAGCGTGACGGCGCAGACGTCTCGCTCGCCGGCCTCGTCGATGACGGCCTGCAGCAACGCGCGGCCGACGCCGCGGTCGCGCGCCTGCGGCAGCACCGCGAGGTCGTGCACGTTCCAGCGGGGCTTGGCGGCGAACGTGGAGTAGGCGGCGAAGACGACGCACGCCCCGAGGTACTCCCCGCCGTCCTTGGCGAGCCAGACCTTGGCACCGGCGTCTCGCGCAGGCCGTCGACCATCACCGCGCGCACGGTGTCCGTCAGCGGCTTGGACCCGCCCATCGGATCGGCCGCGTAGGCAGCGACGATGTCGACGATCGCGACGGCATGCTCGTGGTCGTCGAAGTCGGCGCGGAAGATCGAGAGCTCGGGCATCGCGGCGGATGGTACGCGGGTGGCCCTCACGGCGACCTGCCGGCGTTGGACGGGGCGTCAGTGCGCGCGCAGCGTGGTGCGCAGCAGCTCCAGCGCATCACCCTCGGCGCCGGCCAGCGCCTCGATCCGCGCCGCCAGCGCGGGGAGCTGCGCGGCAGGATCGCCCGCTGCCGCCGCCTCGCGCGCCTGGCCGGCGACCTCGCGCCAGGAGACGGCGAGCGCGTCGTGGTGCTCGGCCACGTCGGCCAGCGATGCGATCCCGAGCAACTCCGCTGCACGCCGCTCGTAGGCTGCCTGCGCACCGCGGCGCAGCCTGTCCTCGTGCTCGATCACGTCGGCGAGCGCGATCAGCGCGGCGGCCAGCTCGCCGTCGCCGCCGAACCGGCGCAACCAGCCCTTGCGGCCGCGGTCTCCGACCCGGCCCGCGAAGGCGGCCACTCCCGCCGGTCCCCGCTCACGGCGCTTGGCGCGAGCGCCGCCGACGGCGGTCATCGCCAGGCCACCGCGCACGGCCTGCGCGATCGGCGTCTGCGGCGTGTCGACGACCAGCAGCAGTTGGCGGTGCCGGACGCCTGCCGGGCGCCAGCGAGGTGCTCGGCGCGCAGGAACATCGCCACGCCGGGCGCCGGCAACAGCGTGTAGTACGCCTGAGCCGCGCCGGTCCCGTCCTCTGCGTCGCCTGAGCCGCCGTTCGACCGCTCGGTCACCTCGACGACCGCCGCCAGCGACAGCGCCGCGCCGGGAAACTCGCCGCGACGCCCTCGGGTAGCTCGACCGGGACAGCTCCGTAGAGCGTGGCGCGGTCGACCCAGGCGATCACGCGGCCCGGCTCGGCGAGCGCGGTGGCGAGTTCCGTCGCGGCGCGGCCGCTGCGCTCGGTCTCGGAGACGGCGCGCAGCGCGCCGAGATGCGAGGCGCCGGTCGCGAGGTCGGTCTGCTGCGGATCCCAGCCGCTGATCAGTGGCCCGCGGCCGGGCACGGCGTCTGCGGGAGCATGGAAGCCGGCACCGCCGCAGAGTCCGAAGAGCAGTTCCTCGTCGATGGTGCGAGCGTGAGCGTCTGCAGCGCCTCGCCGAGCGCCCAGGCCGGCGGGGTGGGGAAGACCCCCGGCATGGCGGGCGTTTCGGCGTCGGAGAGCGCGTCAGCCATCAATCTCGAGTTGAGCTTCAGTGTTTTTGGCCGCCTCAGCCGCACCCGGGGACTCGGAATCCCCGAGTTCTCCGGCAATCAGGAGCTTCAGCTGATCCTCGGAGAGCACCCGCACGCCGAGCCGCTCGGCCTTCTCGAGCTTGGAGCCTGCCGCTTCGCCGGCGACGACGAAGTGCGTCTTCTTGGAGACCGAACTCGTGACACGCGCACCCTCGGCCAGCAGCATCGCCGTCGCCTCCTCACGGGTCAGCGTCGGCAGCGTGCCGGTCAGCACCACGGTCACCCCGTCAAGCCGTCCGTCGCCGGGCGCCGGACCCTCTTCCTCCAGCCGTAGCCCAGCCTCTCCGAGCCGCGCCAGCAGCCCCCGCAACTTGGGCTCGCGCAGCTGGCCGCAGATCAGCTCGGCGTTCTTGGCGCCGATCCCCGGGGTCTCGGCGAGTTCCTGTGGCGTCGCCTGCTCCAGCGCGGCGACGGAGCGGAAGCGCTGCGCCAGCGCGCGGCCGGTGACCTCCCCCACCCCTTCGATCCCGATGGCGAAGAGCACGCGCGCCAGCGGCTGGGACTTGGAGCGCTCGATCGCATCGATCAGCTGCGTCGCAGACTTCTCGGCAAAGCCGCGGATCCGCGGATTGCCCTCCTCGTCCTTGGCCAGCAGCATCTCGGCCGTCAGCCCGTAGAGGTCGGCGGCGTTCTCGACGAGCCCGGCCTCGAGCAGCGCTCCGACCTGCAGCTCTCCGAGTCCGGCGATGTCCATCGCACCGCGGGAGACGAAGTGCTTGAGCAGCTGCCACTGGCGGCCAGCGCAATCGGTGTTCGGGCAGTTCGTGAAGACGGAGTCCTCGCGCTTGACCGTCGGCGTGTGGCAGACGGGCAGGACGCCGGCGGCCGCGGCACCGGCGCTCGGTCCGGGCGATCGACGACATGCGGCGCCGGGGAGATGACCTGCGGGATCACGTCGCCGGCCCGCAGCACGATGACCTCGTCGCCGGGGCGCACGTCCTTGCGTTCGAGGTCCTCCTCGTTGTGCAGCGTCGCCATCGAGACGGTGACTCCGCCGACCTGCACCGGCTCGAGTACGGCAAAGGGGTGCAGGTCCCCGAACTTGCCGACCGACCAGTCGATCTCCTTGAGCGTGGTCACCTTCGTCGTCGGCGGGAACTTCCAGGCGATCGCCCAGCGCGGGTCGCGCCCGACGACGCCGAGCCGGCGCTGCAGCCGGAAGTCATCGACCTTGACGACGACGCCGTCGATCTCGAACGGCAGCGACGCGCGGCGCTGCTCCCAGCTGCCGCACTGCTTGACGACCTCGTCCTCGCTGCCGAGCACGACGATGTCGGGGTTGATCGGAAAGCCCCGCTCACGCAGCCACGCGAGCGCCTCGGAATGATGCAGCGGCAGGCCGGCTGCCTGCGCACTCGCGCCACGCGGCGCCACCGCAGCCTGCTCGTCGAGCGGGCGCAACGGCGGGTCGCCGTCGGGAGACCAGACGCCGATCTGGTAGGCCCAGAACCGGAGCGGGCGCTCGGCGGCCAGCCGCGAGTCGAGCTGGCGGATCGTGCCCGCAGCGGTGTTACGCGGGTTCATGTACGTCGACTCACCGGCGGCGGCGCGGCGTTCGTTGAGCGCCAGGAAGTCATCGGTCGCCATGTAGACCTCGCCGCGGACCTCGATCACCGCCGGCACGTCGCCGTCGAGCTGCTGCGGGACTTCCGCGATCGTGCGGATGTTGGCGGTGACGTCCTCGCCAACGCGACCGTCGCCGCGGGTCGTCGCGCGTACCAGCTCGCCGCGCTCGTACAGCAGCGACATCGCCAGTCCGTCGATCTTCGGCTCGGCGACGTACTGGAACTCAGGGTTCTCGATGCCCTCGCGGGCGAGGTGGCCGAGCATCCTGTCGATCCAGCCGCGCAGCTCCTCCGCGCTGCGCGCGTTGGCGAGCGACAGCATCGGCAGCGGATGCTCGACCTTTTGCAGGTGCCCGGCAGCGCGACCGCCGACGGTCTGCGTCGGTGAGTCGGGCGTCTGCAGCTCCGGGTACTCGGCCTCGAGCGCTTGCAGCTCCCGCTGCAGCGCATCGTACTCGTCATCGCCGATGGCCGGATCGTCGCGCTCGTAGTAGGCCTCGTCGTGGCGGGCGATCTCCTCGCGCAGCGCCGCCGCGCGCGCTAGGGCCTCCTCGGGGACGGCGTCCTCGGTCGCCATCGCTCAGGCTCCAGCGGGCTCGGGGCCGGCGAGCGCAGGCAGATCGACGGCCGCAGCCTCGATCGCGGCGGCCGGCAGCTCGCTGCGGCGCAGTTCGTCGGTCCAGCGCAGCGACACCGGGGTCACCGAGATGCAGCCCTCGTCGACGGCGCGCAGATCGGTGTCGGGATCCTGACCGTCGTAGCTGGCAGCGATGCCGTAGACCGAGATCCGCCGCGCCGCGCCGTATTCGACGACCGGCTCGGCGGCGCCGTGACGCGCGGCGCGTTCGGGTGCCTCGCCGGCCAGCACGCGCAACCCGTCCTCGTAGCGGCGGCGGCCGAGCTTGGTGATCCGCACCTCGCCGCTCGGGCGGGCCGGGGCGTTGACGTTGAGCACGGTACCGGCCGCCAAGCCGGCGCCGGCACCGCCCGCGACGAGCCGCGCGGCGAACTCGGCGACCGGTTCGAAGTCGTAGCCGCCCTCGTCGGTGAAGCCCAGGCCGGCGTCGCGCGCGATCTGCGAGACGGCGATGCCCGGCAGGCCGAGATGGTGGGCCTCGAGCGCGGCGCCGACGGTGCCGGAGTAGGTGATGTCGTCGCCGAGATTGGCGCCGTGGTTGATCCCGGCGACGATCACGTCGGGCCGCTCGCCGCCGAGCCGATGCCAGGCCAGCCGCACGCAGTCGACCGGCGAACCGTCGATCGCCCAGCCCTGCGCACCGTCGGCGAAGGTGACTTCGCGGGTCACGAGCGCGCGGCGCGTGGTGATCGCGCGGCCGGTCGCCGAGCGGTTGCCATCGGGGGCGATGACGGTCAGCCGGGCGCCGGGGATCCGCAGCAGCGCGTCACGCAGCGCATGGAGCCCTGGTGCCTCGATGCCGTCGTCGTTCGTGAGGAGCAGGCGCACCGGTTCCAGTCTACGAGTGCCGGTGGCGGTACAGGCAGGTCAGGAGACTCAGGGCTTGCCCTGCAGCGGTTGGGCGAGGCACCCGATGAGCACGGCGTGGCCGGCCGCCGTGTCGCCAGTGGCCCGAACGCGGGTGTTGCCGACGGCCTTCCAGCCGGCGGCGGCGCCGGCGGTCGCAGCCCGCGCCGCTGCGGCCTCGCTCGGGTAGACCATGATCGCCGCCCGCTTGACTCCAGGCCCGCTGACGACGATCGAGCGGTCGGTGCGGCGCACCAGCTCCAGGCCGCGAGCCGTCAGGCAGCCGGCGGCGCCGCTGACGGTGGTCGGGACGACGGTGAGCACCGGCGTGACGATCGGGTCCGGTCCGGCAGTCGCCTCGACCGCCGGCTCGCCACGGAGCAGCAGCATGCTGGCCCCGAGCATCGCGGCAGCCACGGCGGCAGCCGAGATCCAGCGCACGCGCGCCCTGCTGTGTCGGCCTTCGGTCACGGCGTCCTCAGCCAGAGGATCGGCCTGCATTCGCGCGTGCTTGAACGGCGCTGGCCGACTAGCGTGCACGCCATGAGCGACCTTGCCCGCGACCTGTGGACGGCCATCGGCGGCACGCAGACGGCGCCGCACGGCTGCCGCCGATCGGGCGCTGCGGCGCGCTGCCGTCGAGCTTCGATGTCGAGGGCGTCGCCAGCGGAGCGTTCGCGGTGCTCGGGCTCGCCGCGGCGCTCTGGCGCGGCAGCGGCGGCGCGATCGCCGTCGATCCGGTCGCCGCCTGCACCGCCGTGCGCTCCGAGCAGGCACTGCGGATCGACGGCGCGGCGCCCGGGCCGGTGTGGGATCCGCTCAGCCGTACGTTCGCGGCACGCGACGGCTGGGTCCGGCTCCACGGCAACTACCGCCAGCACCGCATGGCGATCGAGCGGGCGCTGGGCAGCGTCGAGCCGGAGGCCGTCGCCGCCCGGATCGCCGCCGAGGAGGCCGACGCGATCGAAGCCGCCGT
>JASGGQ010000043.1:0-18674 GCA_047604965.1 Patulibacter sp. | reverse complement strand
GACGCCCGCGCGTGGGGGTGGCCGGGGTGGTGGGTCGGCAGCCATGCCGACCCACCACCCGTCATGTCAACGGCGGACACAGCGTCGCGTCGCGACCAACCTACGGCGAGCTGCTGTACGGCGAACGGAGATTGAGCCGGACCGGGTTTCGCGGAGGGTCTTTTGGTTGGGTTCGTTGATCGTAGTCGGGTGGGCGTGTCCGGGGAGCCCGGAGGACGACCCGGCCGAATAGCGCCGAGACGCTTCCACACGACCACAGTCGTGCAGCGATAGGCAGTACCGGTGAGACTGCATACGGTGGCTCGGGCGGTCATGGACGGCTACTCCAGCCCGATGCCCGGCGCGCGCACCGGGAGGCCCGCTGCCTGAGCCGCAAGACCAAGCTGGCGGTCGTAGGTGACGAACTCGGTAAGCACGTCGCGGATCGTCAGCGCCGTCGCGAGGTGGATCGCGTCAAGCGAGCGCAACTCCGGCGGAGCTACTACTGCGGCTTGCGCGACCACGGCGGCATCGATCGGGAGGAGTTGGATAGCAGCGAGCACCGCCCTCGCTTTGCTGGTCCGTTCCGGAATGCGGCGCGAGACCGCGCGGAGAAGCTCGACTTCTAGCAACGCACTGCTTGCGTTCGGCACCCCCACGCGCACCGCACCCGCAAGCTCGACCGAATGCGCCTCTGGGACCAGCAGCTTCGTCACTGCCGACGTGTCGAGGTAGCGCACGCGCTAGAAACGCTCGGCACACTGCTCTTCGAGCGCCTGCATGATCTCGTCGTGATCGACGCCGGCAAGCGGACAATGCTCGTCGATCAAGTCCATCAGGTTGCCGGTCGGGATCGTAGCGCCGCGCTCACGGGCGAGCCTCAGCACCACGTCGTCCACGACCCCTGACGGGATCAACCGCGCAACTTCCCGCCCCCGCTCGGTCACGACGAACTCGTGCCCGTGCTTGACCTCGTCGACATAGCGCGAGAGGTTCTGCCTCAGTTCGCGAATGCCCACCTTCTCAGTCATGTGCGTCAGCGTAGCACTTGATCGCTCCGTCTCTCGAATCCAGGCGAAGACCAACGGCGAAGCGGCACTCGTTCTTCGTGGCAATGCCTCCACGGCGACGGCAATTCCCAGGCCCACGACGCGGTGGCGGCGTAGATGCTGACCGGTTCGACGGCGTTCTCACCCCAGCAGTCCGCGGATGTCCGCCGCCGTCACCTCGCCGGAGAAGAGCGCGCCCTCATCCATCACGCCTTGGAACAGTTCCGCCTAACTGCTCGATCACCTTGCCGCGCTGACGCGTCTTGCCGTCGAGGTAGCAGCTGGCGATGCCCGCAGCATCGAGCTGCTCACGCACGAGCCCGAGGAAGCCGGTGAACTGGCTGAAGACGAGCGCCCGGTGCCCGCCGCGGATCACGTCATCGATCTGTTCGCTGAGCGCGTCCAGCTTCGCGCACGGAACGCCGGCGTGCTTGGCATCCACCAAGGCCGGGTGGAGGCTGAGCTGGCGCATCGTCGTGATCGCGCGCAGGATCGCGATGCGGTTGCGATCGAAGTCGTCGAGCAGCGCGAGCACGCGCTGGCGTTCACGCTGCAAGTGCGTGTCGTAGAGCTTGCGGTGGCGCGGGTGCAGCGCGACGTGCAGCGTCTGCTCCTGCTTTGGCGGCAGATCCGAAGCGACGAGCTCCTTCGTGCGCCGCAGCATCAGCGGGCGCACCCGGCGGCGCAACCGCCCCAGCAGCTCCGCATCCTGGTCGCGCTCGATCGGCCGCTGATACTCGCTGGCGAAGCGCTTCGGATCGGGGAAGAGCCCCGGCGCGGTGATCGCCAGCAGCGCCCACAGCTCCATGAGGCTGTTCTCCATCGGCGTCCCGGTGATCGCGAGCTTGAACGGCGCGCGGAGCTTGCTGGCCGCTGCGTGCGTCTTCGTGCGGTGGTTCTTGACCTGCTGCGCCTCGTCGAGGATCAAGGCGGACCACTCACGGCTGCCGTACAGCTCGGCGTCGATCCGCAGCAGGGCGTAGGTCGTCACCACCACATCGACTGCGGATAGCACCTCGCCGAGCGAATACCCCGCCTTCGCGAAGGTGTCCGTCTGTGCGAGGCAGCGCAGATCTGGAGCGAAGCGCCGCGCCTCGCTGACCCATCCCGGCACGACGCTCGTCGGCGCGACGATCAGGACCGGCCCCAATTCGGGATCGCGCTCACGTGCGTGGCAGAGCAGCGCCAGGGTCTGAATCGTCTTCCCAAGCCCCATGTCGTCGGCGAGAATCCCGCCGAGCTGCACCTCCCAGAGGTGTGCAAGCCAGCGGAATCCATCGAGCTGGTAGGGACGCAGCTCAGTATGCAGCGACGACGGCGCGTCGTGATCTACCAGTTCGTCGATCGAGAGGAGTCCGCCAACCTGGCGCTGCCACGCTTCGGCCTGCTCGGTCACGACGCCGAGCGCGGCGAGATCATCCCAGAGGCCGGCTTGGTAGCGACTGATCCGCAGGCCGTCGTCGCCGGGGTCGGTCAGGCCGCGCGCTTCGTCGATCAGCGCCCGCAGCGATTCCAGCTGCGGCGTCTGGAGCGAGAAGTGCGCGCCATCGTCGAGCAGCATCCGCTCCTCCCCCAGCGTAAGTGCGGTGAAGACTGCTGCGAACGGCAGCTCGCGCCCCTCGACGCTGATCGTGACTCCGAGGTCGAACCAGTCCGATTCACCGGCGACCTCACGGGTGGCGACGCCCACCTCAAGCGAATCGCCGACGTCGCGGTACTCGGCCGGCTCGCCGACCTGCTCGAAGCGGAAGTCCACGGCAGCCTGGAGCTGCGGCAGCAGCTCGGCGACGAACGCTGCGGTACGGGCACCGGTCAGCTGCACCGGTGCTCCGGTCGTCACGCGCCCCTGCGCATCAAGCAGGCCAAGCGCCGCGAGGCCCGGTTGCTCGATCACGGTCATCTCCAGGAGCTGCCGTTCGGCAGCTGGGTCGCGGTAACCGCTTGGTCGTGCGGCGATCGGGCAGGTCTGCGACCACCCACCGACCTCGTACTTCCACTGCCAGGAGAACTCCACACCATGCGCCCCGTCGAACGCGGCCTGCAACATCAGCTCAGGGCCGGTGATCGTCGGCAGTTCGTAGCTTCCATCCGAAGAGGTCACCGTCACCAGCCGGCGCAGCCCTGGGTAGAGCTCTGCGGAGAACCGCTCGACATCAAGGGCGGGGATCTTGACCGCTTCGCCGCCGAGCAGCATCTGCTGGAGCCGTTCGGCTGCCGGTTTGCGGAGGCGAACGAGGTGAATCCGCTCGCTGCCCTGCGACGCATCGTCGTCGACATCGACCGTGCATACCACCCCGTGGCCGCTGCGTCCCAGGAACGCAACCGGACGCAGCGCCGTCGGCTGCCCATCGAGCAGCAGCATCGGACGGGCTTCGATACCGGCGGCGTCGCGAGTGATATCCAGGTGCAGCTCGCCGCACTGGTCTACGTTCACCTCCCTCGCTGGCTTTCCGGCCTGCACCAGCCGAACACCTCGGCGCCGCGCCGTCTCGATCAAGGCCCAGAACTGCTCGCTCTCGAATGCGGTGAGATCCAACGTCGTTTCCTGCTGATACAACGACCGCGTCGACCGGTGCCCGGCGTGAAACACCGCGCGCAGCTCCCGCAGCGCGGCAACCTGCTCATCCTGATACTCGCCGTCGAGCAGCGCCCATCCCTCCAGGCGATCCCAGCTCAGCCGCTGACCGGCAATCGCGCGGCCGTTGACACCGACGGTCTTCAGCTTCGCCAGCAGGCTCGGCGTCGTGGAATACTTGCTGGTGCTCAGCGCCAGCTCAATCAGGAGCGGCCGAGCGCCTTGCGGGCTGAACGGCAACGCCGACTTCCCGTCGACCACTTCTCGCAGCGTCGTCTCCCAGCTCGCGAGCGGCGCCGACGCTTGCTGGACGCCGCCGGTGCCGTCACCCTCGACCCGGAGGGTCTTGCCGGCTGCGGCCGCGAACGCCAAGGCCGCGGCGTGCTTGCAATCCAGCCCGACGGGGCAGCTGCATTCGCCTTCGAGGAAGCGGTACTGGCCCGCTCCGACGTGTTCGAGCCACACCGTCGTCGAGTAGACGGAGCCCTGACCGAGCACCGAAGCATCGAGCTGCGCCTCGACCGGATTCCACACCAGCGTGAGGACGCGCTCACCGACATAGGCATAGGCACGCCGGGCTGCGGCACCGCCGACGGCTCGGATCACCGACGGCACATCGATGGAGATCCTGGCTACCGACACGCCTCGGCGAGGCTACCGGTCGCGCCAGCGGCGACCGGCAGCACGACGGCCCATTGAGGATCAGCGCTCCTTCAGCGTGCGTGCGGCTGGCCGATTGCACTTCGGCATCGACCCCGATCCGCTTGGGGTAGCCGCACACCGCCTGCGCACGGTCCAAGCCGAACTGGTAGTTGGCCGCCGGGTTCGGGCCGGCTTGGGTGTGGCCGATGCGGCGGCTACGCGAAGCTGACGGTGCGCGCCTGTTCGAAGCCGTCGGTCGCGAGCAGCTGATCCAGCGCACCGGCCGGCACCGGCTGATCGCTGCTGACGACCATCACCGCCGTCTCGTCCGGCTCATCGCCTGGGCGGTACCCAACAGCTGCCGACACGATGTTGACGCCCGCCTCGCCGAACACGGTGCCGATCCGGCCGAGCATCCCCGGTTGATCGCGGTACCGCAGCACGGTGAGGTGGTCGTCGAGCTGCACGTTGAACCGCCAACCCCACGCCTCGATCAGATGCGGACGCTGACGCTCTCCGACGAGCGTGCCGGCCACGCGGGCCGTCGCCGACCCGCTGCGCACGCTGACGCGCACGATGTCGGCGAAGTCCCGGGCGCGGCTATTGGTCGACGTCGACAGCTCAATCCCGCGCTCCTCGGCCACCGAGAGCGCCGACACCTGGTTGACCTGCTCCTCGGTGTTGCCCGAGAGCGCACCCACCAGCACGCCGAGCGACAACGGCCGCGTGTCGCGCTCGGCGATCCGGCCCAAAAACTCACTGCCAAGCTCATCGACGCTGCTGCCTTCGCTCAGGCCGACGGCCAGCTTGCCGAGCCGTTCGCAGAGCGGCACGAACGGGCCGAGCGTCGCAAGATCCTCCTCGGCGACCGCCGGCACGTTGATCGCTGTGGTCACTGCACCGGTCGTCAGCGCAAGCACGATCTGCTCGGCGGCCTGCTGCCCGGCACGATCGGTCGCCTCCGCCGTCGACGCACCGAGGTGCGGCGTCACAACGACGCGCGGATGGCCAAACAGCGGGTGTTCGGTCACCGGCTCGCTCGGGAACACGTCGAGCGCCGCAGCGCCGACCTTGCCGGACTCCAGCGCGCGCCCGAGTGCCGCCTCGTCGATCAAGCCGCCGCGCGCGACGTTGAGCACGATCACGCCCTGCTTCATCTGCGCGAACGCCGCATCGCCCAGGAAGCCAAGCGTCTCCGGCGTCTTCGGCAGGTGGACGGTGATGAAATCGGCTGCCGTAAAGATCTCTTCAGGCGCTGCGGCGTGCTGCACCCCGGCCTCCCGGAACCGCTCAGCGCCGACGAACGGGTCGTACGCGAGCACCTTCACGCCGAAGCCCTGCGCCCGCTCGGCGACCAGCTGGCCGATCCGCCCGAAGCCGAGCACGCCGAGCGTCTTGCCTTGCAGCTCAACGCCACTGAACTTGCTGCGCTCCCACTTGCCGGAGATCAACGACGCATGCGCCTGCGGGATATGCCGGGCGGCCGCCAGCAGCAGCGCGAGGGTGTGCTCGGCGGCGGTCACGACGTTGCTCTGCGGGGCGTTGACCACGATGATGCCGCGTTTGCTGGCTTCGGGAACGTCAACGTTGTCGACGCCGACGCCGGCCCGGCCGATCACCTTGAGGTTCGTGCCGTACGCGAGCTTTTCGGCCGTGAGTTTGGTGGCCGAGCGGATCAGGATGCCGTCGAACTCGCCGAGCCGCTGCTCAAGCTGCCCATCGGCCCAGTCGAAGCCGAGCTCAACGTCAAAGCCGGCATCGCGCAGCGTTTGGATGCCGCTCTCGCCGACGTTCTCCTTGACAAGAATCTTCGGTGCGTTGCTCATGCGGACGGTCTCTCCTGGTACTGGGCCGCATCATGCGGAGGCGGCGATTCGTGCCCAGGCGCGCGGCATTCTGTGGTCGCGCGGCTCCCCGGTGGTGCTCCCCACCTCGTTTGGCGCCAGTCGCCGCAGACCGGCCGAGCATAGCGAAGCGCAGCCGAGACGCACGGCCGATCGTTTCGGTACGTTCACGACCCCCATGCGCGCCCCGCTGATCGGCATCTCGACCTCCGAACTCCGAACGCCGGATCGGGTCGACCGCGACCCCGATGCCGAGCCGCCGCAACGCGAACTGGCGCTCGGACTCGATTATCCGGTGGCCGTCGCCGCTGGCGGTGGGCTGCCGGTCGTCCTGCCCCCACACCTCGACGACGCCGCCCGTCTCGTCGCGCGCCTGGACGGCCTGCTGCTCTCCGGCGGCCATGACCTCGACCCGGCGCTGTACGCCCAGCCGCCCCACCCCGAACTCGGCCCGATCGACCCGGCCAACGACCGCTGGGAACTCGCGCTGCTGCGTGCCGCTCTGGACCGTGGCATTCCCGTCCTCGGCATCTGCCGCGGGATGCAGCTGATCAACGTCGCCTATGGTGGCACGCTCTATCAAGACCTCCCCAGCCAGCTCGGCACCGCACCGGAGCTGCACCGCCAGCAGCTACGCGGCTCGCAGACGACACACGACGTGATCGTCGAACAGCAGACCGGACTAGCGCGACTGACGGGCGCCGGCCGACAGCCGGTCAACTCGTTTCACCATCAGGCCGTCGAACAGCTCGGCGATGGCCTGCACATCACCGCGCGAGATCCAGCCGGACTGGTCGAAGGCATCGAGGATCGCGCACGTCCGTTTCTGATCGGCGTGCAGTGGCATGCCGAATCGCTCTACGCAATTCCGCAGCAACTCGCGCTATTCGAAGGACTGATCGAGGCTGCGGGCGGCAACCACTGACACCGTGCGCCGCGTGATCTGCTCCGCCTGTCCAGCGACCGCCGGCCCGTTTTGGTCGACTGTCGAAACCACCCTCTGACCGACCTATTACGGTGGACCATGGTGCCCCATCACACCTCATACACCACCGTTGGCCACGACTCGCTCGACGAGGCCTTCACCACCGACGGGACGCTGCGGCCGCTGTACGCGGAGATCGTCGGCGAACTCGATGGCGCCGATTTGGCGGGCCGCGCGCAACAGCTTGCCGACCAACTCGCAGCGCGCGGCGTGTGCTTTGGCGGCGCGGACGGCTGGCCGTTTACCGTCGATCAGGTGCCGCGCCTGATCTCCGCCGCCGAATGGGCGCAGGTATCGGCCGGGCTGCAACGCCGTGCTGCCGCGCTGGAGGCGTTCGTCGCCGACGTACACGGGCCGCGGGCATGCTTCGCCGACGGCGTTGTGCCCCCCGACCTGCTTGACGGCTGCCCGTTTCACGAACCCGACCTCGACGCCCTGCCGGATCCACCGACGGCCCGGATCGCGGTCGCCGGCATGGATCTCGTGCGCGGAGCCGGCGGCGAGTTGATGGTGCTGGAGGACAACTGCCGCACGCCATCCGGACTGGCGTACGCCCTGGCGGCGCGCGACGCCGTCGCGCCGCTCTACGCGCACGCACCGCCGATCCGTGACTACCGCGCCGAACTGGCCGCGACGCTCCGCGCGGCGCTGGCGGCGGCCCGCCCGCCAGCCGCCGTACCGGGGAGCGAAGCCGTGCTGCTCTCCGACGGCCCGCACAACACCGCGTGGTGGGAGCACTGCACCTTGGCGCAGCTCGCCGGTGTCGACGTGCTCCTCACCGATCAGCTGGCGCTCGACGGCGACACACTGGTACGCACCGACACCGGTGCGCCGATCGCCGTCGCCTACCGGCGCACCGACATCGACCGCCTGCGCGACGACGACGGGCAGCCAACGTCGCTCGGCCGGCTACTGACCACACCGCTGCAAGCCGGCACGTTGGCGCTCCTGAACTGGTTCGGCACCGGCGTCGCTGATGACAAGCGCGTCCACGCGCACATCGACCGGCTCACCCGTTACTACCTCGGCGAGGAGCCGCTGATCCACTCCGTACCGACACTCGATCTCTCGGAGCCGGCGGCGCTCGAAGAAGCGCTTGACCGCGCCGCCGAGCTGGTGCTCAAACCGCGTGACGGACACGGCGGACATGGCGTGCTGATCGGCCCCGCCGCCACCACTGCGGAGCTTGACGCGGCCCGCGCAGCCGTCCGCGCCGAACCGGCCGGGTGGATCGCGCAAGAGGTCGTGGCGCTCTCGACGCATCCAACCGCGATCGACGGGCAACTCGTCCCGCGCCACGTCGATTTGCGGCCGTTCGTGGTGGCGACCGGAGCGCGTCGGTGGACGGTACTTCCCGGCGGACTGACGCGCGTCGCGCTCGCGGAAGGTGAGATGGTCGTCAACTCGTCGCGCGGCGGTGGAGGCAAGGACACGTGGGTGCTCAAGTGACCAATTCGCAGCAATCCACAGCACCGGCGTGGGCGTCGTGGCCACACCGTCCTGGGTCGCCGAGGTGGACGATCGGGGTCGAAGAAGAGGTGATGCTCGTCGCCGCGCCGGGCTACAACCTCGCGCAAGCAATTGACGAAGTGATCCCGCGGCTGCCACTACAGGTCGCCCCGCAGTTTCACCGCGAAACGCACGCGGCGGCGGTCGAACTCTCCACCGGCGTGCATACGCAGGTGTCGGGGGCGATCGACGAGCTGCGCACATTGCGCCGTGCGATGCGTGAAACCTGCGACCCGCTGGAGCTTCAGGTCGCGTCATCCGGGACGCATCCGTTTGCGGTGTCACGCGAGATCTCCGTCAGTCGCGGCGAGCGCCAAGCTGCGGTCTACGGCTCGATGCGTGAACTCGCGCGCCGCGAGCCGACGTTCGCGTTGCACGTCCACGTCGGCTTCGCCGATCCGCAGGCGGCGATCACCGTCTTCAACCGGATGCGCGTGCATCTGCCAATGCTGCTCGCGCTCTCCGCAAACTCGCCGTTTTGGCAGGGCCGCGACACCGGGCTGGCGTCGAGCCGTACCCCGCTGTTTCAGGCGTTTCCGCGGGTCGGCGTGCCGCGCCGCTTCGAAAGCTTCGAGGAGTGGGTGCAAACCGTCGATCTGATGGTGAGCTGCGATGCGTTCCCCGATCCGACCTTCCTGTGGTGGGACGTGCGCGTGCAGCCGCGCGTCGGCACGATCGAGGTGCGGATCATGGATGCGCAGGTCTCACTCCACGCGACGCGGGCACTCGTCGCGATGGTGCAAACGCTGGCGCGCATGGAGCTTGAGCAGGGGTGGGCCGAGGAAGCGTCGCGCGCGGCGCCGGAAATCCACGACGAGAACCGCTTCCTGGCAGCGCGCGACGGCGTTGACGTGGCACTGATCGATCCGGTGCAGCGTCGCCGCGTGCCGTTGCGCGAACGGCTCGACGTGCTACTGCCGCTGCTGCGCGAGCACGCCCAGGATCTCGGCTGCGAAGAGGATCTGCTTGCCGTCAACGAGCTCTATGAGACGCCGGGCGCCGGCTATCAGCTGCGGGTCGCGCGCCGCACCGAGCGCCTGCCCGGCCTCGTACGGCAACTCTGCGCCGAGTTTTAGATCCGCCGATCATTTCGCTGCGCGGGCAGCAGCGCATTGGCCAGCGAAGCCTCAGCCCGCTGAGCGTTGTGCTGCGGCGGCCTCGCTCGGCGCTGCGGCGGCGCCGCGCAGCCGGTCAAGTTCGGCGGTGGCCTGCCGGTAGCCGTGCGCAATCAGTTCGGGCCAGCGGGAGCGATCCAGGAAGAGATCGAAGAACGACGGACCTCGTAGCAGCCGGTGGTCAGCGGCGTCGATGATCGTCACGTTCGCGCCGAACGGCTCCAACGAGCGGCGCGCCATCTCAACGTGGAACGCCTGCTCGGCCTGTCGCGCGGCGTCGAGAATGCCCATCAGGCGGTGCTGCCAGCCGGTGAGATCCGGCGGCTGGAGCTGCGGTGGCAGCATCACGTTGACGGCGACAACATGATCGATCGCGCCATCGTCAAGCAGCGGTTTGACCGGCAGCAGATCGATCACGCCGCCATCGACGTAGAGGTGTCCGTCGACCTCCTCGGCTTCGATCACCAGCGGCAACGCGATCGCGATCCGCACGAGTTGCCCGATCGTCAACTCCGGATGGGTGTTCGGGCCGAAGTACTCGACCCCACCGCGATCCATGTCGTAAACGATCGACGACAACGGAATATCCAGGTCGCCGATGCGCCGGCCGCCGAAGCGCGCATCGAAGGTCTGCTGCACCGCGTCGCCTTTGGCGAGCCCGACGAAGCCCTTGAACGCCGATGCCACAAACCCAGGAATCTTCGCCCACTGAATGTCGAGGTAGTCCTCGATGCGCCAGTGCAGGCAGAAGTCGGCCATTTCCTCGGCGGAGAGGCCGGCCGCCCACATCGACCCCCAAAGGGTGCCGCCGGAGCAAGAGGAGATCACCGCCGGCTCAAGTCCGGCCTCCTCGAAGGCCCGCTTGACGCCGATCAGCGAAACGCAGCCGCCGGAGCCGCCGCCGGCAATCAGACCGATCCGCTGGCCGTCGAGGGCCGCGACCGGACGCGGGGCGAAGGTTGGAAAGAGCGTGTGCGGGTCGATCGGCTTCGGCGCACGCTCGCCGAACGGCACCGGCAACACCGTGCGCCCAAGCCGGACCATGAAGGTCGGGTCAAGTGTCGCCTTCGCGACCTGCCCAGCTTCGCGCAGCCGGCCGAGGCCGAGCAGCACGTTGTAGATGTCCAAGTCGGCGCGGCCGGGCATGACGGCGCAGTCTACGTCGCGGCGCCGTTGAAGACGGCACGGCGGCATGGCGGCGTGGGATGAGCCACTCCTCCCGCGCCGTGCAGCGCGCGGCTACTCGTGGAACTCGCCGTCGATCCAGCTCATCTTGGAGCGAAGCTCTTGGCCGACGCTCTCAAGCTGAATCTTGCTTTGCTCGTCGCGCAGGCGGTCGAAGTTCTCGTTGCCAGCACGGTACTCCGCGATGAATTCGCGGGCGAAGGTGCCGTCCTGGATCTCTCCGAGGATCGCCTTCATGCGCGCTTTCGTGTCGGCGTCAACGACCCGCGGGCCGCGCGTCAAGTCGCCGTACTCAGCGGTGTTCGAGATCGAGTAGCGCATGCCGGCGAGGCCCTTCTCGTACATCAGATCGACGATCAGCTTCAGCTCGTGCAGGCACTCGAAGTACGCCATCTCCGGGTTGTAGCCCGCTTCGACGAGCGTTTCGAAGCCGGCCTGAACGAGCGCGCTGGCACCGCCGCAGAGCACCGCCTGCTCGCCGAACAGGTCGGTTTCGGTCTCCTCTTTGAAGCTCGTCTCGATCACGCCGCCGCGCGTGCAACCGATGCCCTTGGCGTACGCGAGCGCCAGCTGCTTCGCGCTGCCGGTGGCATCCTGGTGAATCGCGATCAGGCCGGGGACGCCGGAGCCTTCCTCGTACTGCCGCCGGACGAGATGGCCAGGGCCTTTCGGCGCTGCGAGGCCGACATCGACGAACGACGGCGGAACGACCTCGCCGTAGAGCACCGAGAATCCGTGACCGAAGAGCAGCAGATTGCCGTCTGCGAGCCCGTCGACGACTTCGGATTCGTAGATCTCCTTGTGCTTCTCGTCGGGGACGAGCAGCATCACCACGTCGCCACGGCTCGCGGCTTCGGCAGGCGAGACGACTTCAAGACCATGCGATTGCGCTTGAGCAACCGACCTGCTGCCGTCGCGCAGGCCGACGATGACGTTGACGCCGCTGTCCTTGAGATTGCGGGCGTGTGCGTGACCTTGCGAGCCGTAGCCAATGATGGCGACGGTCTTGCCGTCGAGAAGCCCGAGATCCGCGTCGTCGTCGTAGAACATTCGCGCGAGTCTACGGGGCCGGCGTCGTCGATGCCGGCCCGGCCGGTTGACCCGTTGGTGGAAGCAAGACGGCGGTGCCGGCCGCAGTCCGGCAGCATCGGTATCGCCGCGCGCACCAAAGCCACGCGCGAAAAACCGACCCGAGTACGCTTGCCCCATGGCCCTTCTCCGCGACCCCGACCGCCGCAACCCCGCGATCGACCCGCTCCTCCAGCAGCGGTGGAGTCCGCGGGCGTTCGATGCCACACACGTCCTGGAACCGACGCAGCTGGCATCGCTGCTGGAAGCGGCACGCTGGTCGCCATCGGCCGGCAACACGCAGCCGTGGTCGTTCATTGTTGGCTTGCGCGGCGACGCGACCTTCGAGACCTTCCGCGCAACCCATTCGCGCGGCAACTCGACCTGGACGCACCGAGCGAGCGCCCTGATTCTCACGTTGCGGCAACTTGAAAGTGGCCCCGACCACGAGCTTCCATACGACGGGTACACGCAGTACGACTTGGGTCAAGCCGCCGCGCACCTCTCGATCCAGGCGCAGAGCCTCGGCCTGCATACGCACCAGTTCGTCGGCTTCGACCATGACGCCGCTGCCACAGCGTTCGCCGTGCCGGCGCATTGGCAGGTGGAAACTGGGATCGCCGTCGGCCTGCTCGCCGACCCGTCGGTGCTCGACGACTCGCTGCGCGACAAGGAGCTCGCGCCCCGCGTTCGCCGGCCGCTGAGCGAGTTCGTCTTCACCGGCCGCTGGGGCGAAACGCCGTACGGCGGGTAACCCGTACGGCGGTGCGTCACACGTCGGCGCGAACGACGTGACTCTTGGCCGGCAGCACCACACTGCCGTCGGCCTGCGTGTACGCCGAGAGGTCGCGCTGGAGTTCCTCCAGCAGTTCGTCGCGTTCCTCGGGGCTGATCTCGCCGATACGCAGCGCGAGCTCCGGGGAGAGGTCGAGCAGCATGTCCCACCAGTCGTCGACGCCGGCAAACTCGAACGAGAAGGACGCCTGCGTGATCTGCGGGTCGAAGAACGCGGCGGCATCGAGCGCCTCGATGATGCGATCCGGGTCGGCCCACGCGAAGAGGTGCGGACCGTCGGCGTCGGGTGCGCCGACGAGGCCGCGGTCACGCAGCGCTGGAAAGGTCGCCCCGCGCCACGGATTGTCTTCGGCACCGGTCCACGCGGCCAGCACAACCCGGCCCCCAGGCGCGAGCACGCGGCGCGTCTCCTGAAGCGCGGAAACGGGATCGAGCAGCAGCATGTACATCCAGCGCGCCAGCACCGCGTCGGTCGCGGCGGTGTCGAACTTCAGCGCTTCGGCGTACAGCTCGCGAACTTCGACGTTCGCGATGCCTTTCGTGCGTTCGCGCAACCGCTCGACCATGCGCTGCGCGGCGTCGGAGAGCACGACGGCGCCCTCTTCTCCCACCTGTGCGGCGGCGACCAGGCCGGTCGCGCCGAGGCCCGAGCCAAGCTCCAGGACGCGCTCGCCAGGCTGGAGCTGTGCAGTGGCGATCATCGCCTCGGTGACCGGCGACGAGGCCGCATCGAAGGTCAGTTGCTGGCGCGCCCAGCCGGCGGCAGCTCGGTTCCAGCCTTTGATCAGACGGGCCCGCTCATCCTGCGGCGGCATGACGGCTACGCCGCGGCGCGCAGTCCGAGACGGTCGGTGACCTCCCGGACGGATGCGGCGCGGTTCATCGTGTAGAGGTGTAGCCCCGGAACGCCCGCCTCGAGCAGCTCGGCACAGAGCTGCACGGCGACCTCGATCCCAAGCGCGCGCGTCGCCTGCGCATCGCCATCGACGCGATCAAGGCGGGCTTCCAGGTCGGCCGGGATGTTCGTCCCGTTGATCGCTGACATGCGGCGCGTGCCCGGCACGCTGACGAACGGCATGACGCCGGGCACCAGCGGCTTGTCGCAGCCGAGCGCGGCCAACTCGTCGCGCATCCGCAGGTAGTGCTCGCTATCCCAGAAGAACTGGGTCATTCCGAAGTCGGCGAGCTCCAGCTTCTCGGCCAGCCGGCGGCGGTCCTCGGCGCGATCGGTCGAGCGCGGATGCAGCTCGGGGAAGGCGGCGACACCGACCGCGAAATCGCCGATGCTACGGATCAGCTCGATCAGTTCGGTGGCATAGACGAAATCACCGGCGTCCGAACCTTCGGTCGGCGGGTCGCCGGCCAACGCGAGGATGTTGCGCACGCCAGCGTTGCGGTAACTCGTGATCAGTTCGGCCAGCTCGTCGCGGGTGTGCCCGCTGCACGTCAGATGGGGCATCGTCGGGAATGGATGCTCGGCGTTGACGCGGTGAACGATCGATTCCGTGGTGCCGCGCGTGCTGCCCAGCGCGCCGTACGTGACCGAGGTGAAATCGGGGTGCAGCCCGGCGAGATCGTCGTAGGCGGCGGCGAACGCTTCGGCGGCTTCGTCGGTCTTCGGCGGGAAGAACTCGAAGGAGAGCGTCGTGCCGGCGCGCAGGAGGTCGTCGATCCGCATCGCGATGCAGCGTACCGTTCCGTGCGCAACGGCGATGCCGCCGGCCGGTCAGCGCAGCTCGCGGCGGCGCAGCTTGCCGGTCGGCGTGCGTGGCAGTGCGTCGACCGCCGTGATCGCCTTCGGAACGGCGAACGGTGGCAGCACGCCGCGCAACGTGGCGCGCAGCGCGTCGGCGTCGAGCGCGTAGCCCGGCACAAGTACGACGCGCGCTTCGAGTCGTTGCCCCCACTCGGCATCGGGAACGCCGAGCGCGGCGGCGTCGGCGATGCCGGGCTGCGCCAGCAGTTGCGCTTCGATCTCCGTCGGCGCAACGTTCTCCCCGCCGGTGATGATCGTCTCGGTGAGCCGCCCGATCACCGCCAGTGTGCCGTCCGGCCGGCGCGCGCCGCGATCCCCGGTCGCCAACCAGCCGTCGGCCCCGGCCACGCCGAGCGCGAGTGTGGGACCGCGCACGAGCAGCTCGTCATCGGCTTCGGCCCGCTCGCTGCCGGCGTCGGCCGCGTCGACCAGCTCGTCCTCCTGCGCGCCCGACGCACGTTCGCTGCGCAGCGCAACGTCGGTGCAGAACAGCGGCGCGCCTGCGGTGTACACCTGCGAGCAGGTTTCCGTCATTCCGTAGGTGCCTGCGACCGGCACGCCGGCCGCCTCCGCACGGGCGACGAGTGCTCTGCTGATCGGGGCGCCGCCGAGCAGTACCAGCCGCAGGTTCGGCGGGTGACTGAGCCCCGCATCCAGGAGCCGGGCGAGCATCGTCGGCACGACCGAGGTGATCGTCGGATCGCCGCGCATCAGCAGTTCGACCTGTTCGCCGACATCGAACCGTGGGCGCACGAGTGCGGTGGTCACGCCGATCGCCGAGCGCGTGAAGACGGTCAGCCCTCCCACATGGGCGACCGGCATCGCCGAGAGCCACCGTTCGCCGGGTGGTTGCCCGAGCGCGGCGGCCGAACCGAGCGCGTTCCACAGCAACGCGCCACGCGACAGCAGGACCGGCGTTCCCGGCCCGGTGCTACCGGAGGTGTACAGCAGCACGGCCGGGGTCTGTGCGTCGTCGCCGCTGCCGGCCAGCGGAGGGGCGCAACGCTCGGCCTGCGGCGGCGTCCAGGTGGCACAGCGTTGGTGGCCGGAACGACGCGCAATCCGACCGCCAGGCCGCGACCTGTCGGGGATGGGAGCGGTCAGTTCGGCGACGGGCGCGAGCGCGTCGACCGCCAGCGCGTCGTCGCACGCGCCGGCCCGCTGCGCCTGCTGGGCATCGGGCAGCCGCGGGTCAATCGGCACGGCCACCACGCCGGCCCGCAGGCAGCCATGAAGTGCGACGGCAAATCGCGTGCCGCCGGCAACGCCGGTCAGCGCAAGCTGCATCCCCGAGGTGATGCCACCGCAGATCAGCTGATCGGCGACGCGCCACGAGGCCCGCTCCAGTGCGGCGTACGACAGGGTGCCGTCGGGGGCGTCGATGGCGATGCGATCGGGATGTAGTCGCGCTGCGCGTTCGATCCACGACTCGGTCCGGGGCACGCCGCACAGCGTACGAGCGTCCGGCGGCGCGCCGCGCGCTCCCGCCCCACGAAGCCCGGTGGCACCCGGGCAGAGCCGGGCGGCGTTGCCGGCCGCCCGCTGGGTAGCCTGCGCGCATGGCCGTGACGTGGACCCCTGCCGCCGAGTTCGACGATATTCGCTACGAGCTCAGTGGCGACGGCATCGCGAAGATCACGATCAACCGGCCGGGGAAGCGCAATGCGTTTCGTCCACAGACGGTGATCGAGTTGACGCGCGCCTTCGACCTGGCGCGCGAGGACACGTCGGTCGGCGTGGTGGTGCTCGCCGGTGAAGGCCCACTCGCGTTCTGCTCGGGCGGAGACCAGTCGGTCCGCGGCGACGCCGGCTATCTCGAAGATCCAGCCAATCCGCAGCGCACGCCGGGCGGGGCGTCGGTCGGTCGCTTCCATGTGACCGATCTGCATGTGCAGATCCGGCGGCTCCCGAAGCCGGTCGTGGCGATGGTCGCCGGCTACGCGATCGGTGGCGGCCATGTGCTGCATTTGCTGTGCGACTTGACGATCGCCGCCGACAACGCTCGATTCGGCCAGACCGGCCCGGAAGTCGGCAGTTTCGACGGCGGCTTTGGCGCGTCGCTGCTGGCCCGCCAGATCGGGCAGAAGCGCGCGAAGGAGGTGTGGTTCCTCTGCCGCCAGTACGACGCGAAAACCGCACTGGACTGGGGACTGGTCAACGAGGTCGTGCCGTACGAGCTGCTCGAAGCGACGACAGTCGCGTGGTGCCGGCGGATGCTCGAACTCAGTCCCTTTGCGCTGCGGCTGCTGAAGGCCAGCTTCCACGCCGAGGAGGATGGGCTCGCCGGCATCCAACAGTTGGCGCACGACGCGAACCTGTTGTTCTACGGCAGCGAGGAGGCGCGTGAGGGCCGTGAGGCGTACAAAGCCAAGCGCCGCCCCGATTTCTCCCGCTTCCCGCATCGCGCGTAGCTGGCCTGTTTGGAGTTCTGTGTGATGTCGCCCGCCATTCGTACGTGGATTCTCGCTGCGCGGCTGCGTACGTTGCCGGCCGCCGCCGCGCCGGTGCTCGTCGGCACGTCGGTCGCCGTTGCCGCCGATGCTTTTGACCTGTTGCGGTTCCTGTGCGCGCTGTTCGGCGCGTTGTTTATCCAGATCGGGACGAACCTCGCAAACGACTATTCCGATGCGCGCCGGGGTGCCGATACTGAGGATCGGCTTGGCCCGGTGCGCGTGACCGCCGGCGGGCTCGTGCCGCCAAAACATGTGCTGTACGCGATTTGGGTTTCGTTTGGGATCGCGGTGCTGTTCGGCGCGTACTTGATTGCCGTGGCCGGCTGGGAACTGCTGCTGATCGGTGTCGCGTCGATCATCGCCGGGGTGCTGTACACCGGCGGCCCGCGGCCGTACGGCTACGCCGGCCTTGGCGAAGTGTTCGTCTTCCTCTTTTTCGGGGTGGTCGCGGTGACCGGCTCGGCGTTCGTGCAGTTGGAGGCGTGGCCGCTGGTCGCGATCCTCGCCGCGCTTCCGGTTGGCGCGCTCGCGTCGGCGGTGCTGGTGGTCAACAATGTGCGTGACCGTGAGACCGACGCTCGGGTCGGCAAGCGCACGCTCGCGGTGCGGCTGGGCGCGGAGCGTGGACGCGACCTGTATTCCGGGCTGCTGGTCGTCGCGTATGCCGCGTTGGCGGCGATCGCGGTGGCGCATCGGTCGCCGTGGCCGCTGCTGGCGTTGGCGTCGGTGCCGCTGGCCCTGCGGTGGAATCGGACGGTGCGCGAGCATCATGATGGCCCGACGCTCAACGGCGCGCTCGCCGGCACGGCGCAGCTCGAACTGGTGTTTTGCGTGCTGCTGTCGGCCGGCATTCTGCTGTAGATGACGGCGGCACCGCAGCCCGCCGTTGTGGTTGTACCGCGCGGCGGGCGCGTGCCGCTCCGGTGGGAGGCGTGGTGGCGCTGCGGCTGGAGGTAGACGAGCGCGTCGTGCGGTTGCGTGAGCCGCTGCCGGCGTCGTGGGGGCAGTTGACGCAGCGCACGTTGTTCTTGGTGCGGTTGTGCGGCGCCGATGGCGTGGCTGGGCGCGGTGAGGCGGCGCCGCTGCAAGCGTACGACGGGGTGCCGGATGCCGTCTGCCGCGATGCGCTCTGTGGCCTGGGGGTGGCGCTGGGCGAGATTGACGACGACGCGCCCGGCCATGTGGTGATGGATGCGCTGGCGCGCACCACCGAGTGCGGTCCGGCGTTGGCGGCGGTCGATATGGCGCTGTGGGATCGCGGCGGGCGGCGGCTGGGCCGTCCGGTCGCGGAGCTGTTGGCGGATGACGCGCTGCCGGCGGTGGTGGTGCATCGCACGATCGGCGGCGTCGCGCCGGAGCAGGCCGGGGCGCTGGCGCGTCGTGCGGCGGCCGAGGGGTTTTCGGCGTTCAAGGTGAAGGTCGGGTTGCGCGCTTCGTCCGGCGAAGCGGCCGATGTGGCGGGTGATGTGGCACGGGTCGCGGCGGTGCGCCGGGCGGCGGGTGCTGCGGCTCGCATCAAGGTTGATGCGAATGGTGGGTGGTCGGTCGAGGAGGCGACGGAGGCGATTGCACGGCTGACCGCGCCGCCGCTCAGCGTCGCGGCGGTGGAGGAGGCGGTCAGTGGTGGTGAGGCGTGGGTGCAGTTGCGCTCGGCGCTCCAGGCAATCGGGATTGCGGTTGAGTTGGCGATGGATGAGACGGCCGACCGTGAGCCGGCGG
>JASGGQ010000042.1:0-19282 GCA_047604965.1 Patulibacter sp. | reverse complement strand
GGTGGCGGCGGCGGTGGTGGCAGCGGCGGGCCGCCGTCGGGTGGCGGCTTCGGTGGCGGCGGCGGCCGGTGAGCGTTGCGGTCATCGATGTCCGTGACGTCTGGCGGACTTACCAGCCGGCACCGGATGTGACGGTCCACGCCCTGCGCGGCGTGTCGCTGACGGTGATGCCCGGCGAGTTCGTCGCGATCATGGGGCCCTCCGGCTCCGGCAAAAGCACCCTGATGAACGTGATCGGCGCGCTCGATGAGGCGACCTCCGGCAGCTACCAGCTCGATGGCACGCCGATCAGCGATCTCAGCGAGGACGAACTCTCGGATCTGCGCAACCAAAAGATCGGCTTCGTCTTTCAGTCGTTCAACCTCGTGCCGCGCATGACGGCGCTGGAGAACGTCGCGATGCCACTGATGTACGGCGGTGTCGGGCGCCGGGAACGCCGCGAGCGGGCCGCCGACGCGCTCGCATCGGTGGGGATGGGTGAGCGGCTGCATCACGTACCGACGGAGCTCTCCGGCGGGCAACAGCAACGTGTCGCCGTTGCCCGTGCGATCGTCACCGACCCTCCGCTGATGCTCGCCGACGAGCCGACCGGCAACCTCGATGCGCATTCGACCGAAGAGGTGCTGCAAATCATGGAGTCGCTTGCCGCACAGGGGCGCACGATCGTGCTGATCACGCACGAAAACGAGGTCGCAGATCGCGCCCAGCGGATCGTGCGCATCACCGACGGCCAAATCAGTTCCGATCTGCGACGCCGCCAGCCGGTGCTGGCATGAACGCGCGCGAAACGCTGCGCTCGGCGCTGGCCGGCATTACGGCGAACCGGCTGCGCACGGCGCTGACGATGCTCGGCTTGACGATCGGTGTCGCGGCGGTGATCGTGCTGGTTGCCGTCGGCAACGGCTCCAAGAAGGCGGTGCAGGCGAGCATCAATGCGCTCGGCACGAACGTCATCACGATCTCGGCGGCCAGCGGCGGCTTCGGACCGGGCGGCGGCTCCAGCACGTCGGGCGCCGAACTGAAGATCGCCGATGTCACCGCGCTGCGCGACAAGGAGGTAGCGCCGGACATCAAGAGCGTTGCTCCGGTCGTCTCAGCCTCAGATATCTCGGTGGTCAACGGCGATACGAGCTATACGCCGAGTTCGGTGATCGGTTCCTCGCCGGAGTACCTCTCAGCGAGCGCGTACACGATCGCCAGCGGACGCAACTTCACGAGCAAAGAGGTGAGCGAACATGCTGCGGTCGCGGTGGTCGGGCCGACCGTCGCCGAGGAGCTTGGGGTGTCGGCGGGGTCGTCGGTGACGATCGGTGGAACGCCGCTCGAGATCGTCGGCGTGACTGAGGCCAAGGGCTCGACCGGCAGCCAGGATGCCGATGACGTATTTATCGCGCCGTATACGCTGGTCCAGGACATCGCGGCCGGCTACGGCGCGCTGGATTCGATCAAGGTGCAAGCGACGGCCGACACGACGGTCGATCTCGCGCAGGCCGAAGCCGAGGAGATCCTCAACCTGCGCCACCCCACAACGAGCAGTTCCAGTGAGTCGTCGAGCAGCACCGAGAGCGCCGAGGCGTCCAGTTCGTCCTCTGCGGCCGCTGGTTCGTCGAGCTCGTCGTCGAACAGCAACTTCCGGATTCTTAATCAGGCGTCGCTGCTGGAAACCTCCGCCTCCACGACCGAGGTGTTCACCACGTTGCTCGGCGCGGTCGCAGCGATTTCGCTACTGGTCGGCGGCATCGGCGTGATGAACATCATGCTCGTCAGCGTGACCGAGCGAACCCGTGAGATCGGGATTCGCAAAGCGATCGGCGCCCGCCGTTCCGACATCCTCATGCAGTTCATCACCGAGGCGACGCTGGTCTCGCTGATCGGCGGCCTCGTCGGCGTCGGCGCCGGCCTGGTCATCAGCACGTTCACGATCGCCGGGGTCGTGCCAGCAGTCTCGGCCGGCTCGGTCGTGCTCGCATTCGGCGCCTCCGTGTTGTGCGGTTTGTTCTTCGGCACCTATCCGGCCGCGCGGGCGGCACGTCTGCGGCCGATCGACGCGCTGCGCTTCGAGTAGCCGCCCGGCCACTCAGCCCGTTCCCATCCCTTCGATCTCTCCACCGCTATGACGCACCCCACCGATCCCAATCACGACGCGGCCCTTTGGGAGGAAGCGCTGACGACGACCGACGGCGCCGCTCAGCCCGCCGCACAAGCCGACGACGGCACGACCGAACCATCCGGCGGTGTTTCCGCCGACGCATCGCCGGGCCAGCGTGGCCGCAAGCGGCGCAGCAAGCGCGCCGGCGGCGGTGCTTCCGGCGACCGGCACGGCGAGGCTCCCAGCAGCGGCCGAGCGAAGCGGCCCCGTCCGGGGCGGCGGACGGTCACGGTGCTCGGCTCGGTGATTCTGTTGGCCGGGGGCTTTACCGGCGGCGTGCTGGTACAAAAGCACCGTGGCAGCTCGGGGGCCGGCGGCGCGATGGCCGGCGGCGGCGCAAGCGGCGGGATGCCAGGCGGTGGCGGCATGCCCAGCGGCGGCATGCGGGGCGGTTCGTCGTCATCTGGCTCGTCGTCGAGCGGCTCGGCAGCGTCCGGGGCAGCACCGGGCGGGTCGTCAAGCGGCGCGTCGTCGTCCGGTTCAACGCCGAGCGGCAGTCAGAGCAGTGGCAGCTTTCCCGGCGGCAGCGCGAGCAGCAGCGCCAACATGACGGTCGGCTCGGTGGCGAACGTGCGTGGCAGCACGCTCTACGTCGAGACCAGCGACGGCACGACCGTGCGGGTCGTCGCGGCCAGCGGCGCGACCGCCACACGCACCTCGAAGGTGTCGATGACCGGCGTGCATCCCGGCGACAGCGTCGTGATCTCCGGCGAAACCGATGACGACGGCACCGTCAAAGCGACCAGCGTCCGCGCAACCGCGTCGAACGCCAGCGGCAACTGAGCCACGACGGCACGCCCGCACGCGAACGCGCTAGCCGGTCAGGATCTGCACGATCAACGTGCATGATCCTGACCGGCTGGCGCGGAAACGGTCGTAACCGGCGCGCGTTCGCGGGCGCCCGGCGGCGGCTCAGTGCGTCAGCGACTTGTGCTGTGCCTCGGTCTCCGGCGTCTCGCGGTACGGGTTGTCGATCGAGACTTCGCCCTCTTCCAGGTAGGCCGACTCGACGTTGACCTCCCAAATGTCGTGCTCGTGGCCGAGCACGAGGTTGTCGACGGCGCGCATCGCGCTAAGCATCGAGTGATCGGAGTTGTTGTAACGGTGCAGCCCGTTGCGGCCGACCTGCTGCAAGTTCTCGATCCCGGCGAGCCAGTCCTTGATCACATCGACCCGCTCGGCGTAGTTCTCGTCGTACATCGGGTACGCCTTCGGGACGCGCACGACGTAGCCGCGCTCGACCCGCTCAGCACGGTCGACCAGCCCGATCTGGACCAGCTCCTTGGTCGCCAGCGCGACGAGATCGTCGTCGTCGGCGTTCCACAGCTCGTCGCCTTCGAAGCAGAAGTACTCCAGGCCGACCGACGCCTTGGTCTGATCGGGCACCATCCACGGGCTCCACGACCGGAAGTTCTGGATGCGGCCAACCTCGACGCCCGGCTCGTGAATGTAGATCCAGTTGTCCGGGAAGAGATCTTCGCCATCGACCACGAGCGCGACCGTCAAAAAGTCGCGGTACCGCAGGCCCTGCGCCGCTTCGACGACATGCGCCGGAGCGCCGTCGCCGGCCAGGCCGACGATGTTGCGCAGCGGCAGCGACGAGATCACGTACGGCGCGTCGATCGTCTCCGAACCGTTGACCTGCACGCTCGTCACGCGACCGCCCTCGATCGTCAAGCCGGTGATGCGGGACTCAAGCTCAACGCTGCCGCCCTGCTCGTTGATGCGGTCGGTCATCATCTCCCACATCTGGCCGGGGCCAAAGCGCGGGTAGTTGAACTCCTTGATCAGCGACTTGTGCTTGCCGCCCTTGTCGCCGAAGAACGCGGCCTTCGCGGCGCTCATGAACGACAGATCCTTGATCCGCTGCGCAGCCCAGTCGGCGCCGAGCTGGTCGCACGGCACGCCCCACACCTTCTCGGTGTAGCTCTTGAAGAAGAGGCGGTACAGGCGCCAGCCGAAGCGGTTGACCACCCACTCCTCCAGGCTCTTCTCGTTGCCCTTCTTGTTGAAGATCGCCGATTTGAGGTACGAGAAGCCGGCGCGCAGCAACTCGACCGGGCCGAGCTTCTTGATCACGTCAGTGCCTTCGAGCGGGTACTCCAGGAACTTCTTGTTCCAGTAGATGCGGCTCTGGCGCGGGCGCTTGAGGAACTCGTCGCCCATGATCTCGTGCCAGAGATCGTCGACCTCTTGGTTCTTCGTGAAGAAGCGGTGGCCGCCGAGATCGAAGCGGTACCCGTCGCGCTCGACCGTCATCGCGATGCCGCCGACCTGATCTTCGGCTTCGAATACGCGCACGGCCCGATCGGCCTTCACCAGCTGGTAGCCGGCGGTCAGGCCGGCTGGACCGCCGCCGAGGACGACAACCGGGCGGCCATCGCTGCCATCTCCCGAGGCGCCGGACGCCGGTTTGCTATCGAGCGGAGCAGTCATAAAGAACACCTTACCTAAATGTTCTCTAAAGAACAGCAGCTCGTGCGGCGGCCACCGGTCGGCGCCGGTCGGGCAGGAGCGGTCGCGCTGCCATCGGCGCCCCGCTGACCACTCCTACCGGCGGCGGTAGATGATGACTCGCACGCCGCGCGGCACCTTACGATCGCCGTACTTCGGCACTTCGATCATGCGACGCAGTGCGGGATCGGCGTCGAGCACCCGCTGCCAGTCGATCGCTCGTTTGCGGGCAAGCCAGGTCCACGGCGCCTGCCAATTGGCCGAACGCAGCAGCGGCACGAAGAGCAGCACGTTCTCTCCCGGCTGCACGTCGGCACGCATCGCCGCCCAGACCTGCTTGGCCTGCGCCCGCTTGACGCGATCGAGCGCGTGGCGCCAATCAAACATCCGGGTGTCGTGCTGCCAGCCCAGCGCGGTCGCGTAACGCGGCGCGGCACCGAGGTAGTGGCTGATCACCGGCAGCTGCTCCGGGTGGGGCGAGATCACCACGTCGCCGGGCTTGCCGGCGCCGAACTGCTGTGCGAGCGCGACGACCTGCTTGACGTTGCTCTTCGCTGAAATGCGCGCATCGAGCGGCTGCGCCCAGGTGACGACCAGCAGGCAAAGCACCGCCGCACCGACGGTCGGAATCCGTGCGAGCACGAGGCCGGCGAGCAGGATCGCCGGGCCAACCGACACCGCGAGGTAGCGCACCGACCACGCTGGCGAAAGCTGCGACGCCGACCAAGCCACGGCGGCGGTGCCGACGATCATCGCGATCAGCAGCAGCGCGGCACGGGAGGTCGGCCGGTCGCCGTCGCGGTCGCGCGTCGCGATCCGCGCGGCGGCGAGCGCCGTGATCAACGCGAGCAGCAGCCCGGTGACCTCGTATCCGAACGGCACCACAACAGCGGAAAACAGGTCGTCGATCCCGGGGCGTCGCGACCATGGAGCACCGGTCGAACGGGCCTGCGCCAGCAATGACGGCACCCACGGCGCATACAGCACACCGATCGCGCCGTAGACGATGACGCCGTCGATCACGGCGCCACGCACCTGCCGGCGCGGCCCGGTCAGCACCGCCAACAACGACGCGCCCAAGCTTGCGGCGACCGCGAACAACCCCCAGTTGTGCGTGTAGATCAGCGCGGCACCGGCGAGTACCGCCAGCGGGATCCAGCGGCGACGGCCCTGCGTGAAGACCAGCACCAACGCGCCTGAGAACAGCAGCGCGAGCAGCGCGACGAGCGCATACATCCGCGTCTCTTGCGCGTAGTAGGTCAGGAACGGGTGGCCGGCGGCGATCAGGGCAGCGATCCACGCAGCCCGCGCCCCCGCGATCGCCCGTACCAACCACCACGCGGCGGGGATCGCGACGATCGTCGCCGCCAGCGAAAGCGACCGGGTCGCCGGTTCGGCGGTGCCGAATGCCAGCTCCCAGCAGTGCAGCAGCAGGTAATACAGCGGCGGGGATCCGTCGAGCAGCAGCTGGTGCGGGATGTCCCACAGGGGGTAGCGCGCAATGCCGGTCGCGATGCCCTCGTCGATCCAGTACGACGTGGTCATCGCCGTCGTGCGCAGCGCAACGGAGAGGCCCATCAGCGCGAGCAGCCCGACGATCGCAATCGCCCAGCGTGCTGCCTGCCCGTACGAGCCGCGATGTGGCTCGCGGGGCGCCACCGACTGCGCCCGCTCGCCCGAATCCGCGGCGCTCGGGGCGGCAGCGGTCGCCACGCTCCTACTGGTCACCGGGCCGCAGCCGTGCCGGCCCCGCAGCTTTGCAGCACGCGGATCTGCTGGCTGACCCATACGCGCCGCAGCCCGACGCCTTCCGGCAGCACCGGGAGCGCGGTAGCACGTGCGATGTTGCGCCCGCGAATGAAGCTGCCACGCTCCTGGCCTTTGAACTCCAGCTCCTCAAGGTGCAGGCCGAAAGTCCACGCAACCGGCGGGATCATCAGCGGGTGTGCGCTGATCGGGCGGCAGCCGACGATCGCGCGACGCACCGCCGGGTCGTGCGCGATGCGCGCCAGCTCGGCGCGGTTCTCTGCTTGGTAGGTGATTTCCTTGGTACGGCCCGGAAGCCGCGTCGCGGCGTTGAGCACCACAACGACGAGCGCCGCCAACACGGCCAGTTCGCCGACCAGCATCACGCCCCGGTCGGCGAGCAGCCGCACCGCCCAGGCCAGGCCGGCGATCGCGACCGGTACCAGCAGCCCGAGCGGCGCTGCGAGGTACCGCGGGTTGCCGGCGTAGCCGCCTTCGGTCATCGCCGCGACGATCGCGACCCACCCGAGCGCGAGCAGCGTCAAGAAGGCGCCGTCGCGCACCGCGCTGCTCGGAATGCGCGGTGCGGCGCCGCGATCAAAGCGCCACGCCCAGGCCGCGATGCCGACGGCGACCAGGAGTGTGATCGCGGGCAGCCACAGCAAGAGGTTCCCCATCGATCCAAGCACCTCCAGCGAGGGATGCGACGCGAAGGCGGCACTGTCGGGGTTCGGCGCGTTCGCGCGCGTGGCGGCGCGGAAGTAGGCGCCGGAGCCGATCTTCTCGGGGATCAGCCAGGCGGCGAGCGTCAGCAGGCCGGCCCCACCAACCCACGGCATCCGGCGCGGGCTGCTGACGATCCGCTCGAGCCCGACGATCGCGGCGTACAGCCACACTTCGGGGCGCAGCAGCGACGCGGCCACCAGCCACCAGAATGCGTGGCTGCGGCGCCCGTCGAGCCAGGCGGCGGCAGCCAGGCAACAGACGAAGACAAGCATGCCTTCGGAGCTGCCCTGGATGCCGTAGGCGTAGTAGAGCGGCGTCGACGCGAGCGCCACGACGGCGAGCGCACCGGCGAGCCGGCCGCCAAGCCGAACGGCCAACTGCGCGGCGGCCACCAGTCCGAGCAGCGCGAAGGCGCGCGCGACCCACAACCAGAGGTCCGGTTCGGCTTGGCCGAAGAGCGCGAACGGGATCGTGAAGAGCATCGGCAGCGGCTTCCACGACGGTCCGGTGGTGGTGACGAGGTCGCCGTGCACGATTTCGCGCCCCCAGATGATCCACGCCCACGGGTCGTAGGTCGGCGCGCCGGGCCAGATGATCGTGAAGATCCCGGCGCTGAGCAGGCACAGCAGCGTGACGCGCAGCCACGGCACGCTGATCGCTTCGGGGGTGGTGAGCTCCAGCAGCCGTTGGCGCCGCAGCCCTGCGATGGGTTGGGTGATCACCGGGGCGGGAGGCTAGCTGGCCGAACCGCGCAACTGCGCCACCGCGAGCGCCGCGACACCTTCGCCCCGGCCAACGAAGCCGAGTCCTTCGCCGGTCGAGGCTTTCACGCCGACGGCGGTCGGGTGCAGGCCGAGCACGCTGGCGAGCCGTTCGGCGATCTCGCGTTTACGCTGGCCGAGCTTGGGACGTTCGGCGACGACCGTCGTATCGACGTTCTCGACCTCCCAGCCGCGTGCTCGCACGTTGGCAAGCGCGACGCGCAGCAGCTCGATCGAATCGGCACCGGCGTAGGCGGCGTCGGTGTCGGGGAAGTGATCGCCGATGTCGCCGAGCCCGGCGGCACCGAGCAGTGCGTCGGTGATCGCGTGCGCGAGCACGTCAGCGTCGGAGTGGCCGTCAAGCCCGAACGGCGAATCGATCTGCACGCCGCCGAGAATGAATGGGCGGCCTTCGACGAGGCGATGCGAATCCCAGCCGATGCCGCTGCGGCGGTCGTGTCGCGTCGGCTGCGGCGCGGCGACAGGACCGGTCACCCGATCGGCTCCTTGCGGCGCTGGCGGCCTTCGAACACCGTCAGTTCGGTGACGCCGTGTTCGGCGAGGAACTCGCAGGCCGGTTCGTAGTGCGAGGCGAGATCACCGGGAACGTGCGCATCGCTGGAGAGCGTGATGTCGCAACCGGCTTCGATGACCATCGCCAAGAACGCGCCGTCGGGGTACAGCTCGCCGACCGGTTTGCGCAGTCCTGCCGTCGACACTTCGACCGCCGCGCCACCTTCGACGATCCCGTCGATCGCCAGCTCGTAGAAGCGGCGCAGATCACCGTCCGGTTTGGGGCGCCGTCCGCCCCACACCTTCACGAGATCGGGGTGCGCGAGGATGTCGAAGAGGCCGGAGCGCCCGCATTCGCCGAGCGTCTCGAAGTAGCGGCGCCAGATCTTTTCGGGGTCGGCGCTCGTGTGATCCCAGATGTCCCAGCCGAGGTGGTCGACGGCGAGGTCACCGAGGAAGTGCACGGAGCCGATCACGTAGTCGAAGTCGCGCGCGTCCAGCAGGCTTGCGATGCGATCTTCGCGGCCGGGGATGAAGTCGGCTTCGATCCCGCGACGCAGCCCCTGCTCGCCGAGGAATTCGACGTACGCATCGAGATCATCAACCGCTGCGCCTTTCCAGAGGTCGTGCTGCCACACGTCGAGCGCCGCCGTGAAGCGGTAGATGTGCTCGCTGACGCCAAGCTCGCGCACGCCGCGTTCCTCAGCGACCACCTTGAAGCGGTCGGCGTTTGCGGCGGTGAAGTACTTGTCGGCGGTCGTGCCCGGTTCGTCGGGGCGCAGATGCACGTGGTAGTCGGTCAGCACTGCGATGGATTCAATCAGGGCGCGCGGCGAGCAGCAGTTCGGCGACGGTGCGGTCGTGCGGCGTGGTGACTTTGAGGTTCGGGCCGGGCGCGGGCACGAGCGCCACCGTCCCGCCGAGTGCTTCGACGAGCGAAGCGTCATCGGTCGCGGTGGCGAGCGCCTCATCCGGCTGGTCGAGCGCTCGCTCCAGCCAGGCGCGACAGAACACCTGCGGCGTCTGCACCGCCCACAGTTCGCTGCGGGGGAGCGTTTCGCTGACGTGTTGGCCGTCGACTGAGCGTTTGATCGTGTCAACGACCGGCGCGGCGATGACCGCCGCTGCCAGCGGCGTGGCGTCGGCTCCGGCTTCGGTGGGCCTCGCCGCCGAGCACAGCGTGGCGTTCCCACGCACCGACCGGTCGAACCGGTCGAGTGCGGCGGCGACGAACTCGGGGGTCAGTAGCGGCCGCGCGGCATCGTGGACGATCACCGGGTCGCCGCTGCTGGCGGCAAGCGCAGCGCGAACGGAGTGCGAGCGTTCGGCACCACCGCGCACGGTGCGCACCGCGTCCGGCAGCACGAGGCGCGCAGCGTCGCGCCGGGCGCCGCCGTCGCGTTCGTGAGCGATGAACCGCTGGGGCAGTTCGCCGTCGGGCGGCAGGGCGAGCACAATCTCCTGCACGCCAGCGGCTTGGAGCGCGCGGATCGACCAGGCAACCATCGGTTCTCCGGCGAGGTCGACGAACGCTTTTGGCAGTGCGCTGCCGAGCCGAGTGCCTCGGCCGGCGGCGACGATCAGCGCGCTGGCCCGAGCGACCGTTGAACTCCCGATCTGCGTGCGGCCGCCCACCGCGCGCATCCTGACGTACCGGCGGCCGGAACGTCGTTGGGGCGGGCGAGGCACCGGCCCCGCCCGCCCCAACGGCGGCGTCGCGTGTCGCGGTCTGGCGACCGCTGGCGGCGTGTTAGCCGGCCACGACTTGCTCTTGGCCGTGTGCGGCGAGCAGCAGGTCGTCGAGATGCGCCTCAGCTTCCGCCTCGTTCTTGTCGAGCGCGTACATCAGCTCGGAAGCGAGGATCTTCTTGGCGCGGGTGTACATCTGCTTCTCGCCGGTCGAGAGCCCTTTGTCGTGCTCGCGGAAGGCGAGGTTGCGCACAACTTCGGAGAGTTCGTAGATGTCGCCGGTCTTCATCTTGTCGCGGTTGTGTTTGAACCGGCGGTTCCAGTTCTTCGGCATCTCCGACGTTTCGGCCGTCAGGCACGCCAGTACCTTTTCGACGGTCTCTTCGTCGATCACCCGGCGCAGGCCGACTTCGGCGGCCTTGTCGACGGGAACCATGACGGTCATGTCGTTGTGCAGGATCTTGATCGTGAGGTACTCGCGTTCCTCTCCGAGGATCCGCCGCAGCTCTTTGCCGGCGATCTGCCCGGCACCGTGGTGCGGGTAGACGACGCTGTCGCCGAGTTCGAACTCGATGTGCTCGATCGTGAGCGCGATGTCGTCGAGTTCGGCGATGTCGATGTCGGTCTCGTCGCTAATGGTGAGCTCCTTGATTCATGGCCCACGCGGGCACGGCTCTCTCAGTCATGCAGGAACCTGTCAACGAAGTTGACTTCCTGGAGGCGGCGGAGACCCTCGCGGATCTCTTTCGCCCGGGTGGCGTCGACCCCGTCGACCTGCAACAGGTCGTCGTCGTCGGCAGCCACAAGCCCGTCGAGCCCGTCGAAGGTGCGCACCAGGTGCGCGACCGCGAGCTTCGGCAGGCGGGGGATCCGTCCAAGCGCGCGGTAGCCACGGGGGCGCACGCGCTCGTCAAGGGTGTTGACCTTCCGCTCGAAGCCGAGCAGTTCCGCCAGGCGCCCGAAGTCGAGCAACTCCTGGTGAGGAAGGCGGGAGAGTTCGTCGAGGGCGATGGCGAGGCCTTCGTCGCTGGAGGCGACGAGGTAATCCTGCACGAGCGCCGTCTTATCACCGGCGACGCCCATCATCGTCTCTTCGAGCTGCATCTCGATCAGGCGCCCTTCGCGCCCGAGTTCGACGATGTACCGCTCGATCTCGACGGCCATGCGGGCCACGAGCTCGTACCGCTGGAGGGCGACGAGCACGTCGTGCAACAGCACGCCGCCTTCGAACTCCATCGCCATCAGGCGCGTGGCGATCTGGTCGAGCCGCATCCGGTACTTGTCGAGCGTTGCGAGTGCCTGGTTGGCTTTCGCAAGCACGATCGGAATGTCTTCGAGGATGTACTTTGAGCCGTCGACGTACAGCGACACCACGTCGCGGCGGGCAGAGATCGCGATCACGAGCGCGGAGGTCTGTTTGCTGACGCGCTCGGCGGTGCGGTGCCGCGTGCCGGTTTCCAACGAGAGGATCGTCGGATCCGGCATCAGCTGGGTGTTGACCATCGTGATCTTCGTCGCGGTGGCGTTGAGGACGATCGCGCCGTCCATTTTCGCGACTTGGTAGACCATCGCCGGCGAGTAGTCGAGATCGAGTTTGATCCCGCCGGAGAAGAGGAACGAGACTTCGTCCGGGTCGGCAACGATCACCAGCGCACCAGTTTTGGCGTGCACGATGTTGTCGATGCCCTCGCGGAGCGCGGTTCCCGGAGCGACCATCTCAAGCGCTCGAACGAGGCGGGGCTCCTGGGTGTCAAGGTCGATGAACTCGTCCACTCGCCCTGACATCACCCAAGGAGGATATCGAGAAACCGCCCGGTTTTCCAGCACGTCGCACGCAACGCAGCGACGCTCATGCGGTTGTGCCTGCGCTGCACGGTGAAGGCGAGCAAGCTCGGCGCGCCGCCCGACGCGGCGGCCAGCGGCGACGCGCCGAGCTCGTCACCGTGCCGCTCAGCGGATGTTCGGGATCTCTTCGACGTACCCGAACACGAGGCATTGGGCCGCTGCGGAGCCTCGTCCGTCTTGGCGCACGACACCTTCGACGACCGCGTCGGTGCCGGCTTTCTCAAGCAGCAGGTGGAAGGTGTTGGTGCCCCCCATGTTCAGTTCGCTCGTCGTGTTCGGTTGCACGACGGTGATCTCCGGCGCGGCAACGCCGGTTGACTTGACGATGTTCACGCCGACGCCGCTGGTGTTCGAGAAGACGATCTGGCTGATCGGGTCCTCCACCCCGGCTTTGGAGCTTTGGTCGCCGCAGCTGGCCGAGAGCGTGCCGATCTCCGGGATCGTCGTCAGTGGGCTGGCGACATCGGTGGCGTTGTCTTGCACTTCGGCGTAGCGCGCGAAGGTGTCGGCATCGCCGCGCTGCACTTCGGCGAGGAACTTGCCGGGGATTTTGCCCTTCAACGGGCCGGCCCCAGCGGTCGCCACCAGTTTGCCGGCAGCAGTATCGGTCGATGACTTTGAAGAGACGGCGTCGCGGCCATCGACCTTGCCGGCGTTCGTGGCGTAGCTCACGGCAGCAACGGCCGTTCCGGTCGAGGCCATCGCGAGTGCGAGCAGCGCGACACCCATCGACGGACTGGGGGCCTGGATTTTCATAGCGGGGACTCCTCCAAAGTGGTGGGGACGACACTCCCAACAACACCGCACCGGCCCAGAGGTTCCGGGCGCCCGCTTGCAACAAACATAGAGCCCCGTCGCGCTCGTGCTGCGCGACGGGGCTCTACGGCGACGGTTTCGAGTGGTTAGCCCTCGGTGGGGCTGTCCGCGCTCTGCGTGGACTCTGGACCGTCGTCGGTCTTCTTGGGGTCATCCTCGCCGCTGCTCGCGCCGACTGCAACCGGTTTGCGCTCGCCCTGGACGAACGTCAGCGTCAGTTCGCCGTCGTTTTCGCCGCCGATCAGATGGTCGACGAGCACGGTGTTGCCGGCCTCTGCTTCCATCGCGTTGCGCAGCACGAAGTCCGACAGCGGATCTTCGATGTAGCGCTGGATCGCGCGGCGCAGCGGGCGGGCGCCCATGCCGGGATCCCAGCCCTTGTCGACGAGGAAATCCTTTGCGGCGTCCGTCAGGTCGAGTTGCAGTTCGCGCTCGGCAAGCGACGCGCGAATCCGCCCCAGCAGCAGGTCGATGATCTGCTTGATCTCGTCCTTCTGGAGCTTGTGGAAGACGATCACGTCGTCGATGCGGTTGAGGAACTCCGGCCGGAAGGCGCGCTTGAGATCGCTCATCACGCGGCCCTTCATGTCGTCGTAGGAGACGCCCATGTCGTCCTCCACCACGGCGAAACCGAGCGGCGTGCCCTTCGCGATCTCGCTGGCCCCGATGTTCGAGGTCATGATCACGATCGCGTGGCGGAAGTCGACGGTCCGGCCCTGCGAGTCGGTCAGGCGACCATCTTCGAGGATCTGCAACAGCAGGTTGAAGACGTCGGGATGCGCCTTTTCGATCTCGTCGAGGAGCAGCACGCAGTACGGCTTGCGGCGCACCGCCTCGGTCAGCTGGCCACCCTCGTCGTAGCCGACGTAGCCGGGCGGCGAGCCGACGAGCCGCGAGACGGCGTGCTTCTCCATGTACTCCGACATGTCGATCCGCACCATCGACTCGTCATCGCCGAAGAGGAACTCAGCGAGCGTGCGCGCCAGCTCGGTCTTGCCAACCCCGGAGGGTCCGAGGAAGATGAACGAGCCGGTCGGGCGCTTGGGATCCTTGAGGCCCGCACGGGAGCGGCGGATCGCCTTCGAGATCACTTCGACGGCCTGCTGCTGCCCGATCACGCGCTTGTGGAGCTCTTCCTCCATGCGGATCAGCTTCTGCGTTTCAGCCTCGGTCAGCTTGAAGACCGGGATGCCGGTCCACATCGAGACGATCTCTGCGATCTCCTCTTCGCCGATCTTCGGCCGCTCGCCTTCGCCTTCGCCGGCCTGCCACTCATCTTCGAGCTCGCGCTTCTTCGCGACGAGCTTGCGTTCGTCGTCGCGCAGGCTCGCGGCTTTCTCGAACTCTTGCGCTTCGATCGCCGCCTCTTTGGCGCGGCGCGCTTCCTCGATTTCGTCTTCGAGCTCGCGATGCACCGGCGGCGATGTCATCGACTTGATGCGCTTGCGCGAGCTGGCTTCGTCGATCAGATCGATCGCCTTGTCCGGCAACTGGCGGTCGGAGATGTAGCGGTCCGACAGCTCGGCTGCGGCTTGGAGCGCGTCGTCGGTGATCTCGATCCGGTGGTGACTCTCGTAGCGATCGCGCAGGCCCTGGAGAATCTGCACCGTCTGCTCGACGGTCGGCTGCTCGACGCGGATCTGCTGGAAGCGGCGTTCCAGCGCCGAGTCGCGCTCCAGATATTTGCGGTATTCGTCGAGCGTCGTCGCGCCGATCGTTTGCAACTCGCCGCGAGCGAGCGCCGGCTTAAGGATGCTGGCGGCGTCGATCGCGCCCTCGGCAGCGCCGGCACCGACGAGGTTGTGGATCTCGTCGATGAAGAGGATGATGTCGCCGCGCTGGGTGATCTCCTTCATCACCTTCTTGAGCCGCTCTTCGAACTCGCCGCGGTATTTGGAACCGGCGACGAGCGCCGCGAGATCGAGCGTGTAGATCTGCTTGTCGCGCAGCAGTTCGGGCACGTCGCCCTGGATGATCGCCTGCGCGAGCCCTTCGACGACGGCCGTTTTGCCGACGCCCGGCTCGCCGATCAGGATCGGGTTGTTCTTCGTGCGGCGCGAGAGGATCTGCATGATCCGTTCGACCTCGGTGGCGCGGCCGACGACCGGATCGAGCTTGCCGTCGGAGGCGAGCTTGGTGAGGTTGCGCCCGAACTGATCGAGCAGCTTCGAGCTTTTCTTGCCTTCGCTGGAGCCGGAGGCCGAACCGCTGCCGGCCCCGGCACCGGCCGCTTCGCCTTGGCGGCGGCCGCTGGGGCCGGACAGCATGCGGATCACTTCGCCGCGAATCTTCTCGGCGTCGGCGTCGAAGTCGAGCAGGATGCGCGCCGCGACGCCCTCGTTCTCACGCACGAGACCGAGCAGCAGATGCTCGGTGCCGATGTAGTTGTGACCGAGACTGAGCGCTTCGCGCAGCGCCAACTCGAGCACCTTCTTGGCGCGCGGGGTGAACGGGATCTGCCCGGTCGTGACCTCTTCGCCAGAGCCGACGATGCGGACCACTTGCGCACGGACGCGCTCAACGGTGATGTCGAGCCCCTCCAGGGCACGCGCCGCGAGCCCCTGCTCCTCTCGGAGCAGGCCGAGCAAAACGTGCTCGGTCCCGATGTAATTGTGTTTCAGCGTACGGGCTTCATCCTGCGCGAGGACAATGACCTGGCGTGCGCGCTCTGTAAATCGCTCGAACATTGCTGGCTGTCCTCCACTCCGGCCGGTTGGCCTTCCGTGCGCGGTGCTCCCTCTCGTCAAATCATCGACCAGACCATCCGATCGCTGAACCTGATTCGAAGGAGCGTGCTCCGCGTATGATGAGTCTACAACGAGGGGGTGGCGGCCACCGTCACGTTGCTCCGCTCGTGCAGAGGTTGTACGTGTTGCGGAAGTCCCGCGTCTTGGACCGGCGTCCAGAGCTACGGCGCTGCTCCCCTCCCGGCGTCGACAGCGCCAGCTCCGAAGCGAACGGCTGCCCGCGCCTCCGGAGGCCGTCCGGTACCGCCGACTACAGCTCTTTGAGCGCCGGAAACAGGAGGACATCGCGAATCGTGTCCTGCCCAGTGAGAATCATCGCGAGCCGATCGATCCCGACGCCGACACCGGCGGCCGGCGGCATCCCGTGTTCGAGCGCGCGCACAAACCCTTCGTCATACGGCTGCGCTTCGGCGTCGCCGCCTTCGGAGTAGCGCACTTGCGCCTCAAAGCGGGCGCGTTGCTCGTCGGGGTCGTTGAGTTCGGAGAAGGCGTTGGCGATCTCCATACCACCGACGTACGCCTCCCAGCGCTCGGTGAGCCCGTCGATCGTGCGATGACGCTTGGCCAGCGGGCTCAGCTCGACCGGATGGTCGAAGATGAAGGTCGGCTGAAGCAGGTTCGGTTCGACGAAGGTGCCGAGCAGTTCGTCGGCGAGCTGCGGCCAGTTGAGCTCGTCGAGCCGGTCGATCTGCGCGGCGACCTTCGGGTGCGCACGCACCGCGTCGCGTAGCGCTTCGTCGGACCGGTGGGCGAGCAGATCAACGCCGGTGGCCTCCCGCACAGCATCGACGAAGGTGACCCGCCGCCACGGCTGGTCGAACCGGAATGCGCCGTCGGCGGCGAAGTCGTAGCCGGCAGCCTGCGCGGCAGCAGCCACGATCGCTTCGGTGCGGTCGGCAGCCTGGTGGTATTCGGCGTACGCCTCGTACCACTCGATCGCGGTGAACTCAGGGTTGTGCTTCGGTGAGAGCCCTTCGTTGCGAAAGTTCTTGCCGATCTCGTACACCCGCTCCAGCCCCCCGACGAGGCATCGCTTGAGGTAGAGCTCCGGCGCGATGCGCAGATAGAGCCGACGGTCGAGCGCGTTGTGATGCGTCACGAACGGCTCGGCCGCTGCCCCGCCGTAGAGCGGCTGGAGCGTCGGCGTTTCGACCTCCAGGAAGCCATCCCCGTCCAGCGTGCGGCGGATCGCGGCAATCATCCGCGAGCGGGCGATGAAGATGCGCCGGCTCTGCTCGTTGGCGATCAGATCGACTTCGCGGAAGCGGTAGCGCGCTTCCACGTCGCGCAGCCCGTGGCGCTTGTCCGGCGGCGGGCGCAGCGCCTTGGCGAGCACGACGAACGCTTCGATGTGCAACGTCAGCTCGCCGCGCCGCGACACGAACGCGCGGCCATCGATGCCGAGCAGGTCGCCAAGATCGACCTGTTCGGCCAGCGTACGGAAGGCCGCATCGTCGAGCTGATCGGTCGTCGCTTGCAGCTGGATCCGGCCGGAGCGGTCGTAGAGATCCAGGAAGCTCATGCCGCCCTGGTCGCGGCGGCTCGCGAGCCGCCCGGCGACCCGGTAGCGCTGCTCGGTTTCGCTGCCGCTCTCAAGCCCGGCGCAGGCGGCGCGCACCTCGGCGATCGACACGACGCCTGCGTACTCATAGGGGAACGGATCGATGCCGTCGGCGCGCAGCCGGTTGAGCTTGTCGCGCCGCGCATCGAGGATCTCCGCCTCAGCACGCGACGCGGCATGCGCGGCGTCGGCTTCGTCGAGCAGGCGCCGCCACGCGGCCGTCTCCTTGTCGGCGGTTCGCAGCCACTGCGCAACCGGTTTGACCGTCGCCCGCACGTCGCCCTCGAACTCGTCGGGGGCGGCAGCGAGCGCGCGCAGCGGCGCCGCAAGCGGCGCGAGTTGGCCCAGCGCGCCGGCCAGCCAGGCCTGGCGGTCGGACCCGTGCTCGGGATCGGCGGCAACGAGGAAGGCGCCGAAAGCGCCAACCGGCTGCGGCTGGGAAAGCAGGTCGATGAGCTGTGCGGCGGTCCGATCGGCGTGTTGCACTGCCGCCTGGTCGGACGGGTCGCGCATCACGCTGCCGGCGGTACTGCGCAGCAGTCGCACGGCGTCGATCACCCCGTCGGCCCAGGTAGTGAGCGCCTGATCGCTCACGGCGGGGCTAAATGCCGACGTCGATCTTCGTGATCTTGAGCTTGCGCGGGTCGCCCTTGGGCAGCTGCACCGTCACGACGGCGCCGAGTTTGCCGCCGAGCAGCGCCTTGCCCACCGGAGACTCGTTGCTGAGCTTGCCTTCACCGGGCGCCGCCTCAGCGGAACCGACGATCGTGAAGGTCTGGCCCTTGCCCGATTCCTGGTCGGTGAAGCTGACGGTCGAGCCGACCTGCACCACATCGGTCTTCACGTCGTCGTGATCGACGACGGTCGCCGAGCGGATGCGATCTTGCAGCTGAATGATCCGCGCCTCGATCTGCGCCTGCTCGTTCTTGGCGTCGTCGTACTCGGAGTTCTCCGAAATATCGCCGAAGTCGCGCGCCTCCTTGATGCGGTCGGCAACCTGACGGCGGCCTTGCGTCTCAAGGTGCTCAAGCTCAGCCTGAAGCTTTTCCAGGCCCTCGCGGGTAAGGATGACGTCGCGCGACATGTGGTCCGTTTGCTCGTTCTTCGGGTACTACCGAGGGCGTCACCGGGCTGATGGGGCCTGGCGAGCGGAGGAGCATAGCAAGGGCATCAGGCGATAACGCCACGCAGCGCCGAGCCGGGGACGCCCGTTTCGTCGACCGGCACCGGCTGATCGACGAGCCCGCGCACCGTGGCGCGCACCTCATCGAGCGACGGCGCGCGCTGGAGCTGCTCCTGCAGCGCGTGGCCATCGCCAAGCGTTTCGACGTACCACGGGTAGAACTTGCGCAGGTAGCCGGTTGCACGCGACTCGCCGAGATGCGCGACCGCCTGGTCGAGCACCCACAGCAGCTCGCCGACGATCTCCTCACGCGATGGATTGCCTTCGCGCAGGCCAAGCACGCGCGCAAAGAGCCACGGGTCACCAAGCGCGCCGCGCGCCAGCATGATCGCCTCCGCACCGGTCTGCTCCCACGCGCCAGTGATCCACTGCGGCTCGTTCATCCCGCCGGAGATGATCACCGGCACCGGAAGCTCGTCGACGAGCTTCGCGGCCAATTCGAGATCGGGTTCGCCTTTGTGGTGGACCTGCGCCGACCGCGGATGGAAGGTGATCGCCGATACGCCGGCCTCCTCGACGAGCCGGATCGCAACGGCGTACCCGTCGGCGTCGCCCTTTTTGATGCCGGAGCGCAGCTTGACCGTCACCGGCAGCCCCGATCCTTCGCGCGCCGCTTTGGCGACCGCGACGGCCGTGTCGGGATCTTTGAGCATGGCGGCACCGGCACCGGCACCCATCACCTTTGGTACCGGGCAGCCCATGTTGAGATCGATCACGTCCGGGCGGGCATGCTCGGCGACGTACGCTGCGGCCGAGCGCATCACCTCAACATCCTGCCCGAACAGCTGGATCGCCAGCGGGCCGCCGCCGCGCTCGCGTTCGTCGACCCGCAGCAGTTCCACACAGGTCTTCTCATTGCGGTAGTGGATCGCAAAGCTCGACACCATCTCCGAGACGGTCATCCCGGCGCCGTGGCGTTGCGCCTGGAGCCGCACGAACCAGTTGCCGATGCCGGCCAGCGGAGCGAGCAGCACGCGATTCGGCACGGTGATGTCGGCGAGCTGCCAGGCGTCGTGCAGCGAGCGCGTGGGCGCGGTGGTGGCATCGGTCGGCATCGCGGCTCATGGTACGTGCCGCGCGCCAGCGGCGCGG
>JASGGQ010000041.1:0-19755 GCA_047604965.1 Patulibacter sp. | reverse complement strand
GCCGAGGCCCTCATCGACGCCTTCGACGGTGATCCCGATCTTCGAACCGCGCTGCGTCCGGCGACGCTGACGATGGATCAGGTCGTCGAAGGTCGAATCGGAGGTCGCCTCCTCGGCGGCGTCGCCCTTGAAGCGGTCGATCAGCTTGTTGACCGCGACCTGCGGTGAGATCTGCTCGTTGCCGAGCGCAAGGTAAAAATCCTCGGCCTTATCGAAGCCAAGCTCACGCGAAACGTCGGCGAGCATCGCGCTCGCGACGATCTTCTGCGCCGGCAGCCCCGCCCGCTTGAGCTGGGCCTGAAGCAAATCACGGCCGCGATGCTCGGAATCGTGGCGCGACTCCTGCTTGAAGAAGTGCTTGATCTTGTTGCGCGCCCGGCTGGTGCGCACCACCTTGAGCCAGTCGCGTGACGGGCCACGATCCTGCTTGCTGGTGAGGATCTCGACGATGTCGCCGTTCTTGAGCTCGTAATGCAGCGGCACCAGCCGCTGGTTGACCTTCGCGCCGACGGTGCGGTGGCCGATCTCGGTGTGAACCTCATACGCGAAGTCGAGCGGTGTTGCCCCCTGCTCCAGCGATTTGACATCGCCCTTCGGCGTGAAGATGAAAACCTCGGAGCCGAACAGGCTGCGCTTGAGCGACTCCATGAACTCGCGCGGATCCTGGATGTCGCCGTGAACCTCGGCGAGATCGCCGAGCATGCCGCTCTTGTTGCTCGCATCGCCGGCCTTGTACGCCCAGTGCGCCGCGACGCCGAACTCGGCGCGCGCATGCATCTCCACCGTACGGATCTGGATTTCAAGTGGCCGGCCCTCAGGCCCCACGACCGTCGTATGCAGCGACTGGTAGAGGTTCGCCTTGGGCATCGCGATGTAGTCCTTGAAGCGCCCCGGCAGCGGCTTCCACAGTGCATGAACCACGCCAAGTGCGCCGTAGCACTCGTTGGTGCCGGCGACGATCACGCGCATCGCGGTGAGATCGTAGATCTCGTTGAACTCGCGGCCCTTGCGAGCCATCTTCGTGTAGATCGAATAGAAGTGCTTCGCGCGGCCCGAGATATCGGCGGCAATCCCGACTTTGTCAAGCTCCTCGATCAAGTAGTTGCCGGCCTGCTCGACGTACCGTTCGCGATCCTGCCGCTGCTGGTTGACGAGCATTTTGATCTCGGTGTACTTGCGCGGATGAAGCGCTTGGAAGGCGAGATCTTCCAGCTCCCACTTGATCGCGTGGATACCGAGGCGATGCGCGAGCGGCGCGAAGATCTCAAGCGTTTCGCGTGACTTCTCGATCTGCTTCGGCTTGCTCATCGCGCCGATCGTGCGCATGTTGTGCAGCCGGTCGGCGAGCTTGATCAGGATGACCCGCACATCCTGAGCCATCGCGACGATCATCTTGCGGTAGTTCTCCGCCTGCTGATCGTCACGCGATTGGAAGGTGATGCCGGTCAGCTTGGTGACGCCATCGACGAGTTGCGCGACCGTCTCGCCGAACTGCTCGGACACCAACTCAAGCGATGCTGCGGTGTCTTCGACGGTGTCGTGCAGCAAGGCGGCGCACAGCGTTTGCGTGTCGAGGCCCAGGCCGGCGCAGATCTTCGCGACGCCGACCGGATGCGCGATGAAGTCCTCCCCGCTCTTACGCTGCTGGCCGACGTGGTGGCGCGCGGCAAAGGCGAAGGCGCGCTCCACCTCACGCAGATCGACCGGGGTGCGACTCGGCTGCGCATGCTCCGCGATCACGGCGCGCAGGTCGGCGATCAGCCGTCGCTCGTTACTCGTCAACTCGTGACCGTCGATCCGTTCGATCGCGAGGCCGGTCCCGAGCGACGGGGCCTCGTCGATCAGGTGCCGCGACAGCTCGGCAGCGTGCTCTTGCGTCAGACCGATCGTGGACTCAGGCTCCATGCCCGCGCCTCCTCGACGATCGCCGCTGCCCGCGCAAATGCGCTTGACTGCTCAGGTTCGACTCGCTGCGTCGAGCTGAGCGTGACGCTGCTGAGCGACTCGCCAACGTCGACCAATCCAAGCTCTTCGAGCACGCGCACAGCGCGGCCAAGGCCGGCGGCGGAGTACCCGTCGGGCAGCAAGCCGAGCAGACCAAGCGCCGCGACCGGATGGCCGGAGTCTCGAAGACCCCGGTAGAGCGCGACCATGAGCGGCCGCAATGCAAACTCCCGCTCCAGAACATGAAGGGAATAGGTTAGCTCAGCCTCACTCCAGCTCCACCACGATTCGACGTGTGGCGCTGCCAGCGCGGCGGCGGCGCGCGGGTCGAGCGGCGGGTCGACGCAGATCACCATCAGCTGGTCGCCGCCGGCCGCAACCAATGCGCGAGCGAGCGCCGCCGGCCCGGCAACGGTGCCGGTCACGCCGAGCGCGCGCAGCTGCGGCGCGCGGCGGTCGGGATCGGCAACGTACGCGATCGGAGCCCGCCCGCACGCGGCGGCGACGCGCAGCGCGCAGGCGACCGAACCGCCGCGCCGATCGACCGTTGGGCGTGGCGGCGCAAGTGGCTCCGGCAGCTCATCGTGGTAGCCCGCCAGCAGCGCCGCCAATGCTCCGGCATCGCGCCGGGCTGGGCGCGTCGAAGCCGCCGCCGGCCGCTCCAGCACATGGACCGACTGCACCACGACGCGCGCTTCGACGGTGCCACCGAAGGTGGAACGTTCGAGGTGGACCACGAGATCGAGCGGCACGCCGGTCGGGATCGCCGGCGATGAGAAGGCCACGGCGTTCGTGCGGGCGCCGCCGGAGGTGACGACGGCGCGGCGATGTTCGCCGCCGGACCCCATCGGGCTTTCCTCGATCACCCGCACCGAGGGCAGCAGTAGCCGCACCGGCGGGTTGCCTTCGCCGGTCGGCTCGAAGTTCGCAAGTTCATCGGCGAGATCGAGCGTGAGGTCGCGAACTTCGGCGACGGCGTCGACCGTTTCAGGTGGCGCCGCTGCGATCCTCGCGAGCGCCCGCTCGGCGGCCTCGTCGAACGCGGTGGCGAACGCTTCAAGCTGCGCCGCGCGTAGTTCGCAGCCGGCCGCCTGTGCATGACCGCCGAACCGTTCGAGATGCTCGCCGCAGTCACGCAGCAGCGCGGCGAGATCGAGCCCTTGCGCGCTGCGGGCCGACCCGGTGCCGTGTTCGCCATCGAGGCCGACGATCACCGTCGGGCGGTTCGTCGCTTCAGCGATGCGGGCGGCGACGATCCCGACCACGCCGGCCGGCCAACCCTCACCGGCGAGCACGTAGCCGTCGCGTTCGCCGAGCTGGCGAACCTGTTGCTCGGCGGCACGACGCACCGCAAGCTCGGTCTCACGGCGGCGTAGGTTGCAGCGTTCGAGTTCTTCGACGAGCGTGCGCGCGTCGTCGTCGGAGCCGGTTCGCAGCAGCGAGAGCGCGAGATCGGCGCGGGCAACGCGGCCGGCGGCGTTGAGCCGTGGCGCCAAGCGGAACGCGACCGCCGTGCCGTCGATCGCGTTGCTCGGCACCCGTGCGGCACGCAGCAGCGCGCGCAAACCTGGGCGACGGGTGCGTGCCAACGCCGCCAGACCGGCACGCACGACAGCGCGGTTCTCGCCGGTCAGCGGCACGCAGTCGGCGATCGTTGCCAAGGCCACAAGCTCAGCGATGCCGTCGTCGAGCGCCTCGGAACGCTGATCGGTACGGCGGAGCAGTTCGCGCGCGAGCGCAGCGGCGACACCGGCGCCGCACGGCGCATCAGCCGGCTCGACGAGTTCGTCACCGCGCACCGCCGGGTGCAGCACCGTTGCGCCGGGCAGCTGCCCGTCCTCACGCGGCAGGTGGTGGTCGGTGATCAGCACATCGACGCCGGCCTCAGTGAGTTGTGCGACCTCCTCGACGGCGGTGATGCCGCAGTCGACGGTGATCACCAGCTGGGCACCGATCCGGCCGATGCGCTGCAAGCTGGTCGTTGTCAGCCCGTAGCCATCGACGCCACGTTTGGGGAGATGCCACGCCGGATCGCCACCGAGCCGCTGCAGCGTGTCGAGCAGGATCGCCGTCGCGCACACGCCATCGACGTCGTAGTCGCCGTGGACGACGATCCGGCTGCCGGCGCTGAGATGGCGCAGCACCAGTGCGGTGGCGGCGTCGAGGTTCGGCAGCGGCACGGACTGCGCCCCATCGCCGCTGAGCCAGCGGCGAGCCTGCGCCGGGTCGCTCAGCCCGCGCCGCAGCAACGCCTGCGCGGTGACATGGCCGATGCCCAGCGCCGCCATCAGCGTGCTGAGCTGCGCTGGATCGACGGCCGGAGCCAGCGGCGATGGTGCGGTGTGCGTGGCGGCCACCGCCACCGGCGGCGCGGCAGCCGGGGTGGCGCCGGCGTCGCCGGGCTGCGCGCCGATCGGCGGCTGCACTTGCGGGGAACTCACTGCGGCCACCAGCTCACGGTACGGGGCCGGCGGGACGGAAGCGCCGCGATCAGGCTTCGCTCGACTTGGTTTCCCGCAGGACGCCAGCGCCGTAGCCGATCGCCAGCGCGATGATCGCGCCGGGGATGCCGTCGAGCGCGATCACCGTCTTGAGATCGTCGCGGCCGGGCACGTCGAAGCCGTTGAGGATCAGTCCGCCAAGCACGGCACCGCCAGCGGCGATCAAGAACGCCCCAACGATGCCGCCGATCACGCGATCGGGCAGCCAGATGGCGAAGTGCCAGATCGCGAGGCCCATCATGACCCAAGACAGGATCGCCATCAGGAATCTCCCTTCGGGCGGCTCTGCCGCTCTTCGCGGCGCCGGCGCGCCTGCTCCCGGCGTACTGCGGCCGGATCGTTCGGATCGATTGCTGCCGTCGCGGCCGGCGCGCTGCTGCGCTGAGCTGCGGCGCTGCCGGCGGCCGGCTGCTCAGGTTCGATGCCGAGGTCACGGACCATCTCGGCGAACTCTTCCTCACTGACCGCTTCCGGCTGATCGCTGCTGAGCCGCACCGGGCCGGACTGCGCGCGCTCTGCGACGGCGGCCTTGGGCGCGTCGGCGTACGCCGGCACGAGGCCGCCGTGCTCGGCGGCGACCGTCGCCGCGCGGCGCTTCCAGATCCGTTCGCGTTCCTTCCAATGCACGAGCACCGGGGAGGCGATGAAGATCGAGGAGTACGTGCCGGAGAGCGTGCCGATGATCAGCGCCAATGCGAAATCCTTGAGCGTGTCGCCGCCGAGGATGTACAGCGCCGTGACCGGCAGCAAGGTGCAGAACGAGGTCGCCAGCGAGCGGGTGAGTACTTCGCCCATCGACTGGTTGACGATCTGGCTGTAGGTCGCCCGTGGCATGCGTGGCACGTTCTCCCGGATGCGGTCGAACACGATGATCGTGTCGTACAGCGAGTAGCCGAGGATCGTCAGCAACGCTGCGACGGTCGAGCTGGTCACCTCCGCGCCGATGGCGGCGTAGACGCCGGCCACGATCAGGATGTCGTGGGTGATCGCGATCAACACCGGCACCGCGTACTTCCATTCGAAGCGCAGCGCGATGTACGCCGAGATCACCAGCAGCGATGCGATGATCGCGATGATCGCGGTGTCGGCGATCTGCTTGCCGAAGGTCGGGCCGACCGACTGCACCTCGTAATTGTCGGCAACGCCGTAAGCGTCGGCAAGCGCCGTCTTGACGGCCGGAACCTGGTCGGGCTCCAGCTCCTTGATCGTGATTTGGAAGGTATTCGCGGCGACGTCGGCGCCGGTTTCGCGCTGCACCTTCTCGGCCGTAAAGCCCTTGGCCTCCAGCGCCTTACGCACCTGCGTTTCCGACGCATCGCGCTGAAGCTCGGCGGTGATCTTGGTGCCGCCTTCGAAGTCGTTGCCGAGCGGTACCCCGTTGGTGCCGATCGCGAACGCGCCGACCAGCAGGATCACGCCGGAGAGCGAGAAGAACACCTTCGAGCGGCCCATGAAATCGAAGCGGCGCGCAGCGCGTTTGCGTTCGCCCGCACCGAACGCCGCGCGGCTGGTCAGCGTGCGCGAGGTGCCGAGCACGCCCAGCACCGCCTGCGTGTACACGACGGCGGTGAAGAATGAGACGAGCGTGCCGACGCCGAGCGTGAAGGCAAAGCCCTTGACCCCTGCGGTCGCAAGCGTAAAGAGAATGAACGCGACGACGAAGGTCACGACGTTGGCATCGACGATCGCCGTCAGCCCGCGCTTATAGCCGGCGGAGATCGCGGCGGAGATGGTGCGTCCGGCACGCAGCTCCTCTTTGATCCGTTCGAAGATCACGATGTTCGCGTCAGCGGCGACGCCGATCGTCAGGATCAAGCCGGCGATGCCCGGCAGCGTCAGCGTGATCGGGATCGCCTTCACCAGCGCGTAGAAGAACAGCGTGTAGAGCGCGAGGCCGGAGACAGCCAGCAGGCCCAAGACGCGATAGAACACGAGCAAGAACAGCGCGACGACGGCAAAGCCGACGAGGCCGGCGAGGATCGCCTGATCGAGCGCTTTGGCACCGAGCGGCGCCGAGATCTGCGACTGCGAGATCTGCTGCAAGTTGACGGGCAGCGCGCCGGCCCGCAGCAACTCCGCGAGTTCGCGTGCTTCCGCGATCGTCATCGAACCGGAGATCTCCGCGCCGGTATCGCCGGAGATGCCGTCCGGGTTCTTGTCGGCGTCGATATACGGGACGGTCAGCAACTGGTTGTCGAGCGCGACAGCGAAGTGCTGGTTGCCGGTCCCGCCGATCTTCTGCTCCTGGCCACGCTGCGCGATCGTGCGGGTGACCTCCTGCCAGATCTCTTTGCCCTTGCTGGAGAACTGGAACGCCACCGACGGCTGCCCCAGCGAATCCTGACTCTGGACGGGATCACGGATGTCGGAGCCCTGCAGCGCGACATCGTCCTGCATCACGTACCACTTGTCGGGGCGCGCAGCCGCTTTGCCCGAGCCCGACTTGGCCTGTGGCGCGGTCGCCTGAAGCAGCGTGGTGCCGGTCGGCACCGTCACGCGCCGCAGCTCCTGCTTCTGCTTGGCGGCCGCGACCGGATCATCGTCGTACACGTCATCAGCGACGGTCGACGGCCCAGCGACAACCTGCTTGGTCTTGTCGTTGACGAGGTAGTAGGTCGCGTTGTGTGTGCGCTGCGCGTACGCCTTTGCTTGGCGCTTACTGGCGCGGATCACCGCGTCGTAGTGCGACAGCGCGGCGGCGGCGCCGCCGGGATCGGTGCCACCACCGGTGACCGTCTGATCTTCCGGTGCCGGATGGCCGTCGGGGCCGACGACGTTGACTTCCCAGTCGTAGAAGTACAGGCGGGCGGTGCGGCCCACGAGATCTTGCGCCTTTTTGGCGTCCTGGAAGCCCGGCAGCGCGATCGTGATTTGGTTTTCACCCGCGGTCTGGATCTCCGGCTCGCGGGTACCGGTCGGGTCGACGCGCTTGCGCATCACCTCGATCGCGCGGTTCAGCGAATCAGGATCGACCGGGCCGCTGCCGACGGCCGGTGTGGCCTTGTAGACCAACTCGACGCCGCCTCGCAGGTCGAGCCCGAGGCGGGCGCTCTTCGTGGCGACGATCGCGATCGAAGCGATCGCGAGTCCGGCGACGAAGAGCAGGATGAAAAGATTTCGGCGGCGTTCGGACACAGGCGGCGGATGCTACTCGGAGGGGGTCAGGACGAGCAGTACGCCCCCGTCATCGTCGTATGCCGGGAAGCAGTCGACGATCACGCGGGCCGGCAGGTCGCCTTCGGCCTCGATGGTCGCGGGTTTGTTGAGTTGACGGACCCCCCACTCGCGAACGAGGCCGATCAGATCGGCACCTTCGTCGGGCACGAGTCCGAGCAGTTCGGTTGCGTCGCGGCCGATCGCACGTTCGTCGCTCAGCCCCGTCAGCTGGAAGCTGCCACGGCCGCAGCCGAGCACCCTCCCGCGCTGATCGAGCACGAACATCGCGGCCTGCGGAGCCGGGTAGTAATCGTCGAGCAGTTCGAACAACATGCCGGCGCCGCAGCGGTCGCAGGTGAGCGGTTTCCCTCGAAGTCCGCGTACCCGATCGCGCTGCACCGAGCGATGGGCGCAATGGGGGCAGATAAACGTGATCGCGGACACGGATCGAGGAAGATACCCGGAACTGCGGGGGAAGGCGCTCAGTCAAACAGCGCGGCGGCACCGCCGGGCGTCGTAAGCCCGAGGTGATGGAACGCACGGACGGTCGCCACCCGCCCGCGCGGCGTGCGCTGGAGGAAGCCGCGCTGCAACAGGTACGGCTCGTAGACGTCCTCAAGCGTGTCCGATTCCTCCCCGACAGCGGCGGCGAGCGTCGAGAGCCCGACCGGCCCGCCCGCGAATAGGTCACAGATCGTGCGCAGCACTTCGCGATCGAGCCGGTCGAGTCCCTCGGCGTCGATTTCGAGATGTTCGAGCGCGAGCGCGGCAGCGGCGTCGTCGATCACGCCGCTGCCACGCACCTGAACCCAGTCGCGCACGCGCTTGAGCAAGCGGTTCGCAACGCGCGGCGTGCCGCGTGAGCGCGACGCGATCGCGTGCGCGCCACTCGGGGCGATCTTGACGCCGAGGATCGCCGCCGACCGCTCGACGATCTGCGCCAACTCGTCGGCGCCGTACGGATCGAGCCGGAACTGGATGCCAAAGCGGTCACGTAGCGGCGTCGAGAGCAGGCCGGCTCGGGTGGTGGCCCCGACGAGCGTGAAGCGTGGCAGGTCGATCGTGACGACCCGTGCCCCCGGCCCCTGGCCGATCGTGATCGGGAGCTGGAAGTCCTCCATCGCTGGGTAGAACGCCTCCTCCAGCGTGCGCGGCAGCCGATGCAGCTCGTCGACGAAGAAGACCGACCCGGGTTCCAGTGCCGTCAACAACGCCGCCACGTCGCCTTTTCGCTCCAGTGCCGGCCCGGCCGTGAGCACGAACGGCGCGCCAAGCTCTTCGGCGACGATGTTCGCCAGCGATGTCTTGCCGAGTCCCGGCGGCCCGGCGAACAGCACATGGTCGAGTGCTTCGCCACGACCACGCGCAGCATCGAGCGCAACCGCCAACTGCTCGCGCACCGCGTCTTGACCGATGAACTCGTCGAGCTGACGGGGCCGCAGGTTCGTTTCGATCTCGTCATCGGGCGCGGCGTGCGCGTCGTGCAAGCGCAGTTCGTGCGGTTCGTCTCGTTCGCCCGTTCTATCCATTACGCGCGCGCCTTCTTGAGCGCTCCGGCGACCAGCTGCTCGACCGTTTCGCCCTCGGCGGCGGCGAGCATCGCGTCGAGTTCGGCCGGTGCAAAGCCGAGTCCTTCAAGGGCGACCCGCGCTTCGATGCGCGGGTCGGCTGCGGCTGCCGCAGTCGCCAGTGCCGCCGAGCCGTGCGATGCGGCATCAGAGAGACCGGGCGCGATCTTGTCGCGCAGCTCGACGACGATCCGTTCGGCGGTGCGCTTGCCGACGCCGGGCGTCGCTTGCAGCCGCGCTGCATCACCGAGCGCGATCGCCGACGCGAGATCGGCCGGTTCTCCACCGGAGAGCACCGCCAGCGCCAGCTTCGGGCCGACCGACTGCACACCGAGCAGCAGCGTAAAGAGCTCGCGCTCAGCCGACGAGCCGAAACCGTAGAGCTGCAACGCGTCTTCGCGAACGGCCAGATACGAGAGCAGCATCACCGGTTCGCCGAGCGGCGGCAGACGTCCGATCGTGTTGGCTGAGACGGAGAGCTGCAAGCCGACACCACCGACGTCGAGCACGACCTGACCTGCCGAGAGATCGACGAGCGTGCCGCGAACGCGATCGATCATGACGCCTCCCGAACGGCGGCGGCCAGCGGCGCGCGCTGCACGTGGCACAGCGCGACGGCGAGCGCGTCGGCGGCGTGGTCGGTCCCTGGGGTGATCCCGAGCAGCGCTCCGATCATCCGCTGGACCTGCGCCTTCTCAGCCGAGCCCCGACCACAAACCGCCTGCTTGACGTGCTGCGGCGTATAGGAGTGGCAGCCGATACCGCGCAACCCGGCAAGCACGAGCGACACGCCACGCGCCTGGCCAACGGCGACGGCGCTGCTCGCGTTGCGGCCGAAGTACAGCTCTTCGACGGCGACCGCGTCGACCTCGTGCGTATCGAGCACCGAACTGATCACGTCGTGGATCTCCGCGAGCCGCAACTCCAGCGGCGTGCGTGGCGCCGTGCGGATCGTTCCGTGCGCGAGCGCCTGCGGTCGCGACCCGCTTGCGACTACGCCCCACCCGGTGTTGGCGAGGCCGGGGTCGATACCAAGCACGATCATATGTTCGTATCTTGGCGGATCGGCCGGACGGCGCCGGGCGAGGCCATGCAGCCCCGGGCCACCCCCGCCGACGGTAGGATCGTGCGGTGGCCTCCCCCGCCGAACCGCCCTCGCCGCGCCGTCGCCGCATGTCCGCCACGCAGCGCCGCGAGGTGATCCTGGAGGCCGCCACCGAGGTCTTCGCGCGCCACGGCTTCCATCAAACGGCGATCGACCAGGTCGCGCAGGCGGCCGGCGTGAGCAAGGCGCTGATCTACGAGCACTTCGCCAGCAAAACGGAGCTTCAGCAAACCGTCATCCGTGAACTCGTCTCAGATCTCTTTGAGGATGTCGCGGTCGCGGTCGCGGCGACCCCCGCCGATGTCGATAGCCGCGCGCGGCTGCGGGCCGGCATCGACGTGTACTTCCGCTTCATCGAGCAGCGGGCCGCGACCTGGCACATGCTCTTTCGCGAAGGGGTCGGCCGCGAAGCGAGCCAGACGATGCTCGCCGTCGAGCCGACCTTCGTCAACGGCATCGCCGCCGTGCTCAGCGAAGCGCCGGAGGCCGCGCCGATCATCGGCACCGTCGAAGGCAAGGTGCGGCTGCGGATCGCGGCGCAGATGATCACCGGCTCGATGCACTGGCTCGGCAACTGGTGGGTCGACAACATGGATCTCGTCGACCGCGAAACGATCGTCGATTGGGCGCTCGACGGCGCATGGCTCGGCCTCGAAGGGTTCGGGCGCAAGATCGCCGACCACGCTGCACCGCAGCATCCGGCGGACTGACAGACCAGCTCGGCCGCTCGTGGCTGGTGGCGCCGCTCCGTGGCCGGCCCGCCAAGTACGCCCGCGTTACGCGAGCACCCGCTCGAGGATCTCGTCGTCGACATCGAAGTTCGCATGGACTTCGCTGACGTCGTCGTCGCCTTCGAGCAGCTCGATCAGCTTCAGCAGCGTCCGGGTCTGCGCCTCGTCGACCTGCGTGCGAACGGTCGGGCGGTACAGCACTTCGGAGCTACGGACGGTGATGCCGTCCGCTTCGATCGCGGCCCGCACCTCGGTCAGCGTGCCCGGCTCGGTGATCACCTCGATCACGTCGCCATCGGCGACGACATCCTCGGCACCGGCTTCGATCGCGGAAAGCAGGTCATCTTCGGAGTACTGCTCGCCGTCGACGATCGCCACGCCCTTCTTATCGAACAGGTAGGCCACCGAACCCGGTTCACCGAGCGAGCCGCCACCTTTGCTGAAGAGATGGCGGACGTTCGCGCTGGTCCGGTTGCGGTTGTCGGTCAGCGCTTCGACGAGTAGCGCGACACCACCAGGGCCGTATCCCTCATAGAGCACCGTTTCGATCGCAGCGGCGTCGGCGCCGCCGCCGGTGCCGCGAGCGATGGCGCGCTCGATGTTGTCCTTCGGCATCGACGCATCTTTGGCCTTCTGGATCGCGAGCGTCAGCGCCGCATTCGCCGACGGGTCGCCGCCGCCATCTTTCGCGGCGACGGTGATCGCCCGCGCGAGCTTGGTGAACTGCTGCCCGCGGCGGGAGTCGACGATCGCCTTCTTGTGCTTGATCGATGCCCACTTGGAGTGTCCGGCCATGCGGCCAGTTTACGGGCGGGCCGGGTAGCGCGGTGCGCGCTCACCATCTGGGCGTGCTGCACGGCGATGCGGGACACCGCGATGCGTCGGCACACGCCAGCCCCGCCGCACCGTGACTGATCTACGAGAAGGCGCGCTGCACAGCCGTCTCATCAATGATCGACGGCGAGTTCGCGGTCGTCGTGACGAACGCGGCAGTGCAGGCCGGCGTGCGCCCAGCAAGCTGCTTGGTTTGTACGCGCATCGTGAGCGTGCGGGCATGAATGCGACCGGTGCCGTACCAGCGCTGCTTGCCGGGCGTGGTGCCGCGCCACGCAAGCGCGACCGTCGGGTTGGAGAGCTGCACGCCGATCGACATCGCAACCTTCGAACAGTTCGCCGTCGACGTATCGGAGATCGAGGCGACGACCGCCGCATCGGCGCGGCTGCTCGCGTAGTTCGCGGCGACGATCAGCTTCGCGGAGAGCGTCCCAGTCTTGCTGTTGTAGCGCACGGTGCCGCGCACCAGGTCACGCGCGGATGGTTTGGCGTCGCCTCGGGCGTCGGTCAACGCAGCCGAGTAGCTCGTCTTCGCCGACGCGGGAGCGGCGAACAGGCCGGTGCCGACCGGGATAGCGATCGCAGCGGCGATCGCGGAGCGCCGCAGGAAGGTGGTGCAATTCATCGTGTTTGCGCTCGGTACCAGTCGATCGTGCGGCGCAGTCCCTCTTCGAGCGTGATCTGCGGCTGCCAGCCGGTCAGCTGGCGGAGTTTGGTGGCGTCAACCGCTTGGCGGTCGATCTCCCCGTCGGGAACCCCCGCACCACGGTATTCGACCCGCGCGCCGCCGCCCACCAGGCGCACGATCGTGTCGGCGATCTCCCGCACGCTCGTGCCGTGGCCGGTTCCGGCATTGAACGCCTCGCCCACGGCGGCGGACGGGTCGCGATCGATCAGATCAGCGATCGCCAGGTAGGCGCGTGCGGCATCGTCGACGTAGAGCAGATCGCGCTCTGGCGAACCATCGGAGCGGATGATCGCCGGCCGGCCGGCGAGTGCAGCGACGATCACCTCCGGGATCAGGCGCGATGGGTTGAGATCGCCGGGGCCGTAGAGATTCGCGAAGCGGGTCGTCGCCGCCGGCACGCCGTACGTGTGCGCGTAGGAACGAGTAATCAGGTCGGTCGCGGCCTTGCTGACGTCGTAAGGGCCGGTCGCGTTGAGCGGCAGCTCCTCCGTGTACGGTAGCACCTCGCTCGCGCCGTACGCCTTATCTGACGCCGCAACGACGACACGCTGCACCTCATGGGTTCGGCACGCCTCCATCAGCAGCCAGGTGCCGCGCACGTTGGTTTCGTAGGTCGAAACCGGCGATCGCCGTGCGATGCCAACGATCGTCTGCGCAGCGAGGTGAAAGACCGAGTCGATTTCGTGTTCGCCGATCGCGCGATCCAGCAGCGCCGCATCGACGAGATCGCCGTGGACAAGGTCGCAGTCGCGACGCAGCCCACTACCGGCCAGCGCGCTGCCGCGCAACTCGTCGCGCACGAGCAGGACAACATGGTCGCCGCGTTCGAGCAGCATCCGCACGAGCGCGCCGCCGAGCACGCCGGTCGCCCCGGTTACGAAGGTTCGCCGCGCACTCATCGGCTGCCGATCATGCCAGGCTCGCGACGCCGGACGCGCCGGGCGTCACGCCCGCGAGCCCTGCTCGATCGCGCGGCCGTCCCGTACCCACGGCGCGCCCTTCGACCACCGGTCTTCGAGCACCGCGAGATCTTTGGGCGTATCCATGCACGCCCAGAAGCCGGCGTGCGGGGCGCCGGCCAACCGGCCCGCGGCGGCCAGCGCCTGAAGCGGCTCGCGTTCGAGCACGCTGAGTGGGCCGAGTTCGTCGAGCAGTTCGGGACTGGCGTACATGAAGCCCCCGTTGACCGCGAACTCCGCGACCGGCTTCTCACGGAAACCAACGACCATCCCGGCATCGTCGAGCTCGGCGACACCGAAGTTCAGCTCGGGTCGCACGACCGTGACGGTCAACGAGGCGCCGGTCTGCGCGTGGCGCCGCACCACGGCTGCGAGTTCGATGTCGGCAACGCCGTCGGCGTAGGTCAGGTGAAACCGCCCGCCCGGGCCGCTGGTCAGCGACTCGGCGCCGGCCAGCACGCGACCGCCGGTTGGCGTGTCCTCGCCGGTATCGAGCACCGCCACGTCGCAACCTTCGGGCCACTGCTCGCTCGCCACCCACGCACGCACTTCATCGACGCGGTGCCCGGCGAGCAGCATGAAGCGGCGCGCGCCCTGCGCGGCGTAGATGTCGATCACATGCCCCAAAACGGGGCGCCCTCCGATCGGGACGAGTGGCTTGGGCGCGTCGTGCGCGCCGAGACGCAGCCCGCGTCCGCCGCAGAGGATGCCGACGGGGGTTGCGGGGTCGAGTCGAGCTGGCATCAGGACGAGATGATCTACCAGATCCCTACGCCGAGGCGCTGACCGCTGAGACGCGCACGCCGGTGCCGCCGATGCCGATCCAGGCGCCGGCGGCAGTCAGGTCGTCGCCGATCAGCTTGACCTGCCCGTCTGCCGTGTGAACCCGGTCGACGATGCCGGTTTCGGGAAAGTCCTCGCCGGCCATCAGCTCGGCCGGGTCGACCGTCAGCGGCCCGTCGGCTTCGACGACCAGCACCGCCTTCGGCTCATCGGGCTCGTCGCCGCCACGCAGCCGCGCGAAGAAGCCACGCTTCGGCGGCGTCGCGAACGCCGGCAACGCAACGGTCCAGGTGCTGCCGCCCTCCGCGATATCGACCAGCTCGCCGAAGTTGAGCGTCAGCCCGTGCAGCGTGTCCAGCGGGACTGCCGCCGGGCGGGCAAGCGGCACGCCCTCCCACCGGCCGGCGTCGACGCCAGTGATCGCGGGGCGTTCACCGAGCGGGTCTGGCAGCCGAAGCACCCAGTTCTCCGGGTCGAAGGTCACGGCGCCACGCGGCCCGAGTTCGACGCGCGCCTCGATGATCGGAGCGTCGTGCGCGCGATCCCACCGCGGCGTCAACGCGATCCCAACGCGCATCGTCGCGGTGTCGCCGTCGGTCGGCAGGTACAGATCGCCGTCGAGTTCCACCCAGCTCGTCCCAGCCTGCGACACACGAAAGGCCGTGATCCGCCACCGCTCGCCATCGACGACATCGGTCAGCGTGATCGAACCGTCGCCGAGCGCGGCGATCGCGTCGCGCCCGAGCGCGGCGGTGCGCCAGGCGATGTCGGCGATCCAATCGGTGCGGATCGGCGGGATCTCGCGCGGTCTGAGCGTTGCGTCCGGCATGGCCGGCATCCTACGGCGGCGCGCGACCGCCAGCACACCGCCAGCACACCGCCAGTACAGCGCGCCAGCACCGGCCCGAAGGATGTCCACCTGCGGCGGATCGGACCGTCACCGGCCGCGCGCGCCCACTACGATCACGCGCGATGAGCGTGAACGTCCCGGACAGCATCTTCAAGGCCTACGACGTGCGGGGCCTCTACGGCGACGACATCACCGGCGATGTCGCCGAACTAATCGGCCGTGGCTTTGCCCGCACGATTGCCGACCTCTCCGGCAAGCCGACCGGCGAACTGACGCTCGGCTTGGGCCGCGACATGCGGCTGACCGCTCCCGAGCTTGCAGGGCGATACGCCGCCGGGATGGCCGCCGAAGGCGCCACCGTGCTCGACGTCGGGCAGGTCGGGACCGAGCAGCTCTACTTCCTCGTCGGATCGCGCAAGCTCGACGGCGGGCTGATGTGTACCGCGTCGCACAACCCGAAGGCGTACACCGGCGCCAAGCTCGTCGGAGAGGGCGCCCTCGCGCTCAGCGGCGACTCCGGCATCCAGGAGGTGCGCCGGTACGCGCAATCGGGCCTCCCCGCGCCCGATCCGGCGACGGCCGGCACGATCGAGCAGGTCGACATCGCGGCGGGCTTCCGCGAGGCGGTCACGGCATTCATCGACACCGACGCGATCAGCCGATCGCTCAAGATCGTGGTCGACGGCGGCAACGGGATGGCTGGCGAGATGGTCGGCCCGATCTTCGACGAACTCGGGATCGAGGTGTCCGCGCACTACTGGACCCCGAACGGCGAGTTCCCAGGCCACGAGCCGAACCCGTTGCTGCCGGAGAACCGCGAGTTCATCATGCGCAAGGTCGTCGAAGAGGGCGCCGATCTCGGGATCGCGTGGGATGGCGACGCCGACCGCTGCTTCTTCATCGACGATCAAGGCAACTTCGTCGACGGCGACTTCCTCACCGCGCTGCTCGCCGAATCGCTGCTCGCCAAGAACCCCGGCGCCGACATTCTCTACGACGCGCGCGCCAGCCGCGCCGTCGCCGACGTCGTCGAAGCCGCGGGCGGCACCGCGCACATCAACCGCGTCGGCCACGCGTTCTTCAAGGGGCGGATGCGCGAGGAGGGCGGCCTGTTCGGCGGCGAGGTCAGCGGCCACTACTACTTCCGCGAGTTCTACTGCGCCGATTCCGGCACGATTCCGGCGCTGCTGCTCCTCGAACTGCTCTCCGAAAAGCAGCAGTCGCTCTCGGCGCTGCTGGCTCCGTTGCGCGCGAAGTACTTCATCTCGGGCGAGATCAACAGCAAAGTCGACGATGCCGACACGAAGATCGCCGCGATCGAAGCCAAGTACGCCGATGCCGAGATCACGTACGTCGATGGCGTCTCGATCGACTACCCCGACTGGCATTTCAACGTGCGCAAGAGCAACACCGAGCCGCTGCTACGCCTGACCCTCGAATCGCTCGTCTCCGAAGCGGACATGGCCGCCAAGCGCGACGAGGTCCTCGCGATCATCCGCAGGTAAGCGGCGGCAGCCGGTCCGCCGGGTCGCGGCGGCGTTCTGCGGGCGTTGGCGCAGCACCATGCGTCGGCGCCCAGGATCGGCGTCGCTCGTCGTGACAGCGGATCGACCATAGGTTACAGTGGTGAAACAATGACCATGGATGGCAGCTTGTCGTGACCTCTCCCGCCAGCACCGGCACCACCCAGGCCGCCGCTTTGCCTGATGCTCCGGCCCTGCCAGACGGCATCCACCAGATTCCCCTGCCGACGCCCTTCCCCGTCGGCCGCGTCAACGTCTACCTGCTCGAAGGCAGCCCGCTGACGCTCGTCGACACCGGAGTGAACACGGCGACCGCACTCGATCGCCTCGAAGAGGAACTGGAGCGCATCGGCTACCGGCTCTCCGACATCGAGCTGCTGCTGCTGACCCACGAGCACGTCGATCACGTCGGCCTCTCCACGCTGATCGCCAAGCGCTCCGGCTGCAACATCGCCGCCTACGCGCCGCTCGCCGAGCTGTGGAACCCGGAGCACGACGCCCGCGCCGTCTACGGAACGCGGCTCGCGTGGGGCGTCAAGCAGCTTGAGCGCCACGGCTATCCGACTGAGGTGACGCTCGGCGCCCAGCCGACTTTGCACCTGATGTTCGCGCTTGGCGCCCGCCCGGTGATCGACCACGCGCTGCGTCCCGGCGACACGATCCGTGCCGGCAGCCGCGACTGGGAGGTGCTGCACCGCCCGGGGCATTCGCCATCGGATCTGCTGTTCGTGGAGCGCAGCAGCGGCACCGCGATTGCGGGCGACCACATCCTCGGCACGACCAGTTCCAACGCGGTGCTTTCGCCGCCGCTGGAGGTCACGATGCCCGACGAGACGACCGAACGGCTGCACTCGTTGCAGCTCTTCGTCGAGTCGATGAAGGCGACCGCTGCGGAGGGGCTCGAACTGCTGCTGCCGGGTCACGGGCCGGTCGTCGGCCCGCCTGGCGACCTCGTCGCCGAACGCCTCGCATTTCACGCCAAGCGCGCCGGGGTCTTCCTCGACATGCTCGACGAGTCCGAGCCGCGCACCGTTTACGAGTTGGCGACCCGCATGTGGAAGGGCGTCGCGATGATCCAGCCGTCGCTCACCCACTCCGAAGTCATCGGCCACCTCGACCTGCTCGCAGCCGACGGCGCCATCGGCGAAGTGATGATCGGCGACGGCGTCGTCGGTTTCGTGCGGCGGTAAGGGTTCAGGCGCGAAGGATCCGCTGAGCGCGGCTACACGCTGGCCTGCTTGACGGCCTTCACTGCCTTCTTGAACTCGCGCTTGAGCGCGGCGTCCATACCGTCCGGTGCCGAGGTGGCGATCACCACGCGGCCGTACCGCGCCACGCGGCCATCGGTCTTGGCGGTGTCGATCACGCGAATGAAGCTCGCCGCCTGCGACGCCGCCTGCTGCTCGCTCGGGTAGAGCATGACGGTCGTGTTGTCCAACTGGATGACTGCTGGCCCGTGTGTGCCGTCGCCGCCGAGGGTCGGGGCAAGGCCAGCCTTCTTGAGGAGTGCCATCAGCGACTTCGTCGCTGCTTTGAGCTTGGTTGCCGACACCGTCTTCGTGCTGGCCGCATCGATCGCCTTCTGCCCTTCCTCGGTGACGGCGACCTTGGAGTCGAGCACCTGCGGCATCGCCGACTGCGACCGCTTGATCGGCGTCGTCGCAGTCGTCGTTGCCTTGGCATCGCTGTCGGTATCGCTGCCGCCACAGCCGGCGAGACCGGTGCCGCCAGCGGCGACGAGCAGGCAGCAAGTGGCAGCAGAAAGGAGCGTGCTTCGGGTCACACGGGGCATGGGGCCGCAGTATGTCGAAATCGCCGCGCCGATGCGCTGCTCCGCAGCTGGAGGAGCATTCGCGCTGTAGTACCGTCGCCGCCATGACCGGCGCCACGCCCCCACCGCCCAAGCGCACCTCCCGCGCCCCTGGGCGACGCCGTGCGCCACGCCGACCACCCCATGAGCGCCGCGACGACGTGCTCGATGCGGCGATGCGGCTGATCGTGCGCGACGGCTACCGCGCGGCGACGATGACCGCCGTCGCCCGCGAGCTTGGCCTCACCAAGCCGGTGATCTACTCCGTCTTCCCGAACTTCAAGGAGCTTGGCAGCGCACTCATCGAGCGCGAGCAGTTGCGCTGCCTGGCGCAAATCCGTGATGCGCTGACCTCGGCGGTGCGCCCCGATCTCACGCCGCCAGAGACCATGCCGATCGCGCTCGGCGCGTTCCTGCGCAGCGTGGCCGAGCGACCCGAGCCGTGGCGCCTGGTGTTGATGCCCAGCGGCGCGCTGCCGGGCGAACTCGCGCGCCGCGTGCGCGACGGGCGGCGGTGGGCCGTCGAAGGCTGCACGCGCCTCTGCGAGCAGACGCTCCCCACACAACGACCGGACGGAACCTTGGTCGACATCGAGGCGATCGTCGAAGGGATGGTCGCCGCGATCGAGCGCTACGCACAGCTCCTGCTTGCCGACCCTGAGCGTTGGTCGCCGGAGCGGCTCGTCGCGTTCGCAGCGCACGACCTCGTCTGGCCCGCCGGCAGCGCGTTCGGCGTCGCCGGCGGCGAGCGTCGGCTACCTCCTGCTCCAGCTGGTTGACCGCCCTCGCCCGGCCTCCGCGCCGCGATCGACGGGTTGGTTCCCGCCCGTACCGGGGATTCGTCACGCTCAAGGTGGCGAAGTTACTGCCGCGTAGCTATGCTGCGCCGGCCATGCCGGACTTTCCCCGCCCCGCCGCCATCCTCGGCGGCAATCGCATTCCGTTCGATCGCTCGAACAACAAGTACGTCCACGAGTCGAACTACGACATGCTGTCGGCCGCGCTCGACGGCCTGATCGACCGCTACAAGCTCCAAGGCCAAGCCCTTGGCGAAGTCGTCGGCGGTGCCGTGCTCAAGCACAGCCGCGACTGGAACCTCGTGCGCGAGGTCGTGCTCGGCAGCCGCCTCGCGCCCGAAACGCCGGCCTACGACATCCAGCAGGCTTGCGGCACCGGTCTTGAAGCGGCGATCCTCGTCGCGAACAAGATCCGCCTCGGTCAGATCGAGTCGGGCATCGCTGGTGGTGTCGACACCACCTCCGACGCGCCCATCGCGATCGGCGCCAAGCTCCGCCAGAAGCAG
>JASGGQ010000040.1:0-20145 GCA_047604965.1 Patulibacter sp. | reverse complement strand
GGTGGTTCCGGGCGGGGCGCGCCGGGCGAGCGCCCTACCCCCCGCCGCGCCGGTGGAGAAGCTCATTGGAGCGCATGCCATGCCTGCCGGTGGCGTTGGACGAAGCTCTAAGACGATCCCCCAGCGCACACCGAATCGTTGCCGGAACCCATAGCCGAAATCACGTGCCAGCCGCTTGAACGCTGGTGTTTCCGCGTTGAGAGTTGCGGCCATGGCAACCGCGCCAAATCCTCAACGGACCACACGGCAGACCGGCACCGGTGTGGTGCTTGCGGCGTCCGAGGTACAGGTCACGCTCGGTGGCACGACGATCTTGCCCGGTACGTCGCTTGAGGTTCGGCAGGGCGAAGCGCACCTGTTGATCGGACCGAACGGAGCAGGGAAGACAACCTTCGCCAACGCGGTGACCGGACACGTTCCCGTGAGCGGCGGCACGCTCGAACTCGACGGTGAGGCACTGCACGGCAGCATCGACCGGCGGACCAGGAGTGGCGTTGGACGCAAGGTCCAGGTGCCGCGCATCTTCCCGCGCTTGACGCCGGCGCAGCATCACCTCGTCGCGAGCCGGCGGCGTCGCGGCCACCGGGGCAGCTGCGCTGATCGATGACGTCGATCCGCAGGCCGATGTCGAGACGCTCAGTCATGGTCAACGCCAGCGGTTGGAGCTGGAGATGGTGCTCGCCCAGCGCCCATCGCTCGTTGTGCTCGACGAGCCGACCGCCGGCATGACCCGCAGCGAGCGCAGCGAGCTGGCGGCGTTGATTCGGGCTGCTGCCGGCCACCAGACGTTTCTGGTCGTCGAACACGACATGGACTTCGTCTCGGCCGTCGCCGATCGTGTCTCCTTCATGCGCGACGGCCAAGTCGTCGTGTGCGGCACCTTCGAACAGGTCGTCGAGAACCCCGAGGTGCTCGCTTCCTATCTCGGTGAACCGGTCAAGACAGGGCCGATGGCTCAGACGCAACGTGCCAGCGCGACCCAAGGTGCGCTCGCCGTCACTGGGCTGACCGTCTTCCACGGCCACCTTGCGAGTGTGCGAGGCGTGGGCTTTGACCTACCGGCGGGCGGGAGCCTCGGCGTGATCGGACGTAATGGCGCCGGTAAGACCACGCTCCTGGATGGGCTGATGGGCTCGCTTCGCACCGAGGGCTCAATCCTGCTCGATGGCGAGGAGCTCTCGTCGCTGTCCGACTGGGAGCGCGCGCGCCTGGGGCTGGCGATCGTCCCCCAGGGCAAACAGCTCTTCAAAGATCTGACTGTCGCCGACAACCTGCGGCTCGCCGAGCTCGACCCAGCCGGGCCGGGACGGCCCTTCGACATCCACGAGCTGTTCCCCGCGATCGCGCCGCTGCTCGGGCGCAAGGCTGGCTTGCTGTCCGGTGGCGAGCAGCAACAGGTAGCAATCGCCCGCGCGTTGCTGCGCCGCCCGCGCGTGCTGCTGCTCGACGAGCCAACCGAAGGCATCTCGCCGATCGTCATCGGCCACATCACCGAGGTGCTGCGGCATCTCGTCGCTGAGGGACTCAGCCTGATCCTGGCCGATCAGCACCGCTCGCTCGTGGAGGCGCTGTGCGACGAGTTCATCGTCCTGCGCAGCGGAGAACGCGCCGACGGCGGCGCGGTCCACGGCCACGCCTTCGACCACTACGACCGGCGGCTCTAGCCACCAGCCATCGCCCCCGACCTGCGGATGACATCGACGCCATGACCGACTTCCCCCAGACCCGACGGACGCTGCTGCTGCGCGGCGCGGCCGGAGCGACGACGCTCGGCCTCGCCGGGGCGCTCCTGAGCGCCTGCGGTGGCGATGACAGTGGCGGCAGTACCGTCGAGGGCGATGGCCCGATCAAGGTCGGCTTCCTCTACTCGCTGACCGGCCCGCTCTCGATTACCGAGAAGTCGCTGCATGATGGCGCGCTGTTGGCCGTCGAGCAGATCAACGCCGACGGCGGGATCGCCGGCCGCCAGATCGAGCCGGTCGTCGAGGACTACGCCTCGGATATGACGGTCGTCGTTCAGAAGGCGGAGAAGCTGATTCGCCAGGACAAGGTCGTCGCCGTGGTCGGGTGTTACACGTCGGCGAGCCGCGTTGCGGTGATCCCGACCTTCCAGAAGAACAACGCGCTGCTGCTCTACGGCACCTACTACGAGGGGCTGGAGTGCGACGTCAACACCTTCTACGGCGGTGCGGTTCCGAACCAGTTCCTCCTCAACTACGTCCCGTGGATCACCGAGAACCTCGGCAAGTCGATCTACATCGTCGGCTCCGATTACGTGTATCCGCAGACGGTCGCCGAGATCGTCAAAAAGATCGCCCCGGAGTCGGGAGGCAAGGTTGTTGCCAGCCGCTTCTTCCAGCTCGGCACCACTGAGTTCGGATCGGTCATCTCCGACATCAAGGCCAAGAAGCCGGATGTCATCTTCTCCAACCTCGTCGGCGACTCGACCCCGGCGTTCTACAAGCAGTTCAAAAGCGCCGGCCTGAAGCCCTCGTCGCTGCCGATTGCGGCGACGGTGACCACCGAGGTTGAGGTCGCCGCGATGGGTGCTGCCGCAGCGGAGGGGCACTACCAGACCGGCACCTACTTCCAGTCGCTCGACAACGAAGCCAACGCGGCGTTCGTCAAGGCGTTCCAGGCCAAGTACGGCGACGAGTCCGTGACCCACATGCCGTTGGTCGGACACTACGACTCGGTGTTTCTGCTGGCCGACGCGATCAAGCGCGGCGGCGGTACCACCGTCGAGCAGATCAGCAAGGGCCTCGTCGGCGCTACCGCGCTGAAGAGCCCGGAAGGCACGACGACCAAGGTGCTGGCCAACCACCACACGACGCACCCGTCGTATGTCGGCAAGGCCAACGCCGGCGGGCAGTTCGAGATCGTCGCGTCGTTCGACCCGGTCGACCCCGATCCGTTCCCCGCTCAGGTCGTCGCGGCCAGCAAACGTCCGACCTGCCCGACGCCGTTCAAGAGCTAACGCGATGGAGACCGTCCTCAACGTCATCGCGCAGGGTGCCGCGCTCGGCGCCGCGTATCTGCTTGGCGCGCTCGGCCTGACGATCATCTACGGCGTGATGGGCGTGATCAACCTCGCCCACGGCGAGCTGATCATGCTCGGCTCGTACATCGTCGCGCTGACGGCCGGCGCACTTGGGTACCCGGTCGCGGTCGTCCTGGCGTTCTTCGGCGTCGGGGCGCTGGGCTGGCTGCTGGACGCAGTTCTGATCCGTCATCTGTACGGCGACCCGGCGAAGTCGATGCTCGGCACGTGGGGGCTGGCGATGGTCGTCCGCCAGTGCGTGACCTTGCTGCTCGGCAGTGAACTGCGGTATGTCGCCGTGCCGGTTGCCGGGTCGCTGGCGATCGGCTTCGGTGCCGCGATCGACTGGTGGCGGCTGATCATGATCGCGGCTGCGATCGTCGGCGCTGCCGGGCTCTGGCTCACGCTCACGCGGACCGCCTTCGGGCTGAAGATGCGCGCGGTCGTCGCCAACCCGACGGCGGCCGGCGGGCTCGGCCTGCGTGTCGCCACCGTCAACCGCTGGACCTTCGCGCTCGGTTGCGGGCTCGCCGGGCTCGCCGGCGCGGTCGTCGCGCCGCTGCGCACCGTCTACCCGGGGATGGGACTGCCGTACATGGTCGGTGCCTTCCTCGTCGTCGTCCTCGCCGGACTCGGGAATGTCAAGCAGACGTTCCTGTGGTCGCTGGCGATTGGGATCGGCTTCGCCTCGATCGCCGTACCGGTCGACGACATCACCGCCAACATCGTCGTGTGGTGCGTCGCGCTTGTCGTGATCGCCGCCCGTCGCACCACCTTGACCGTCGCGAGGGTCTGAGATGCGCGCCAACCTCATGCGGGCGATTGGCCTGGCCGTTCTGATCGTCGGTGGTGCGGCGGCGGTCGTCCCGAGCGTACTGAGTGAGTTCTCACTTCAGTTGATGGCGCTCTTCCTCCCGTTCACGATCCTCGCGCTCAGCATCGACCTGCTGTGGGGTGAGAACCGGCTCATTAGCTTCGGGCAGGGCGCGTTCTTCGCACTCGGTGGGTACCTCGCCGGACTGGTGCTGCTCGGCCACGGCAGCTCGGTCTCCGGTGGCGGCGTGAGTTTGCTGAAGGACACTACAACGACCTCGACGCTGGATTCCGCGCTCGCCGCGCTCGGCGGCGTGCAGCCGGCCGGACTGCCCGTGCTGGGCCTGCTGCTGCCGGTCGCGGTGGCCGGCTTCGCCGGCCTGCTGATCGGGCTGGTCGTCTTCCGCTCACCGGCGCCGGAGGTGTACCTGCCGCTGATCACGCTCGGCATCGGCGTCGTCGCCGGGATCTGGTTCAACGGCAGCGCCGTCCTGGGCGGCTCCAACGGGCTGTCCGGTATCCCCTCGTTTACCGGCGAGATCGCCGATGCGGGCTCGAACGTCGCGATCTACCGCTTCAACCTCCTCTTCGTCCTGCTGGCGTACGGCGGTTACGCCTGGTTCCGGCGCTCGGCGCGCGGCCTGACCTGGCGGGCGCTGGGTGACGACCCGGTGCGACTGGAGGCGCTCGGCTACCCGGTCAAGCGGATGCGCGCCTACGGCTTCGGCGCCTCTTGCGGGCTGGCCGGGCTGGCGGGAGCGCTCTACGCGGGTACCGCCGGGTTCATGGGCCCGTCGCTCGCCGACGTGTCATTCAGCGCGCAGCCGCTCATCTGGGTCGCGGTCGGCGGTGTCGGGACACTCGCAGGGCCACTGGTCGGGACGCTGCTGCTGAAGTGGGCGGAGCAGTGGCTCTCCTCCGGCCTGGGGCTCGACGGCAGCTGGCAGCTGCTCCTCGGCCTGCTGTTGATCGTTGTCGTGGTCTTCGCGCCGCGCGGCTTGATGGGGCTGCGCGGCAGCGGGAACGGGCTGCTCAGCCGCGTGCCTCGTCTGCCCGGACGGGGCCCCGCGCGCCCCCGAGCGCCTGAACCTGCTGCGGACTCGCCCGCCGACCACACCACCTCCACTGCGGCGCCGCAGCTGCGCGCGCTGCTGAGTAACACCACGAAGACCAAGGAGCCTTCATGAGCGCCACCGAAGCGCCAGCACCGCAGATTTCCCCCGGCAAGGTCCGCGCCGCCGTCGACGTCGGCGGCACCTTCACCGATGTCTACATCCTCGGGGCCGACGGTCAGGCACACGTCGCCAAGACCCCGTCGACGCCCGCCAATCCGATCGACGGCCTGCTCAAAGGCGTCGAGCTCGCTGGCGTGGAGTGGAAGGATGTTGAGCTTTTCGCACACGGGACGACGATCGCCACCAACGCGCTGATCACGCGCCGGCTCCCCGACGCCGCCGTGGTGACGACCGAGGGGTTCCGCGACGTGATCGAGATCGGCCGCGGCACGCGCGAAGATCCGTGGGACGCCTACAAGGAGTCCCCCAAGCCGTATATCCGCCGCCGCGACCGGTTGGTCGTCAAGGAGCGCGTCAGCTATGACGGCAAGGTGCTGGAACCGCTCGACGAGGCGGGCGCTCGCGACGTTGCCCGCATCCTGGGCCGGCGTGGGGTCAAGACGGTCGCCGTCTGCTTCGTCAACGCCTACGCCAACGGCGATCACGAGAATCGGATGAAGGAGATCCTCGAGGAGGAGCTTCCCGGCGTCGTGGTCACCACCTCGCACGACGTACACCCCGAGATCTTCGAGCACGAGCGCTTCTCGACGACGGTCGCCAACGCCGTGCTCTCGCCGATCGTGCGGCCCTACGCGCAGGAGCTTGGCACCCGCCTGAAGGACGACGGCTACGCCGGCGATGTGCTGCTGCTGCACTCCGGTGGTGGCGTGATGACGACCGCCGTCGCCGAGCAATACGCCGCTCGTTTGGCGGCCTCCGGCATCGCGGCGGGGGCGATCGCCAGCCAGCACGTCGCGCGGCTCTCCGGCTTCGACAACTCGATTGGTTTCGACATGGGCGGCACGTCGACCGACGTCTCGCTCTCGGAGGGCGGCAATCTGCGGATGACCGACGAGTGGTTCGTCGAGTACGGCCTGCCGATCTGCTTCCCTTCGATCGAGGTGCTCACGATCGGCGCCGGCGGCGGCTCGCTGGCGTGGCTCGACGATGCCGGCGCGCTCCGCAACGGCCCGCAGTCGGCGGGCTCGGTTCCCGGGCCGGCGTGCTACGGCACCGGCAGCGGCCTGGCCACCAACACCGACGCGAACCTGATCCTCGGCCGGGTTGGCACGCAGCTCGTCGGCGGAGGAATGTCGCTCGACAGGGACGCGTCGATCGAGGCGATGGGCGAGATCGCCGCGCCGCTGGGCCTCAGTGTCGAGGAGGCCGCGCTGGCGACGCTGCGGGTCGCCTGCGCGAACATGGCCGACGCGGTGCGGCTGATCTCGATCCGCCGCGGCCACGACCCGCGTGACTTCGCGCTCGTTGCCTTCGGGGGAGCTGGTCCGCTGCACGGCGTCGCGGTCGCCAAGGAGCTGTCGATTCCGACGGTCATCATCCCGGCGAGCCCGGGCGTGACCTCGGCGATGGGTTGCCTGCTCGTCGACATCCAGCACGACGTCAAGCGGATGTTTCTGCGCGGCGCCGGCGACGTTGAGCCGACGGAGATCGAGGCGGCGTTCCGCGAGCTTGAGGAGGAGGGCCGCGAGCGGCTGACCCACGAGGGCGTGGCCGAGCAGGACATGACCTTCCAGCGCATGATTGACATGCGCTACCAGGGCCAGTGGCGCTCGATTTCGGTGTCGGTCGGCCAGCAAATCGAGTCGATCGACGATGCGATCGCGACCTTCCACGCTGACTACCAGCGCGAGCACAACTTCTCACGCACGGGGCTGCCGGTGGAGATCTATCGGCTCGGCGTGCGGGCGATCGGCCTCACGCCGAAGCCGGCCTCGCCGCCGGCTGAGCTGGTCGACGGCGCGGTCGCCGAGCCGGCCGGCACGCGCATGGTGCGCTTCGACGAGCTGCCGGCCGCCGTCGAGACACCGCTCTTCGACCGCGACGCGCTCGTCGCAGGGACGGTGATCACTGGCCCGGCAATCATCACCCAGCTCGACTCCACCACCCTCGTGCCTCCGGGCACCACGGCCAGCGTCGACGCCTGGCTGAACATCCGCATCGACATCGAGGAGCAGGCATGACCGTCCCGACCACGGCGCCGGCCCTGAGCCCGGCGTTTCAGCCCACCATCGACCCGATCACGTTCGAGGTGCTGCGCAACGCGTTCGTGAACATCGTCGATCAGATGGCAGAGCAGATCCTGCGCACCTGCCATTCGTTTGTGATCTATTCGCGCGACTTCTCGTCGGCGATCTGCGACACCGAGGGCAACACGGTGATGCAGGGCACCGGCGACATCGCGGCGCATGTCGGCACGCTGCATTACACCTGCAAGGCGGTGATCGACACCTTCAGGGACGACATCCACCCCGGCGATGCCTTCATCGTCAACGACCCGTTCGCCGGCGGCACGCACTTCAACGACACGCGGATCGTGCGGCCGATCTTCCACGGCGAGGAGCTACTCGGCTTCGCGGAGGCCAACGGCCACTGGGCCGACATCGGCGGCGCCGTGCCCGGCTCGTTCAACATCACGGCGCTCGACCACATGGGGGAGGGGCTGCGGATCACGCCCGTCCGCGTGTGGAGTAAGGGCGTCTGGCTGGAGGATGTGGCGCAGTTCATGGCCGCCAACACGCGCGCCCCGCACGACATCATCGGCGATATGCAGGCCCAGCACGAGGCTTCGGCGCTGGCCGAGCGCGAGATCCTGCGGCTCTGCGACAAGTACGGATTGGAGACGATTAAGACGGCGTTCGTGGAGGTCCAGGATTACGTCGAGGCGTTGATTCGCGCCCGGGTCGCGGCACTGCCGGACGGCACCTGGGAGACGGTCGACTACATCGACCAGGATCCGGTGCTCGGGGAGGGGTTGATCCCCGTCCACACGAAGCTCACGATCGAGGGCGACCAGATTCACTACGACCTGACCGGGTCGCATCCGCAGATCTCGACCTTCCTCAACGCGGCGTTCGGCGGGTCGTTCGCCGGGATCGTCGCCGGCACGAAGTACCAGTTCCCGGATCTCCCGCTGAACTCCGGGTTCTACCGCGCGGTCACGCTTGAGTTGGGGCCGGAGGGTTCGGTGGTCAACTGCTCGTGGCCGACGCCGTGTGCCGGCTTCTGCTCGGGGCCGTTCGAGAAGATCATGAACTCCGTCTTCGAACTGTGGGCCGGCATTTTGCCGGAGCGCGCGATGAGCTGCTCCTTCAACCTCGAGTATCTACTCGTCGGCGGTCGTGATGAGCGCGTCGAAGGCGAGCCGTATTTCATGTGGTACGACTGGATGGTTGGCGGCTGGGGTGGGCGTAACGGCCTCGACGGCTCCGACACGAGCGGCCCGGTCTTCGGTGCGCAGTACGGCACGCAGCCGTTCGAGGGCCAGGAGCGCCTGGCCCCGGTGCTGACCACCGGCCACGAATTCGTGCAGGACTCCGGCGGCCCGGGTACCTGGCGCGGCGGGCTCGGCGCCCAGAAGGGCGGCGTGCTCTACGGCGCGAACCGCACCGTGATGTCGTACTGCTGCGACCGCGAGCGCTCGGTCACCTGGGGCATGTGGGGCGGCGCACCGTCGCTGCCGCACGGCGTCTGGGTCAACCGCGGCAAGGAGGGCGAGCGCTACCTCGGCTCGATTTTCTCTGGCGTCCCGGTGGAGGTCGGCGACGAGTTCACCCGCCCGTCGGCTGGCGGCGGCGGGCTCGGCGATCCGCTGTTGCGTGAGGCCGGCGAGGTGCTGGAGGACGTGATCGACGAGTACGTCTCGATCGAGCGTGCCCGCAAGGACTACGGTGTCGTGATCGAGCCGGTCGACGTTGAGCTCTGCGAGTACCGCATCGATCAGCAGGCCACCGACGCCGAGCGGGCGAGGATTCGCGCCGAGCGGGAGCAGTGGCTGGCGCGCGACCCGGAGGAGGTCGCGGCGGCGTACCGGGCCGGCGAGCTCGATCAGTTCGACGTGATCCGTCAGTACGGCGTGATCCTCGACTGGGGTGACGGCACGCTGCTGCCGAAGTCGACCGAGCAGTTCCGGGAAACGTTGCATCGTCGCGCCGTGCCGTTCTGGCGCAATGGCCTGCCGACCGGGGCGCGTCGGTAGGTGCTCGTTGCTGCGCGCGGCGGGCCAGCCGCGCGCAGCAGCTGCGCTGGGACGTGGGGCTGGACAGATGGCAGCACGCTCGCGCCCGCAGGATGAAGACGCAGCTGTGGTCGCGTGCTACCACTCGGCGGAGTTGATGTTCTCTGCCGACTTGACTGTTTCTGGCCCCCAGCGTCACGTCCCGGCGCTGTCTGTTTCGCAGATCGACGCGTTTTGTGGCCCGCCTCCTGAGCCGACGGCGGCCGCATGGCGCGTTGCTCGGAGCGAACGCGCCTTCGATGCGATGGGACTTGTGGGCGACGATGACGATCCTGACGTGGTGCGGATCGGCATGGTCATCCCGCTGACCGGTGGGCACGGCGTGACCGGTCGATCGATGTGCCGCGGCGCCCTGTTGGCCATCGAGGAGGTCAACGCCGGCGGCGGCATCGGCGGGCGCCGGTTGCAGCCAGTTGTCGTGGATTCGACGACGAACGTCACGCAGGCCGTCCACGCGCTGCGTGGCGTGCTGCGCAGCGGCGTTGACCTGGTGCTTGGGGCGTACACCTCTGCTGGCCGGGTGGCGATGCTGCCCGCGATTCGTGAGGCCGGCGCGCTGTTGCTGTACCCGACGTACTACGAAGGGCTCGAGCAGGAGCCGTGCGTGTGCTACGCGGGGGCGGTCCCGAACCAGTTCCTCGGCGGGTATATCGACTGGATCCTTGGCAACCTTGGGCGCCGGTTCTACATGGTCGGTTCCGATTACGTCTATCCGCGCACGGCCGGGCAGATCATTCAGCGCGTCGTGGGGGGCCGGGGTGGGGAAGTCGCCGTGGACCGCTACGTGCCGCTGGGGCAGACCGATTTCGCTGCCACGCTGGAGGAAATCGATCGGCTCAAGCCGGACGTGGTGCTCTGCAACTTGGTCGGCAACGACTCGGTTCCAGCGTTCTACCGCCAGTTTTACGACGGGGGTTTCCGCGCGTCTACGTTGCCGATCGCCGCGACCGTCACCACCGAAGCGGAGTTGCAGTTGATGGACCCAGCGGTCGCGGCCGGGCATTTCATGGCCGCCTCCTATTTCGCTTCGTTGTCGAACCCGGCCAACGTCGATCACCGGGCGGCGTTCGCCGCCCGGTTCGGCCGAGGTGCGGTCACCCACGTCGTGAGCACCGCTGCGTACAACGCGATCTGGCTCCTTGCGTTGGCGGCTCGGACGGCAGGCGGCAGCAGTGCCAGCACGGTGAGCCGCGCGCTTCCAGGGACGACCTTTGACGGCAGTCCGGAAGGTGTCCCGATTACGGTGCGAGCGAACCGTCATACCACCCACGCGGCGCATGTCGGCATTGCGGGCGTCGATGGTGGGTATGATGTTGTGGCCTCCTGCGGGCTTCAGGAACCAGACCCATATCCGGCGCTGCTGGTGCCAGCGCAGCGTCGGCCGTCGGCCACGTCAGCCACGTCGGGGGCGTAACGCGGTGGTGGAGCCTCATGCTGCGGCGCGTCTGACGAGCTACGCTGAGGCCGTCGGCACCTTGGGCGGCGTTCCCCGGATCCTGGCGGTGCTTGAGCGCGACCTGGAGTGCCCGGTCTGGTTGCAGGGGCCGGTGTCAATCATTGCGGCTTCGCCGGTCTCTGAGTCGGCGGCCGCAGCCCGATCTGCGGCGGGAGTGATGCGTGGAGTTCCGCCGGAAGAGGGGGACGTGACGATTGTTCGGCTTGACGGCGTCGGGCCCGGGGCACCGCCATCGGACTTGATCGCCGGTTGCGATCCTGGGTTGCTGGGCGCTGACGAGTGGCGGGCGATCGATGACGCGGCGGTGTTCATCGCGCGGCACCGCGCGTTGGCGGCGGAGCGCCGCGTCGAGCGCCGTGCGGCGGGCCGAGAGTTTGTGGAACGCTCGGAATCAGGCGACGTGAGCGTCGAAGAGCTGGATGCTTGGGGGCGCGCGCTGGGGCTCGGTGGCCCCGGGCAACTTGTTGCGATCGTCGGGCAGGCAGCGGGGGCGAGTGCCGCTGATCTTGAGGATGTTGCGTCGGGCCTTGAGGATCTCGCTGACGCTGCGGCGATCAACCATCTGGTGGTCCTGCGCGGCGATGAGGTGATTGGGTTGTTGCTGGCCGCACCGGAGGAGCACGCCGCCACCCGCTGCGTGGAGCGCTTCCAGTCGCTGGCTGAGCCGACAGTTCGCCGGCTCGGTGGTGATCTTGGAACAGCCTCGGCGTTGGTCACCGACGTGGCGGGAACGATCCGAGCGTTGCACGATGCCCGGCGCGTCTGCCAACTCAACCGGCTGACGGCGCCCGCGCAGGCAAGCGCACCGCAGCCAGCAGCCGAATTGCCGCTGATCTTGCGGATGCTCGGGGACGCTGCCGCGCGTCCGCTGGCCGCGTTGCGAGCCGTTGTCCTTGATCCGATTCGCGACTACGACCTGCGTCACGGCACAGAGTTGGTCCGCACGCTCGATGTCTTTCTCAGTACGGGCTGCCAGTGGGGCGTCTCTGCGGCGAGGCTCGGCATCCACGTCAACACGTTGCGATACCGTCTCGCGCGGATCGAGAAGTGTACTGGGATCGATCCTTCATCGACGGCGGCGCGCGTCGACTTTTACCTCGCGCTCCGCTCGGCCGACGTCCCGGGAGAATCCTGGCCGGTGGGTGGTGCCGGTGCCCCGTCGTCGTCTTCGGGGCCGCGTTAGGGATCCGCTGAGGAATGCGTGGCGCGGGTGGCAGCGTCTCGCGCGCACGCGCGCACGCCCTAGCCTGGTTGGTGTCAGGGGGTAGGGGTGCGTTTGAGGCGCCAGCGACGACCGCAGGGTACCGCTGATTACCCTTGCGCGTGATCGCGCTGTAGGCTGACGCACATGAGCGGTGTGTCGCGGGTTGCGGATGACGAGCGGTACGACGTTGACTACGTTGTCGTGGGGTCCGGCTTTGGGGGGAGCGTCAGCGCGCTGCGACTTGCGGAAAAGGGGTACAGCGTGCGGGTGCTTGAGCAGGGCCGCCGCTTCGCTGACGACGAACTGCCGCGCGACTCCTTCGACCGCAAGCGCTACTACTGGGCGCCGCGTTTCGGGTTGCGCGGCATCTGGAAGCTGACGGTCTTCAAGGATGTCTTCGTGATGTCCGGCACGAGCGTCGGCGGTGGCAGCAACGTGTACGCGATGACGCTGTACACGCCGCCGGATCGCTTCTTCGAGGATCCGCAGTGGGCCGGGATGCGCGACTGGAAGGACACGCTTGCACCGCACTTCGAGACCGCGCAGCGGATGCTCGGGGTAACCGACGTGCGCAAGGACGACAAGTCCGATCAGTGGCTGCGGCTCTGGGCGGAGGAGATCGGCGTTGGTGAGACCTATCGCAAGACGCGCGTCGGCGCGTACCTCGACACGCCTGGCAAAACGGTGCCCGACCCGTACTTTGGCGGTCAGGGCCCCGAGCGGACCGGCTGCACGCAGTGCGGACGCTGCATGGTCGGCTGCCCGATTGGCGCGAAGAACACGCTGCTGAAGAACTACCTGTGGTTCGCGGAGCGGCGCGGCGCGACGATCAGCCCCGACCGGACGGTCACCGACCTGCGGCCGATCGATGGCGACCGTGGTGCAACCGGCTGGTATATCGAGCATGAGGCGACCGGCCGCCGCAGTGGTCGCGACGTGCAGGTCATCCGCTGCCGGGGCGTCGTCGTTTCCGGCGGCGCGCTCGGCAGCAACACGGTGCTGCAACGCGCACGCCTGCAAGGCAGCCTGCCACACCTCTCACCGATGCTCGGCGAACTGATCCGCACCAACAGCGAGTCGATTCTCGCGGTGACGGTGCCGCCCGGCGAAGCGAAAGGGATCGGCAACCGTGTCGCGATCTCGTCGTCGATCTACCCGGATCCCGACACGCACATCGAGACGGTCGTCTTCGGTGAGGCCGGTGGCTCGAACAAGTTCCTGCTCGCGCTGCTGACCGGCGATGGGACGCGCGTGACGCGCCCGCTCAAGGCGATCGGCCAGATCTTGCGCCACCCGCGCAAGTACTGGGAGCTGATTTCGGCCCCCGATTGGTCGCAGCGCACCGTGATCGTGCTGGTGATGCAGTCGCTCGACAATGCGTTGGCGCTGCGGGCGCGCAAACGCCGCTTCGGGGCCGGCATCAAGCTCCGAACCGAGCAGAGCGGCAAACCCAATCCGACCTTCATCGACGCCGGCTACCGGTTCGCTCGCTGGCTGGAGGAGCGCACCGGCGGGATCGCGCAGAACGGCGTGATGGAGTCGCTCGCGAACATTCCATCGACTGCGCATTTCCTGGGTGGTTGCCCGATCGGGCCGTCGCCGCAGCGCGGCGTGGTTGACGGCGACCTGAAGGTCTACGGGTACGAGAACCTGCGCGTTGTCGATGGTGCGGCGATGCCGGCGAATGTCGGCGTCAACCCGTCGCTGACGATCACCGCGCTGGCCGAGCATGCGATGTCGAGCGTCCCGCCGGCCGGCGGCGCTGATGGTGATGCCGTCGTCCACATCGGCACCGCGCCGATCGCCGGCCAAACCGCTCGCGCGCAGCCGGTCGCGCTGTGAGAAGGTAGCGAGCCCCGCACCGGACTGCGCCGGGCGGGGCTCCACAACTCTGCCGACGCGGCGGTGGGGCGCGGCGCCCCACCGATCCGCTGGAAACCGAGCTACTACTTGACGAACAGGATCTCCGAGTAGCGCGGCAGCGGCCACAGGTCGTCGGCGACGATGCCTTCGAGCTTGTCGGCAACCTCGCGCACATCCATGTACGCGGCATACACCTCGTCGCGCATGTACTTCGCGAGCGTCAACTCGTCGCCGGCCGGGTGAATCGCGTTCTTCTCGTCGAGCACCTTGATCTTCGCGGAGAGCTCCTCGATCAACTCGACGACCGGCGCCTCCAGCGACGTGATCCCCGAGTCCTTGATCAGCGCCAGATGCTTGAGCGCGGCCGGCAAGATCGCCGTACGCGCCAGCAACGCGGCCGTTTCAGCTTCGATGTTGAGCAGCGTGACGTACTGCTCGACGAAGACATCGAAGCGCGCTTCAAGCTCGCGCTTGCTGAGCACGTTGTACGACTCGAACAGCTCGATCGTCGAATCCGACACGAGTGCCGGCAACGCATCCGGCGTCGTCTTGTTGTTCGCCAGGCCGCGCTTGGCCGCCTCCTCATGCCACTCCTCGGAGTAGCCGTCGCCGAGGAAAGTGATCTGTTTGTTCTCGTCCCAGACCTTCTTGACGATCGCGGTCACCGCGTCGCCGAGTTCCGCGCCGCCCTTGAGCGCTGCATCGAGGTCGGCCGCAAGCTCCTCAACGCTCTGCGCCATGATCGTGTTGAGCACCGTGTTCACCAAGCCGATCGACTGGTTCGAACCGGCGGCGCGGAACTCGAACTTGTTGCCGGTAAAGGCAAACGGCGAGGTGCGGTTGCGGTCGCCGCCATCGAGCGGCAGCTCCGGCAGCACGGCGGTGCCGAGGCCGAGGAAGCCACGGTCACCCTCATCGATCTTCTTGCCCTCAGCGACTGCGTTGAACGCCGTGTCGAGCTCGGCACCGAGGAAGATCGAAATGATTGCCGGCGGCGCCTCGTTCGCGCCGAGCCGGTGATCCTGGCCGGCGCTCGCGACCGTTGCACGCAGCAACTCCTGGTGACGGTTGACTGCCTTGATGACCGCCGCCGTGAAGAACAGGAAGCGCAGGTTCTCGCTCGGACGATCGCCGGGGGAGAGCAGGTTGTCGCCGCCATCGGTTCCCAGCGACCAGTTGTTGTGCTTGCCCGAGCCGTTGACGCCGGCGAACGGCTTCTCGTGCAGCAGCGCGACGAGGCCGTAGTTGCGGGCGACCTTCTTGAGCACCTGCATCGTGATCTGCTGGTGATCGACGCCGATGTTCGAGTTCTCGTAGATCGGCGCGATCTCGAACTGGCCGGGGGCGACCTCGTTGTGGCGCGTCTTGATCGGCACGCCGAGCTTCGCCAGCTCGTGCTCGACCTCCATCATGTACGCCAGCACCCGCTCGGGGATCGAACCGAAGTAGTGGTCGTCGAGCTCCTGGCCCTTCGGCGGCTTGGCGCCGAACAGCGTGCGGCCGGTCGTCACGAGATCGGGACGCTCGAAGTAGTACTGCTCGTCGATCAGGAAGTACTCCTGCTCCGGGCCGACCGAGGAGAAGACGCGCTCGGTCGTCGTGTCGCCGAAGAGACGCAGCGCGTTGACGGCGGCGGTCGACACGACATCCATCGAACGCAGCAGCGGAATCTTCGAGTCGAGGGCTTCGCCGGTCCACGACACGAACGCCGTCGGGATGCAGAGATACGCGCCGTTCGGGTTCTCGAGGATGAAGGCGGGGCTCGTTGGGTCCCACGCCGTGTAGCCGCGCGCTTCGAAGGTCGAGCGGATGCCGCCGTTCGGGAACGAGGAGGCGTCTGGCTCGGCCTGGATCAGTTCCTTGCCGGAAAACTCGGCGATCGCGCCGCCCGACCCGGTCGGGTTGAAGAACGAATCGTGCTTCTCAGCGGTGGAGCCGGTCAGCGGCTGGAACCAGTGCGTGTAATGGGAGGCGCCCTTCTCTAGCGCCCACTCTTTCATCGCGAGCGCGACGGCATCGGCGAGCGGACGATCGAGCGCGCCGCCCTTGGCAAGCGCCTCCTGGAGCTCTTTGAAGACTGCTTTCGGAAGTCGCTGGCGCTGCACGTCGATCGAGAAGACGTTGCTGCCAAAGATCTGGCTGGAGGGCGACGTGAGGTCGTATTCGGCGATCGTGCTGCCGTTCGCAGTCCACTGCGCGGCGGTCACATTGGTCTGACGGAGATGGGGCATGATGGGGTTGCTCCCTTCCTAAGTAAGGGTCGGGGTTGGCGCTGAAGCCGGCGCGTGGTGCGAAACAGCGCCGCAGGTAGAGCCCGAAGCGGGCCGGGGCCAAACCTATCGGCCGCTTGCGACGGCGGGTCTTGTCCACATGGACAAAGCCGGGCGGAGAAGGTTGTCCAGCGGCAGAGGCAGCAGTGTCGCGCGCGCGAAATGGCTGGCTGCTCCGGCAGATCGGCGCCGACGGACCTTCAGCGAACGGCGCCTGCGCGGTGCAGCTCCGGCACGCCGCGCGTCCCTGGTGGAGCGGTCTTCGCCCGCAACTTTGGCCCGGTGGACAAGAGGTCCGACTGGCGTGGCAGCAATGCTGCCCGTGGTCCCTATCCCCATCAAGGAGGCCTCTGTGCACCCACCCGTATTGCGTCGGGCCGCGCTGCTTGCAGCTGCGGCGACGCTCCTCACTCCAGCGCTGGCATATGCGCAAGACGACCCACCACCGACGCTCGACTCGGTTGCTTCCGGGTTGGCTGCGACCGCCGGTGACGTCAGTTCGACCTGGATCATTGTTTCGGCGATCCTCGTGATCCTGATGCAGGTCGGCTTCCTGTTCCTGGAGATCGGCTTTGCTCGCGGGAAGAATGTCGGCACGATCGTCGCGAAGATCCTCGTGAACTTCTCGATCGCTGCCGTGGTCTGGTGGGCGGTCGGCTACGGCATCGCCTTTGGCGGTGGCGGCAAGATCCTCGGCGACAGTGGGTTCTTCCTCAATGCCGGCCAGGCCTTGTCTGACAACTCCGTCGCTGTCGGCGTGCTTGGGTACGCCAAGGAAGTCGATGGGGTTGGTTTCACCTACTTCCTCTTCCAGTTCGCGTTCGCGGCAGTCTCGCTCGCGATCGTCTGGGGTTCCACGCTGGAACGCATCAAGTTCATCGCGTACCCGATCTACGCGGTCGTGTTCGTGGCGATCATCTACCCGCTGGTCGCGCACCAGGTGTGGGCCGGCGCATTGACGCCGTTCGGTCTCGGCATCCAGGACTTCGCCGGCTCCTCGGTGGTCCACCTCACCGGCGCCACCGGCGCGCTCGCAGCGGTGCTGCTGCTTGGCCCCCGTCGCGGCAAATACGGCCCGGATGGCAAGCCGCGCCCGATCCCGGGCCACAACATGCCGCTGTTCGGCCTCGCCGTCCTGATTCTGTGGGTCGGCTGGTTTGGCTTCAACGCCGGCTCGACCGTGAGCGCCACCGGCGCGGTGTTCGGCCAGGTCGCGGTCGTCACGAACCTCGGCGCGGCCGGCGGTGTGCTCGGTGCAGCGATCGCCGCGCTGTTCATCACCAAGACGCTCGACGTCGGCATGATCGGCAACGGCGCGATCGCCGGCCTGGTCGCGATCACCGCCCCGTCGGGCTATGTCGATCCGCTGCCCGGGTTGATCATCGGCGTGGTCGCCGGCCTGATCGTCGTGCCGTGCATCGTCGCGATCGACAAGAAGATCGATGACCCGGTCGGCGTACTGTCGGCTCACGGTGTTGCCGGCATCTGGGGCACGCTTTCCTGCGGCCTGTTCACGACGAAGGCGCTGACGCTCGACGGTCAGGAACCGGGGATCTTCTACGGCGGCGGTGGCACGCAGCTTGCGGCGCAGGCCGTGGCGGTGCTCGCGACCTTCCTGATCGTGTTCATCCTCTCCTACCTCACCTTCTGGCTGATCAAGGTCACCGTTGGCCTACGCGTCACGCCGGAAGAAGAAGAGGCTGGTCTCGACATCTCCGAGCACGGCATGTACGGCTACCCCGAGCAGTTCATCCCGGAAGCGGAACTGGTCGGCTACGGCCTGTCGTCGACGCTGACCCGTCCGGAAGCGGTGTCGGCCGCATCCAAGCCCCAGGAGGTCTGAGCGATGAAAATGGTCACCGCGTACATCCGGCACGACGCATTCGAGCCGATTCGCGCCGAGTTGCTCGAACTCGGGTTCCCGAGCCTGACGATCTGCGACGTGAAAGGTTCCGGGCGCCAGCGCGGGATCACCGAGCAGTATCGCGGGGCGTCGGTCACCAACTACCTGCGCCCGAAGCTCAAGATCGAATGCGGTGTCGCAGACGGAGATGTGCAAACGATCGTCGACACGATCCTCAAGCACGCCCGTACCGGCACCGTGGGAGACGGGAAGATCTTCGTCTCCCCGATCGAACAGGCCTACCGGATTCGCACTGGCGAATCAGGTGAGGAGACGCTCCAGGCGCACCCGGATGCCGCTGAGGCGGTAAACGGCTGAGCCGAGGGGCTGATGGGGCAGATCCCGGGCCCGCTGGAGCGTCAGCTCCGGCGGGCCCGCTGTCCGTTCTGGCTGCAAGATTTCGCTGGAATGGAGCGGCGCAGTGCGTGACACTATGGCCATGAAGTTGGTTATCGCTTATATCCGCCACGATGCGTTCGAGCCAATCCGCAGTGCGCTCCTTGAGCAGGGGCTGCCCAGCATGTCGGTCGCCGAAGTGAAAGGCACCGGGCGTCAGCGCGGCGTCACCGAGCAGTACCGCGGCTCGTCGGTCACGAACTACCTGCGGCCGAAGTTGAGGCTCGAAGTCGGTGTCGCCGACGGCGACGCGCAGACGGTGGTCGACACGATCGTGCGTCACGCACGCACCGGCAGTATCGGCGACGGCAAGATTTTCGTGCTCCCGGTCGAAGATGTCATCCGCATTCGCACCGGCGAAACCGGCGACGTGACGATGGACAAGCACGACGTCGCGAGCAGCCGGCCGTCAGCTGATTGAGAGGTGCACCTCGGCGCGGCTGCCGCTCCGTGCCGGTGTGACCCGCAGCTGCGACGGAATCCGTTCGGCGAGCGCCGCGACATGCGATACCAGACCGACGGCTCGGCCACCGGCGCGGAGTTCGTCGAGCACGCCGAGGACCTCCTCGAGCGTGTCGGCATCCAAGGAGCCGAACCCTTCGTCGACGAGTAGCGTGTCGAGTGGTCGGCCGCCGGCCTCGCTGGTGACCGCCTCCGCCAGCCCCAGCGCCAGCGCCAGCGAGGCGTAGAACGCTTCGCCGCCGGAGAGCGTCGCCGTGTCGCGTTCCTCGCCGGTCCAGCCGTCGCGCACGCGCAGCCCCAGGCCAGCTGGGCCGCCGCCGTAGCGGTCGTCATGGTGGACGAGTTCATAACGGCCCGACGACATTCGCAGCAGGTGCGTCGTCGCGGCGGCCGCCACCTGTTCCAAACGGGCAGCCAGGACGTACGTCGCGAGGCTGATCTTGCGTTGGTTGTCGCCGCCGCCGCGCACCGTCGCGTCGAGCCGGGTGATCCGCTCGGCTTCGGCTGTGACCGGGCCAAGTTCGGTGTTGAGCCGGTCGAGCGCTGCGGCCGCCTGGTCGATCGCGTCGAGCCGCCGGCGGGCCTCGGCGAGGTGGCGCTCGGCGGCGCTCGCTGCATCGCGGGCCTGCTGACGTTGGCTTTCCTGCTGCCTGAGTCGTTCGGCAAGCGAGCTGCCGGGTGCCGGGCGCGCGGCGGCCGGCACAGCTGCGAGGCGCTCCGCAAGATGCTGGGCGGCGCGGTCGCGCTCGATCGTTGCGGATCCCAGCTCGGTCAGGAGAGTGACCGCGCCTTCCATTGCGGTCGCGAAGCGTTCGGCGGCCAGTGCGGCAGCCTCGACGGTCGGCAGCGGGCCGCGTAGCTGCCGCAACTCGGCGTCGAGCCGGTCGGCTTCGGCGCGCTGGCTCTCTGCGTGCTGGCGATGGCGGGCGGCAGCGGTACGTGCCTGTCCGGATCGTGTTCGCTGACGCTCGATCTCGGCTTCGAGCGCCGCGACACGCTCCCGAGCCTGCTCGGTCTCAGCGATTCGCCGGTCGAGGCGGGCGATCTCCGCATCGATGCCATCAAGATCAGCTTGAGCCTGATGTGGGGTGAGGCCGCCGGCGCTCGCGCTTGCGCCCGCGAGCCGCTGCGTGAGCTCGGCGAGTTGTCGCTCGGACTGTTGCTCGGCCATGCGGCATCGCGCGACCTCTTCGGCGGCGGTACGGCGAGCGAGGATCGTCGCTTCGTGGAGTGCCGCGGCCTGCTCCAGCGCCGCTGTTTCGGAGGCGATCTCCTGCTCTTGTGCGTCGAGCGTGGTGCCGGTGTCGTCGAGCGCGGCGTGCCGCGCGGGGAACTCGTGTGGCACGAGCGCGGCCAGTTGTGCGTCGGTGGCCGCAAGGTCGCGGTCGGCCGCGACGAGCGCGCGGTCGGCGGCGGCCAGCGCCGCAG